>JBIJBO010000101.1:0-13119 GCA_044345215.1 Prosthecobacter sp. | reverse complement strand
TGTACTTCCACCATGAAAACGATGCCTGACACGAATCAGGCGGCCTCGTTTCTACAGACCGCCAGCGCGGACGTTCCCGCCCGCTTCATCAACCGCAACCTCCACCGCCTCTGGCAGAAGCGCCGGTTGCAGGCCACCCTGCTGCGACCTTTCCGCCGGACCCTGCATCCCCTGCTGGTCTGGCTGCGCCGGGATGCCCTGCACCTGGGCCACACGCCGCCGTCCAGCCTGCACCGGGTCGGCTGGGAATCGCTCGCGCTCGGGCTGCTGCTCGGACCGCTGGCCTTCCTGCTGCTGCTGCCCCTGCTCCTCCTGCTGTTTCCCGCCGCGCTGCTGATCGGCCTGGCCGGGGTCGCGGCCGCGGCGCTGCAGGCCGACGCCGCGGAGGTGGAGCACCACAGCCTCGCCTGGCACGCGCTGCACTGACGCGGCGGCACAAAAAAGGCGCGGGCCTTGCGGCCCGCGCCCGGAGGAGCGTGATGTCGCGGCCAGGCCGCGGCGGATCACTCGTAGCTGGCCTGCTGGCCCTTGGTTTCGCGTTTCTTGATCCAGGGCATGAGCGCGCGGAGGCGTGCGCCGGTCTTCTCAATCGGGTGCTTCTCGCCGTCCTTGAGCAGCTTGTTGTAGGTCTTGTAGCCGGTCTCGTACTCCTTGACCCATTCCTTGGCAAATTTGCCGGTCTGGATGTCCTTGAGCGCCGCCTTCATGCGCTTCTTGACGCTGGCGTCGATGATCTTGGGACCGACCTTGACGTCGCCCCATTTGGCGGTCTCGGAGATCGAGAAACGCATGCCGGCGATGCCAGCCTCATTCATCAGGTCGACGATGAGCTTCAGTTCGTGCAGGCACTCGAAGTAGGCCATCTCGGGGGAGTAGCCGGCTTCGACGAGGACTTCAAAGCCCGCCTGGACGAGGGCGCTGGTGCCGCCGCAAAGAACGGTCTGCTCGCCGAACAGGTCGGTTTCGGTTTCTTCCTTGAAGGTGGTCTGGATGACGCCGCCGCGGGTGCCGCCGACGCCGTGCGCCCAGGCCAGGGCGATTTGCTTCGACTTCTTGGTGGGGTCCTGGTGGATGGCGATCAGCGCGGGCACGCCCTTGCCTTCGGTGTACTGGCGGCGGACGATGTGGCCCGGGCCCTTCGGGGCGACCATGATGACGTTGACGTCCTTCGGCGGCACGATGGTCTTGTAATGGATCGCGAAGCCGTGCGAGAAAAGCAGGGTCTTGCCCTTGGTCAGGTTGGGAGCGATGTCCTTGTTGTAGCAGGCCGGGATCTTGGTGTCCGGGACGGCGACGAAGATGACGTCGGCGAGCTTCACGGCTTCACCGGTGTCATAAACCTTGAAGCCCTTCTCCTTCGCGACCTGGCGGCTCTTGCTGCCGGGGTACAGGCCGATGATGACATTCACGCCGCTTTCCTTGAGGTTGAGGGCGTGGGCGTGGCCCTGCGAGCCGAAGCCGATCACGGCGCAGGTTTTGCCTTTGAGCGGCGCCAGGCTGGCGTCCTTTTCAGTGTAGATTTTGGCGGGCATGGAATGAGTTGGGTCTGTTGGGAGAGCAATTAAGTTGCTGCATGGGCGGGGACAGGTCAAGGGGGAGTTGCCGGCCCCGCTCCGCCAGAAGCCCGCCACGAAGGCCGTTGAAGACGCATGACCCCGCGTTTTTGGTTCGCCCCGCTCCGCCTGCTGCCCCTGCTCGTTGCTACCGTCACGCTGCACGCCAAGCTCCCGGAACCGACCCGCCAGCCCCTGCACCGCAGCGTCGATCTGACTCTCGGTGAGACCGCCGAAGTGACGCTGAGCGACGGCAGCACCACGATGCTGCGCCTGCTCGACCTCGAAGAACGGGTCGACACGATGAGTGGCGCCGTGCGTGCCGCCAAGGTGCAGGTCGAGGTCAATGGCGCCACCGGCTGGATCGACAGCGCGAACTACCATTTGCCGGTGAGCCTCGGCGGGGTGCAGATCGACTGCCCGGTCACCCGGGGTTACAACGCCAACTCCGGCCAGGATGCCTGGGGCCTGAAAAAGGACGCCCGCCTGCGCCTCTGGCCCGAGGGTTCGCCCTGGATGGAACCGGACCTGTTTCGCCTGCCCGCCCGCCAGCGCTGGCTGGCCAGCAGCACGCAGTTCAGCAACGAACCCACCTATGTCGATGGCGGTGACCGCCCCGACCGCAAGAAAATCTATTACCACAACGACCTCGATTTCGGCGGCTGCGAAGCCCTCGTCGAGGTGGTGGCCGCCACCGACGGCCTGGTCGTCAGCGTCGGCGAATCCGTCCTGCCCGGCACCATCGGCACGCCGGTGCGGCCGCGCTACGACGTGGTTTACCTGCTCGACGAACGCGGCTGGTTCTACCGCTACAGCCACCTGCACACGATCGACGGCGCCGTAAAGCCCGGCACCCGCCTGCGCCAGGGCCAGAAACTCGGCCTGCTCGGCAAGGAGGGCGCCAGCGGCGGCTGGTCGCACCTGCACTTCGGCATCCAGAGCCGCCAGCCCTCGGGGGAATGGGGCACCGAGGAAGCCTACGCCTTCGCCTGGCAGGCCGCCCTGCGCGAGCAGCAGCCGGCCGTGGTCGCTGTGGCGCGCCCGCACCACTTTGTCCGGGTCGGCGAACCGCTCGTGCTCGACGGAGCCAAGTCCTGGGCCGCCGCCGGCGTGGCCACTCACGCCTGGACCTTCACCGACGGCACCACCGCCACCGGCGCGCGCGTCGAACGCCGCTACGACCGTCCCGGCCAATACAGCGAGATCCTCAAGGTCACCGACGCCACCGGCCATGCCGGCTACGACTTCGCCGTCGTGCAGGTCATTGGCGACACCGATCCCACGCAAATTCCGCCGGCCATCCACGCCACCTATGCGCCCTCGCTCGGCGTGCGGGTCGGCGACGAGCTGACCTTCAAGGTCCGCGTCTTCCGCTCCACCGGCGGCGAGACCTGGGACTTTGGCGATGGCACAGCGCCGGTGCAAACCCGTTCCGACGGCAGCGCCAAGGCGCTGGCCAGGGACGGTTATGCGGTCACCAGCCACCGCTTTGCCAAGCCCGGCGACCACCTGGTCCGCGTCGAGCACGTCAATGCGCGCGGTGAAAAGGCGATGACGCACCTCTGGGTGCCGGTGGCGCCGTGAGGCTCACTTGGACGCCGGTTTGCCGGGCGCCGGTGTGTCCGGATCGACGCGGTTTTTCTCCAGCAGCCAGGGGAAGGCGCGCAGGGGCTCGGCCGCCTCCGGATCGACCTGCACCCGGATCAGGTGCAGGGTGAGACCACCGAAGGTCTCGATGCGGGTGAAGTTTTCGAGCGTACGGCCGGTCGCCGAGGTGAGCGGCTTGTCGATGCGGAAGTAATGGCTGTCGGCATGAAACAGATAGACCGGCTTGCCATAGGCCCGCACCTGATCGCGCAGGGCCGGCACGAAGTTCGCAAAACCGGTGTCGCGCGGTTCGCCATGCTGGGTCTCATGGAAGGGATTGGCCTGCAGGAACAGCACCAGGGCCCGGGCGTCCTTCGCCGCGACAAAACTCTCGCGCAGCCAGGCCTGCACGGCGCGGTCGCGCCCGGCGAACTCGGCCATCGCCGCGGCATTGTCCTCGCGCCGGTTGTTGTTGCTGCCGACGACATGCAGGGTGGCGAAGAACAGGCCGTCGCGCTGCCAGCGCTGGTGCTCGACGTAGTCGGCGAAGTCCGCCTGCGCGCTCTGCCGCTCGAGCGGCAGGCTCGTGCGGCCGAGGCTGCGCGCCTCGCCCGGATAAAATAGCCGGCGCACGAAGGCGAGTCGCTCCAGCGGGTCATAGCCCCCCGCGACCGGCGTGTGCGAATCGGTCCATTCGTTGTCGCCCGGCACATAGACCAGGGGCTGCTCAAAGCGGTCGAACCAGGCCTTCACCCGCAGCAGCGAGGCATCGTCGTTGAGCATGCGCCCGAATTTGACGTCGCCGCAGTGGACGCTGAACGCCGGCGCCGCGGCGTTGGCCGCCTCGATGACGTTTTCAAAGCGCGCGGCGTCGCTTGGGAAATGGTAGGGCATGCAGCCCATGACCAGGAACTCAAAGGGCTCCGCCGCGGCGGGCAGAGCGAGCAGCAACAGGCAGAGCGCGGTCTTCATGCCGCGTCCATAAAGCGGCCCCGGACGCGCGCAAGCCCGGCCAACAGTGCATCCGTCTGGAAAAGGTTCGCCCGGCGACGTTTTTTCCCGCATGCTGACTGTCCCACGCCTCTTTCTTGCCATGTCCGCCGTCTCCCTGGCTGCCGCCGACAAACCCGCTGAAGACCTGGCCGCGCCGCCGGTGGTCACCGCCCAGTCCTGGCTGATCGCCGACCTCGACAGTGGCCGCGAGCTGGCCGCGCACTTGCCCGACGAACCGCGCAAGGCGGCCAGCACGACCAAAATCATGTGCGCCTACGTCGTCCTTGAGCTGGCACACAAGGACCCTGGCGTGCTCAACGAATGGGTGACGGTTTCCAAGCTGGCTTCCGGCACGGACGGTTCCACCGCCGAGCTCAAGGAGGGCGAGCAGGTGCGCGTGCGCGACGGCCTCTTTGCCCTGATGCTGCCCTCGGGCAACGACATGGGCAACGCCTTCGCCGAGCACTTCCACCCGCGCCTCGCGGCCCCCGGCGACGAAACCCCCGCCAGCGCCAAGACGGAGGCCTCGGCCACCCGCAGGAACTTTGTCGCCGAGATGAATCGCACCGCCCGGCGCCTTGGCATGCAGGCCACCACCTACCGCATCGCCTATGGCGACGGCGGTGAGGCCACGGATTTCACCACGACCGCGCGCGACCTCGTGACCCTGACGCTGGCGGCGCGTCAGAACGCCCTGTTTCGCGAGGTCGTCGCCTGCACGGAACATCGGGCCAAGATCCGGCTGCCGGGCGGCGGGGAACGTGAGGCCCTCTGGAAGAACACGAACGAGCTGCTGCAGCTTGCCAATTACGACGGCGTCAAGACCGGCATGACGACCAGTGCCGGCCGCTGCCTCGTGGCCACCGGCTTGCACGCAGGCCACGGCCTCATCGTGGCGACCCTGGGTTCCACATCCGATGAGGCGCGCTTTGCCGACAGCCGAAACCTGTTCCGCTGGGCGTGGCGATGAAGGGGGCTGCGCCCCATTTCAAATCGCAGATTGCAGATTTCAGATGGCGCCAGCGCGCCTACTCGAGGCGCAGGTAATCCAGGGCGGCGAACCAGCGGGCGGCCTTGGCCTTCGGATTGGCGCCGGAGATCGTGATCTCCAGCTTTTGCTCGCCGGCCTTCAGATCGAACTCGCCGAGCAGGATCTCCTCGGTGTTCGTCACCTTGGCGTCGTAGAGATCGAGCTCGACGGTCGAAGCGACCACGCCGTTGATCGTGAGACGGACCTGTCCGTAATCGGGGGCCTTCGTCAGCACGGCATGGACCTTGCGTCGGCCGGCTTCCTTCACCGGGAAGGTCACGGTCAGGGTCTCGCCCGGCTTGCCGCCGGTCCAGAACAGGTGGCGGTCGCCGCTCCAGCGACCTTCCGAGAAGTTGCCCATCGCCTGCGGGCTGGCCTTGCCGGCCGAAGCCTTGGTGGGCAGCGTTTCGCCCTCAAGACGGCCATTTGCCGCACCGGCGTCGCCGGCGCCCTGCAGCCAGGCGACCAAATGCACGAGCTGCTCCGGCGGCAGGGCATCGAACAGGCCCTCGGGCATGGTGCTCACCGGCGACACCGTGCGCTTCTTCACCTCGGCCTTGGTGATGAGCTGTTCCAGGCCGCCCGGCATGGCGACCTTCCAGGCGGCGGAGGTTTCGTCCTTGATGATGCCGCTGGCGAGCCGGCCATCGGCGAGTTCGAAGATGTTGAGCTGGTAGTCCTTGCCGATGACGGCGTTGGGATCGAGCACGTTGTCGAGCAGGTACTCGAGGTTGGTGCGATTCGAGCCGGTGAGATCAGGGCCGACCTTGGCGCCCTGGCCGAACAGCGTGTGGCAGGTGCCGCAGACGGCGGTGTACAGGGCTTTGCCCTGGGCGGGATCGGCCTTTGCCAGAGCCGCCGGCGTGAGCAGGGCGCGGAACTTGGCCTTGCGCGGTTCCAGGTCCGCTTTCGGCGCGTTGAGATCGCCCCAGACCTCCTTGAGCAGGGCCGAGACCTCGGCGTTTTTCTGCGCCTCCATCTGTCGGGCCAGGAAGGGCGAGAGCAGGCTCTTCGCCACCTTGGCCTCCTTCACCGCCAGCAGCAGGGTCTTCGCACCCTCGGGCGTCGTGGCGAGCGTGGCGATGGCGTCGTTGGTCTCGACCGGCGTCAGCGCCGGCAGCAGCCCGCCGAGCACGGCCGGCGTTTGCGGGTCCGGCAGGGTGGCCAGGGCCTGCAGGGCCGCGCGCCGTAGCGCGGGATGGCCCGGCCCCGCCTTGCCTAACATTTGATGCAACAAGGCGGCGGTATCGCCATCGCGCAGTTGCACGAGCAGTTTCAGCGCCGCCAGCCGGGCGTCGACCGGTGCGGTCGAGGTGAGTCGCTCGCGGAAACTGGCGATGGCCGATTCGATGCCCATGAAGGCCTCCAGCTCCGGCAGCAACCCGGCCGGCGCGCCATCGAGCTTCACGCGCAGGGTGTCCCAGTCGGCGGGCTTGGCGACCTTGTTGCCCGCGCGCGCCGCCTCGACCACGGAGGTCAACAGCGAGGCGCGTTCGGCCGCGTCGGCTGAGGCCGCCGCGAGGCGCAGCAGGGCCGTGCGCCCCGCCTCTTCGGCGCCGAGGCGACGGTAGATGAACTGCGTCACCTTCGGCAGCTTCGACACCCGCGCCAGTTCCAGACCGCCCTCGGCATCGGCCCCGACCAGGGGCTCGATGCCATACCAGATCAGCAGCGGGATCATCGGGTCGTCCTTGTCCTCGCCGCGTTGGAGCAGTGCGGTGGCGAGGGCTCGGCGCTGGTCGACAGGAAGACGCTGCAGGGCAGAGGCGAGCTCGCGGCGGATGAGGGGGGAAGAATGGGTTTTCGCGGCCTCGCCAAGCACCCGCAGGTCCGTATCGGCAAAATCCGGGCGGGCCGTGGCAAGCCGGATCCCCTGCACGACAAGCCTCTCATTGACAGAGGCTTCGAAGCTGGCGTTCTGCAAGTCAGCGGCTGGCGCGATAACGGCATTGAGCCAGAGTTGACGCAATTGAGCCGGGACGGAGGCAGGCTTCGGGTTCGCCGTGCGTTGAGCCAGACCTTCCGCCCAGCCGGCATCCAGCTTCTCAGTGACCGCCCTCTCCATCAACATCCGGCGCGCCATCCGTGAGAACCACTCGTTCTCCGTCTGCACGGCGAGTTGGGCGAGTTTCTCATCCGTCTCCTTCGCCAGGTCAAAGGGTGCCGCGGGAAAGAGGGGAGCGCGGACACTCTTGTCCGCTTCTGGGCTCTTCGCGGCTTCGCCGCCCGATGCCTGGCTGCGGGCAGGAGTGCCCGCGCTCCCTTCGCCATACCTCACCCGGTACATCCGGCCGTTGCTGCGGTCCCAGTTCTCCACGGCGTTGCTGCCGCGGTGGCAGATTTGCTGGTCGCTCCAGTCGCTGACATAGAGCGCGCCATCCGGCCCGACCTTCTGGGTCACCGGAATGAAGTGCATGTCGTTGGCGCGCAGAAAATCCGGGCCGTGCCGGCCGATGTAGGTGCTGGCCTTCGGCTCGGTGTAATTGCTGACGAGGCGGTGGCCGTGCAGGTTGCCGAAGAGGAGTTGGTTGCGGTAGGTCGCCGGGAACTGGCTGCTCTGGTAGATCGCCAGGCCGCAGTGGGCGTGGCCGCCGCCGAGCGCGTTGGTGTCGTCGTTGGCCAGGCCGGCGCCGGTAGTCTTGTTGAACTCAATGTTGGGTCGCAGGGTGCCGGCGTAGTGCGCGTGGTCGGCGATGGTTTTGATGTCCTCGTAGGTGTGCGCATTGAAGTGCTGGCCGGCCTGGCGGTGGTAGCGACCGCCCGGCACGATGTGATAAAGGTGCGGGATGACGCAGGCGGTGACGAAGAACTCGCCGTGCGCGTCGTAATCGAGTCCCCAGGGGTTGCTGGTGCCATGGGCAAAAATCTCGAATTCGTGGCGCACCGGATGGTAGCGCCAGACCGCGGCGTTGAGCGGCTGCCGTCGCTCGTCCGGCGTGCCGGGCTTGCCGACCCGGCTGTGGGTGAAGACGCCGTGGCAGCCATACAGCCAGCCGTCGGGGCCCCAGAGGAAGCTGTTGAGGGTTTCGTGGGTGTCCTGTGAACCCCAGCCGTCGAGCAGGGCGTAGGCGGTGAAGTTCAGGCCGGGGACTTTCGGATAGGTCTCATAAGAGTTATGGGACTTATTCAACGGCAGGGTGCGGTCCCCTTCCCGGGGAATGAACATCAAATACGGCGCCGCCCCCACCCAGACCCCGCCGAAGCCGAGCTCAATGCCGCTGGCGAGGTTGATGCCCTCGCAGAAGGTCTTTTTCGTCTCATAGCGGCCGTCGCCATCGCGGTCCTCGAGGATGCGGATGCGGTCCTGGCCGGCGCCCACCTCGCGCGGTTTCGGGTAGCTGTTGCCCTCGATGACCCAGATGCGGCCGCGCTCGTCGAAGGTGAAGGCGATGGGCTGCACAAGGTCGGGTTCGGCGGCGATGAGGTCGGCTTGGAAACCGGTCGGCAGCTGCAGGTTTTTCAGGGCCTGCCCGGGCGGCTGGCCCGTCGCGTAATCCTTCTGCGGCATCAGCCCCGGGCCGTAAAGCTTGCGCGGCTGCATGGCCTGCGCTTCGGCGGCGCTGATTTCGCGGCGCTGCTGGGTGAAGACATAGACCCCGCCCTTGTTGCCGACCACGATGTCCGGCAGCGCGTCGCCGTTGACGTCGCCGACCTGAACATCGACACCGACGCCGCTGTTGGCATCGACGAGGTGCGGCACGAACTCGACCCCGCCCTTGCCATCGCGCTTGGTTTGATACCAATACAGCACGCGGTGGCCGCGCTCGTCGGGGTCGCCCTTGCCGTTGTGGGCCCAGTAGCGCTTGCCGGTGACGATGTCCTTCACGCCGTCGCCGTCGAGGTCGGCCAGGGCGGCGGCGTGCGGCTGGGAGAAGACGATGCCGTAGTCGTTGTCCTGCGGCTGCTCGGAGGCGAGCATGACCTTCTGCCAGGTCGCGGTGCCGGGTGCCGGGTTCTTGGCCTGCAGGAAGACCGCGACGCCATAGCGATGCGCGGCGAGGGCGGTGAAGACATCGTTCGTGCCGTTGCCATCGAAGTCGTAGGCGAACATCTGGGCGCCACCGCCGATGCCGGCCGCGAAGCTGTGCTGGATGAAGTTCGCCGTTCCCGGTTCACTGTTCGAACTGGGTGCTTCCCACCAGTGCCGGGCCTCGAGCAGGTCGTTTTTGCCGTCGCCGTTCACATCGCCAACGCCGAGACCGTGGGTGAACTTCGCCACCTTCATGTCGTCGGTCACGGCGACGAAATTCCATTTCTCCGTGGGCTTGTCCCAGTTCGGGGCGAACCAGCCGAACTTGCCGCCCGTGCTGCAGACGATCTCCGGTTTGCCGTCGCCGGTGATGTCGGTGAACACCGGCGACTCGTTGTCGACGACATCGGCGACGAGGTGCATCGGCCAGGGGGTGTCATCGTGGACAGCGGGATTCAGGTACAGCCGCGCCTCCTTGCCCGGGAATCCAAGCACCAGGATGTCGTTCTTCCGGTCGGCGTTGAAGTCGTGGACGTAGGCGAAGAAGTTGTCGGAGTAGCCCTGGATGCTGAACGGCTTGCGCGGGTAGAAGGCGTGCTTCTTCTCGAAGGCCGGCCCCTCCCACCAGAAGGGCCCGGCGACAACGTCGTTGCGGCCGTCGCCGTTGATGTCGCCGATCGCGGCACCTTCGGAATAAAACTCCGCCTGCAGTTGCTGGCGCTGCCAGGTGATCTGGGTTTCCGCGGACAGGACGGCGGGCAGGAGCAGGGCAATGAGCGCGTGTTTCATGGCTGGGCAGTTCAACGCTAGCCGAAGCGCCGGTCGGCAGACAAGTTTTATGCATTATCGGCCAGGGAAGTGTCGCCGGATGAGGCTGGTCACGGGCGCGAACGGCGCTTGGGCTTGCCGTAGGTGACCGGTTTGGCCTTGGCGGGCGGGGCTTCGCCGCTCTCCCGGGCTTTGAGCTCGCGGATCTGATCGCGCAGCAGGGCGGCGCGCTCGAACTCGAGCTTGGTGGCCGCCTCTGCCATTTCGGCCTCGAGCTCGCGGATGACCTCGGTGACTTCGAAATCGCCGCCACCCTCGCGGACGACATTGGCCTCGACTTCGCGCGCCTTGCCAAGGATTTGCAGGCTCTCCTGGACCGCGCGGCGCACGGTCTGCGGGGTGATGCCGTGCTTGGCGTTGTGCTCCATCTGCACCTGGCGGCGGCGACCGCTGACCGCGAGCAGGGCCTGGATGCTCCGCGTCTGCAGGTCGGCGAACAGGACGACCTCGCCGTTGACGTGGCGGGCGGCACGGCCGGCGGTCTGGATGAGCGAGGTTTCGCTGCGCAGGAAGCCCTCCTTGTCGGCGTCGAGGATGCACACCAGGCTGACTTCCGGCAGGTCCAGGCCCTCGCGCAGCAGGTTGATGCCGACGAGCACATCGCAGTCGCCCCGGCGCAGGCTGCGCAGGATCTCGACACGCTCGATGGCGTCGATGTCGCTGTGCAGGTAGCGCACGCGCAGGTCGAGGTTGCGCAGGTAGTCGGTCAGGTCCTCGGCGGTGCGCTTGGTCAGGGTGGTGACCAGCACGCGCTCGCCCTTCTCGATGCGCTGGCGGCAGAGCTCGATGGTTTCGTCGATCTGCCCCTGCAGCGGCTTGACGGTGATGACGGGATCGAGCAGGCCGGTGGGGCGGATCACCTGTTCGACGACAAGCGAACGGCCGCGCGTGGTGACGTCGAACTGCTCCACCGGCTGGGCCGAGCCGCTGACGCGCACGAGCGGCGCGGCGGTGGCGGGGCCGCCCTCGGCACGCACCTGCGGGAGGTAGGTGGTGTTGCCGACGACGCTGTTTTCCAGCTCGAAGCGCGCCGGCGTGGCGCTGACGTAGACAAGCTGGCCGACCTTGTCCATGAACTCGGGAAACTTCAGCGGCCGGTTGTCGAGCGCGCTCGGCAGGCGGAAGCCGTGCTCGACGAGCACGGTCTTGCGCGAGCGGTCGCCCTCGTACATGCCGCCGATCTGCGGCAGGGTGGCGTGGCTTTCGTCGATGAAGACGAGCGGTGGCGTGTCGAAGAAGTCGAGCAGCGTGCCCGGCGTCGCGCCCGGTTCGCGGCCGGTGAGATGGCGGCTGTAGTTTTCGATGCCCTGGCAGAAGCCCATCTCCTGCATCATCTCGATGTCGTGCTCGGTGCGCATCTTCAGCCGCTGGGCCTCGAGCAGCTTGCCCTCCTTCTCAAACCAGGCGACCCGTTCCTCCATCTCCGCGCGGATCTTGACGACCGCCTTGCGCAGCTTGTCGCCCGGCGTGACGAACTGCTTGGCGGGGAAGAGCGTGTAGGTCGGCAGCTTGAGGGTCACCCGGCCGGTGAGGGCGTCGACGACACTCAGACGGTCGATCTCGTCGCCGAAGAACTCGATGCGGATGGCCTCGCTCTCCAGGTAGGCGGGGATGATCTCGACGACGTCGCCGCGGGCGCGGAAGCAGCCGCGTTTGAGCTGGATGTCGTTGCGCTCGTAGAGCATGTCGACCAGGCGGGCCAGCAGGGTTTCGCGCGACAGCGCCTGGCCGGTGTGCAGGGGCAGCATCATGCCCTCGTAGTCCTCGGGCGAGCCGAGGCCGTAGATGCAGGAGACGCTGGCCACGACGATGACATCGCGGCGGGTGATGAGAGCGCCCATGGACGAGAGGCGCAGTCGCTCGATTTCGTCGTTGATGCTGCTGTCCTTCTCGATGTAGGTGTCGGTGCGCGGGATGTAGGCCTCGGGCTGGTAGTAGTCGAAGTAGCTGACGAAGTACTCGACCGCGTTGTTCGGGAAGAAGTTCTTGAACTCCGAGTAGAGCTGGGCCGCGAGCGTCTTGTTGTGGGAGAACACCAGCGCCGGCCGGCCGGCCTCGGCGATGACGTTGGCCATGGTGAAGGTCTTGCCCGAACCCGTGACGCCAAGCAGCGTCTGATGGCGGTTGCCCGCCGCCAGCGATTTCACCAGCTTGGCGATCGCCTGCGCCTGATCACCGCGCGGGTGGAACTCGGGGCTGAGTTGGAACGGGGACATGCGCAGTTCATCGGGTTGGGCCGTTTGTCCACTCCGGCCGCGGCGCGAGCGGAGCGGTGCCCGGCGGCCTCAAGTGCAGCAGGGGCAGGGCTGGACCCAGTGGCCGGGACTGACCTCGCGCAGGCTCAGGTCCATGCCGACGCTGGCCTGCCATTGGGGGTGTTTCATGCGGTGGCCGAAGGCGCAACCGGCGGGCGGATTGATCGGGCTGGGCACGTCGCCGCGCAGCAGCTCGCGCTCGCGGCGCTTCGTCGGGTCGGGCACCGGGATGGCGTCGAGCAGGGCCCGGGTGTAGGCGTGGCGCGGGTTTCGATACAGCTCGGCGGCGGGGGCCAGCTCGACGATCTTGCCAAGGTACATGACGGCGACGCGGTCGCTCATGTGCTGAACCACGCCGAGGTCATGGGCGATGAAGAGGTAGGCGAGCCGGAAGTCGCGCTGCAGCTCAAGCAGGAGGTTGAGCACCTGGGCCTGCACCGAGACATCGAGGGCGGAGACGGGTTCGTCGCAGACGATGAGCTTGGGCCGCAGGGCGAGGGCGCGGGCGATGCCGATGCGCTGGCGCTGGCCACCGGAGAACTCGAAGGGGTAGCGGCTCTGGGCATCGGTGGGCAGGCCGACGCGGCGCAGCAGTTCGGCCACCCACTCGCGGCGTTCGGCGCGGCTGCCGAGGTTTTGAATGGCGAAGGGTTCCTCGAGGATCTGGCCGATCGTGTGGCGCCCGTTGAGGGATTCGGCCGGGTCCTGGAAGACCATCTGCATTTCGCGGCGCAGCGGGCGCAGGGCACGCGGTCCGGCATGGGTGAGGTCATGGCCCTCGAACTCCAGTCGACCGCCCGTGGGCCGCAGGAGACGGACGATGGTGCGTGCCAGGGTGGATTTGCCGCAGCCGCTTTCGCCAACCAGGCCCAGGGTCTCGCCCGGTTCGAGGTCGAAGCTGAC
>JBIJBO010000100.1:0-13163 GCA_044345215.1 Prosthecobacter sp. | reverse complement strand
CGCCCATCTCTCGCTCAGCCACACCCGCGAACTGGCCATCGCGCAGGTGATCCTCGAATAACGCCCCTCGTTCAAGACGAGCCATGTCGCGCGACTTTCCTGTATATTGGATTAAATTCCATTAAATCGGAATTCCGCTTGCCAAGCGCGGTCATCCCGTTTTGCATGGCCCCGCCATGAAAGCCCTTGTCAAAGCACGCGCCGAACGCGGCCTCTGGCTCCAGGACGTGTCGGAACCCGAGGTCGGTCTCAACGACGTGCTCATCAAGGTCCGCAAGACCGGCATCTGCGGCACCGACCTGCACATCTACCAGTGGGACGCCTGGGCCCAAAAGACCATTCCGGTGCCCATGACCGTCGGCCATGAATTTGTCGGCGAGGTCGTCGCCACTGGCGACAACGTCACCGATTTCCACCCGGGCGAACTCGTCAGTGCCGAGGGCCATGTCGTCTGCGGGCGCTGCCGCAACTGCCTGGCCGGCCGACGCCACCTGTGCAAGGACACGGTCGGCATCGGGGTCGACCGCCCGGGCGCTTTCGCCGAATACATCAGCGTGCCGATGACCAATGTCTGGCACCACCGCCAAGGTGTCGATGAGGAGATCGCGGCGATCTTTGATCCCTTTGGCAACGCCGTGCACACGGCGCTCGCCTTCAGCGTGCTCGGCGAGGACGTGCTGATCACCGGCGCCGGCCCGATCGGCCTGATGGCGATCCCGGTGGTCAAGCACGCCGGTGCCCGCCACGTCGTCGTCACCGATGTCAATCCGTACCGCCTCGACCTCGCGCGGCGCATGGGCGCGACGGTCGCCCTCGACGTCCGCAGCGGCAGCCTCGAGGCGGTGCAGGGCCAGCTCGGCATGAAGGAGGGGTTTGATGTCGGCCTGGAAATGAGCGGCAACGCGACCGCCTTCCGCGGCCTCATCGACGCCATGTGCCACGGGGGCAAGATCGCCCTGCTCGGCATTCCACCGGCGGACATTGCCATCAACTGGCACAAGGTCATTTTCAACATGCTCACCCTCAAGGGCATCTATGGACGCGAGATGTATGAGACCTGGTACCAGATGAGCGTCATGCTCGAGAGCGGTCTCGACATCCGCCCGGTCATCACCCATCGTTTCCACTTCAGCGAGTTCGAGCAGGGCTTCGCCGCCATGGAATCCGGCCAGTGCGGCAAGGTCGTGCTCGACTGGACCCTCTGACCCCCGAAGCCCCATGATCATCGGTGTTCCCAAGGAGATCAAAGAGCAGGAAAACCGCGTCGCCCTCACTCCTTCGGCGGCCTGGCAACTGATCAAACGCGGCCACGAGGTCGTCATCGGTTCCGGGGCCGGTGCCGGCGCGGGTTTTGCCGATGCCGATTACACCGCCGTCGGCGCCCGCCTCGCCGGCGCGCACGCCGAGGTCTTTGAGCGCGCCGACCTCATCGTCAAGGTCAAGGAACCCCTGTCTTCGGAATACCCGCTGCTGCGCCGCGGCCAGCTGCTTTTCACCTACCTGCACCTGGCCGCCAACCGCGAGCTGACCCAGGCCCTGCTCGCCTCCGGCGTCACCGCCCTCGCCTATGAAACCGTCGAGATGAATCGCCGCCTGCCCCTGCTCGAACCCATGAGCGAGATTGCCGGCCGCATGTCGGTTCTGGTCGGCGGCTACTTCCTTGCCCGCCACGCCGGCGGCAGCGGCACGCTGCTTGGCGGCGTGCCCGGCGTGCTGCCCGGCCGTATCGTCGTGCTCGGCGGCGGCGTCGCCGGGGTCAACGCTGCTCGCATGGCCACTGGCCTCGGCGCCGACGTCACCATCCTCGAGGTCGATGTCGACCGCATGCGCTTTCTCGACATCACCCTGCACACTGCTCACACGCTGTATTCCGACGAGAGTCACCTGCGCGAACTGCTGCCGCAGGTCGACCTGCTCATCGGCGCGGTGCTCGTGCCCGGCGCGCGCGCACCGAAGCTCATCCGTCGCGACATGCTCCGCCTCATGCGCCCCGGCAGCGTGCTCGTCGACATCGCCGTCGACCAGGGCGGCTGCGCCGAAACGACACGCCCAACGACCCATCACGATCCGGTCTTCACCGAGGAGGGAGTCTTGCACTACTGCGTCGCCAACATGCCCGGCGCCTACCCGCGCACCGCCACCCAGGCCCTCGTCAACGTCACCCATGTCTTTGTGGAGCTGCTCGCCGATCACGGCCTGGCAGGGGCCTGCCGTCGTCAGCCGGCCCTGCGCGGCGGCGTCAACATCCAGGCCGGCCGCCTGACCAACCGCGCGGTCGCCGAGGCCCACGGCCTGCCCTTCGAGGAACTGCCCGCCGATCCCGCATGAACGACGCCTTCCGCCACCACCTCGCCGACCAGCTGGAGTCCATCCGCGGCGACGGCACCGCCAAACCCGAGCGTGTCCTGAGCACGCCGCAGGGCGTGCGTGTCCGCGTCGGTGAAGCCGCGCCGGTGCTCAACCTCTGCGCCAACAACTACCTCGGCCTCGCCCAGGATCCGCGCGTGCGCCAGGCCGCCCACGACTCCATTGAGCGCTGGGGCTACGGCCTCGCCAGCGTGCGCTTCATCTGCGGCACTCAGGGCGTGCACAAGGAGCTTGAGGCGGCGTTGACCGATTTCCTCGGCACCGGGGACACGATCCTGTACTCCTCCTGCTTCGACGCCAACGGAGGCCTGTTCGAAACCCTGCTCGGCCCCGAGGACGCCGTCATCAGCGACGAACTCAACCATGCCTCGATCATCGACGGCATCCGCCTGTGCAGGGCGCAACGCTACCGCTACCGCAATCGCGACCTCGCCGACCTCGAAGCCCGGCTTCATGCCGCCCATGCCGCCGGCGCCCGCTTCAAGCTCATCGCCACCGACGGCGTCTTTTCGATGGACGGCTCGATCGCGCCGCTGCGCGAGATCTGCGACCTCGCCGAGCGCCATGGCGCGCTGGTCATGGTTGACGACTCCCATGCCACCGGCGTGCTGGGTGCCGGCGGCCGAGGCAGCCACGAGCACTGCGGCGTGCTCGGCCGCATCGACATTCTCACTGGCACCCTCGGCAAGGCGCTCGGCGGCGCCAGCGGCGGCTACACCAGCGGCCGGCGCGAGATCATCGACCTGCTGCGGCAGCGCTCGCGGCCCTATCTGTTCTCCAACACCCTCTGCCCGTCGATCGCCGGCGCCACCCTCACCGCCCTCGATCTTGTCCGCTCGCAACCGCAGCTGCGCGAGCGACTGTTCGAGAACACCCGCTTCTTCCGCGGCGCTCTCGCCGAAGCCGGCTTTGACCTGCTTCCCGGCGAACACCCCATTGTGCCCGTCATGTTGGGCGATGCCTCCCGCGCCGCGGGTTTCTCGGCCGCCCTGCTCGAGCACGGGGTCTACGCCGTAGGCTTCAGTTTCCCGGTCGTGCCCGAGGGACGGGCGCGGATTCGCACCCAGATGAGCGCGGCGCACACGCGCGCCGAACTCGAGCAGGCCGTTGCCGCCTTCGCCAGGGTGCGCAGCGTGCTGGCGGCCTGATTCCGGACTGGCGCCGGCGCGCCGCTTATGGCAAGAATGCGCCTCGAACCGCCGTTCTGTTTCGCCCATGTCAGTCGCCCCCTTTCTCGCCCTCCTCCTGCTTGCCGGTTTGCCGCTGGCAGCCGCCGCACAAAAGCCCAACCGCCCTGGCAAAAAGGCCGAGAAAAACTTCGAACCTGGCAAACCCGCCTTCACGGCAGACCTCAAGGCTCCCGGGTTTGACCCGGCCAAGGTGACGCACGACCATCTGGAACCCAACCAGTTTCAAGTGCCCGAGGGCCTCGAGGTGACCGTCTGGGCCACCTCGCCGCAGGTGTTCAATCCGGTGAACCTGGACGTCGATGCCGCCGGCCGGATCTGGGTCAGCGAGGGCATCAACTACCGCCGTCACAGCGGCCGCAGCCGCGAGGGCGACGCCATCCGTGTGCTGCAGGACACGGATGGTGACGGCAAGGCTGACAGCTCGCACGTCTTCGTCCGGGAGAAGGCCCTGGAAAGCGCCATGGGCCTCGCCGTTTTCGACAACGTCATCATCGTCTCAAACACGCCCGACATCCTCGTCTACACCGACGTCGACCGCGACCTGAAATTCGATCCGGCCGTCGACAAACGCGAGATCCTGCTCACCGGATTCGAGCAACCGCAGCATGACCACAGCCTGCACGCCATCTATGCCGGTCCCGACGGCCGCTGGTACTTCAGCAACGGCAACTGCGGCGCCCTGTTCAGCGACAAGAGCGGCCAGACCTTCCGCATTGGCGGCGCCTACCTGAACAATCCGTACACCGGTGAAAAGAGCGATGACGGCCATGTCTGGGTTGGCGGCTTCACCGCCAGCATGGACCCCTCAGGCCACCGCGTGCGCATCCTCGGCCACAATTACCGCAACAGCTATGAGGGCGTGACCAACTCGTTCGGTGAGATGTTCCTCAACGACAACGACGATCCTCCCGCCTGCCGCGTCAGCCACCTCATCGAGGGCGGCAGCTTCGGCTTCTTCTCGGCCGACGGCAAACGCCAGTGGCGCGCCGACAAGCGCCCCGGCCAGAGCGTGCCGACCGCCGAGTGGCGCCAGGACGATCCGGGCGTCATCCCGGCCGGCGACATCTACGGCGGCGGCGCACCAACCGGCCTCGCCTACTATGAAAACGGCGCGCTCGGCGAACGCTGGAACGGCCTGCTGCTGAGCTGCGAAACCGGCCGCAACACCGTTTTCGGCTACCAACCCAAGCCCGACGGCGCCGGCTTCAAGCTCGAGCGCTTCAACTTCTTCACCAGCAACACCAGCGGCGTCTTCAAAGGCAGCGACTTCGTTGGCGGCAGCAACAACATCGCCGACGACCGCCACACCCAGTTCCGTCCCAGCGACGTGGTTGTCGGCGCCGACGGCGCGATCTATGTGAGCGACTGGTTCGACAAGCGCACCGGCGGCCACCAGGATCTCGACGAGACCTGCAGCGGCACCATCTACCGCATCGCACCCAAGGGCTTCAAGCCTTCCGTGCCGAAGATCGATTACCGCACCGTGGAAGGCTGCCTGACTGCCCTGCGCTCGCCCGCCAACAATGTCCGCCACCCCGCCTTCGTGAAGCTGCGCGAGCAGGGCGGCAAGGCGGTTGGCGCAGTGACGAAACTGCTCGAAGATCCGAATCCTCACATCACCGCGCGCGCGATCTTCCTGCTCGCCCAGATGGGGGAGGCCGGTTTCCAGCGCGTGCGCACCCATCTGGACCACCCGGATGCCAACCGACGCCTCGTCGCCCTGCGCGCGCTGCGTGCCGCCACCGGCGACGGCCTTGATCTGCTTGCCAGCATGGCCGGCGACGAATCCGCCGCCATCCGCCGCGAGGTGGCGGTCAGCCTGCGCGATGTGCCTTTTGCCCAAAGCAAAAACCTGCTCGCCGAGCTCGCCCGCCGCTACGACGGCAAGGACCGCTCTTACTTGGAGGCCTTCGGTCTCGGCAGCACAGGCAAGGAGCAGGAGGTCTGGACGCTGCTGCGCGAGCATGAGGCCGAAGATCCGGTCGCTTGGTCCGAGGCCTTCGCCCGCCTCACTTGGCGTCTGCACCCGCCGGCCGCGGTCAGCTCCGTGCTGAAACGCGCCCTCGCCCCGCAGCTCAGCGCCGCCCAGCGCAAGCTCGCTCTCGACACCCTTGCCTTCACCCCGGGACAGGGTGCCGCGGAAGCCATGCTCGCCGCCGCCGAGGACAAGGCCTCGCCCGTGCATGGCGACGCCATGTGGTGGCTGATCAAGCGCAGCACCGAGGACTGGGCGGCCCACGGCATCCCGGCCGAGCTGAAGAAGCGCGGCATCTTTGATCCCGACGCGACCAAGCTCATCACCATCGAGATCCCGCCGGCCATGGACAACCCGCTCAAGGTCGAGGATGTCGTCAAGCTCAACGGCGACGTGAAGCGCGGCTCGTCTCTGGTCATGCGCTGCGTCATGTGCCACCAGATCAATGACCAGGGCGTCGAGTTCGGCCCAAGCCTGCAGGGCTGGGGCCTCAGCCAGCCGGCCGAGGTCATCGCCCAGGCCCTCATCCAGCCGAGCAAGGACATTGCCCACGGCTTCGACGGCATGGAAATCGTCACCAAGGACGGCGTCAAGATCCACGGCCTCGTGCTCGCCGAGGGCGAGGTGCTCATCGTTCGCAGCATGGGCGGCCAGACCCAGTTCGTGCCGGCGAACCGCATCGCCAGCCGCAAAAAACTCGACCGCAGCATGATGCTCAGCGCCGCCCAACTCGGACTCAGCGCCCAGGATGTCGCCGACCTCGTTGCCTACCTGCGCCAGGCGGAGTGATCCGCCGGATCACTTCGCCGTGTAGCCGCCGTCAACCGGCAGGTTGACGCCCGTGACATAGCGCGAAGCCGCGGACAGCAGGAAGACCACCGCACCACCGAGGTCGGACGGGTCGGCCATGCGGCCAAGCAGGGTGTGCTCGCAGTAGCGACTCAGAAAGGGCTCGGGCTGTTGGTTGAAAAAGCCGCCCGGCGACAGGCAGTTGACCCGCACGCCGCGCGGTCCGTAGAGGGCCGCGTAAAACCGCGTCAGGTTGATCATGCCGCCCTTGTGAAAGAAGTAGTCGGGCGGCAGATCGCCCATGGCCGTGCCCTCGTAGAGCTCGTAGCTCGGGCCAATCATGCCCTGGATGCTGCCGATGTTAACGATGCTGCCATTGCCCTGCGCCGCCATGCCCTCGCCAAAGGCGCGGTGCATGAGCATCAGTCCGGTGGCGTTGACCCGCATCGATTCCTCCCACTGCGCCACCGTGCCACCCGAACCCTTGACCACGCGCGCGACGGCGTTGTTGACGAGTCCGTCGACCCTCCCATGCCGCGCCAGCACGCGGTCGCGCAGGGCCAGCACGGACGCCTCCTCGCCCTGGTCAAGCGACTCGGCCTCGACCAGAAACCCGCGCGCCCGCTCCTCGGCAGCCACGGTCTCCAGCTTGGCGACGTCCCGCGCGGCCAGCACCAGGGTGGCACCGGCGGCGGCGAGATCGGCGGCCAGGCCGCGGCCATAAAGACCGGCACCGCCGGTGAGCAGAATGACTTTGTCGCTCAGGCTAAAGCGTTCGAGGTAGGACATGGCAGGGAAAAATGGAGATGGCAGCGGCTGTGGATCAGTCGTCGAGGGCATCGAGCACCTCATTCAGTTCGACCCGCGCACCGCCGCGCTCGCGGCTGATGCGGCCGGCGATGAGCACGGCCATCAGCTCGACGGTTTCCGCAAACGGCAGCGGTGGCTGGCCCGTGCGCAGCAGGTCGACCCAGGCCAGCAACTGGCCGCGGAAGGCGGCATAGGTGTCGGTCAGGCGCAGCGGCAGCTGGCCACCGGTGCCGTAGAGATGCACCGCACCAAAGCTGCCATAAGCGTCGTGGATCGCCGCCAGCGTCACCTGCACTCCGGAACGATGCACGAGATGGACGAGATCGGAGCCCGCCAGCGCCTGGGTCTGCGCACTGAGAAAGCCGGGACCAAGCAGTGGCTCCACCGCTTCCAGCGCGTGGATGCCATACCGCTCCCAGGTCTTGCAGGTGAAGCTGGTGATCCAGCGCAAGTCGCCAAGCACGCCGCGCTGCGCCTCACTGAGCCGCATCTCCGGCGCGTAGCGCATGCCGCTGGTTGAGAGCAGCACTGCGCCCTGACGCTGCCAGCTCACGAACTGGCGCAGATCAGCCAGGTTCGTGGCCAGGGGCTTGTCGACAAACACCGGCAAGCCCGCCTCCACAAACGGCCGGGCGCGGCGCACATGGTCGTCGCCGTCGTCGGTGGCGATGATGACGGCATCGACCTCGCCAATGACATCCTCGGGTCGGGCGACGACATGCCCGATGCGGCAGGCGCGGGCCACCAGTGGCGCTTCCTCGGGGTTGTCGGTCCAGACATGGGTGATGCGCACGCCGGGAATGCGCACGCTTTCCAGCGGCTGCGCGCCCAGGTAGGCGGGAATCGCCGGATAGGGACAGTCGGCCATGGCCGCGGGATCGTAGCCGTTGACGATGGCCGACCAGGAGTAGGGATGGCCATTGCCGGGAATCATGCCCAGCATGGCAAGGCGAAGTTCAGCATTCATGCGACCTGCACCGGCCACCCGGTGCGTGCGGACTCCAGGGCCGCGAGATTGAACTTCAGGGTCTGCACGCCATCCTCAAAACTGGCGAGTGGTGAGTACAGGCCGGCGCAACCATCGAGGAAGGCCCCGGCCTGCCAGGTGAAAAGATCATCGCGCTCCGCCGGCGTCGTTTGCCAGTTCCAGTCGGCATCGCCGTGGCGCAACCAACCCCAGCGCTGGCGGTGAACCTCAAGGGCGAAACTGCCTCCTTCGGCATGCACGCGCAGTTCGAGTTCGTTCGGCGCCTGGAACTGATTGTAGCTGTAGCTGGTCAGAACCCTGCCGTGGCGGGCCGCAATGTTGACCGTATCCTCCACATCAACCCCCTCCAGAACCTGGTGGGCAGCGTCGCAGTAAACTCGGGTGGTAGGACCGAGCAGCCATTCCATCGCGTTGGCCGAGTGGGTGAGAGCGTCCTGAATCGCCCCGCCGCCGCTTTCATGGCGGGCATAGTAAATGTCCTTGTAGGCCGGACGGAAGGTCGGGAAGTGCTGGCCCGCTACCAGGCTGGCGTGGCGTGGGCGACCAAACTCGCCAGAAAGCAGCGCCCACCGCATCTCCTGCAGCCAGGGCATGGCGTGGTAGACGTAAGCCACCGCAACATGGCAGGCTGGGTGCGCTGCCATCGCGTCGCGCACCGCCGCCACCCCTTCGAGACAGGTTGCCAACGGCTTTTCAATGAGCACGTGCACGCCCGCCTCTAGACCGCGCCGGGTCAAGGCCAGGTGAGTGTGCGCCGGCGTGCAGATCACCCAGGCTGTGGCGGGAAAGACGGATGCCGCTTCCAGGCTGTCATAGCCGGCCACCCCGTAGCGAGCTGCCAACTCGACAACCAACCGTCCATTCGTGTCGCAAACTGCCGCACGGCAGCGGCGGGTGTTGAGAAAACAGCGTAGATGGCGCTCGCCAATACTGCCGCAGCCGATAACAAGAACGTGGGGAAGATCGGACATTGATTCGACCGACTAAACGCTGTTCCCGAAAGGAATTCCATACCTTTCAAACTTTGAAAAAACCGGTTGCCTGACGCCACAAGCCCGCTTATCGAACTCACCCAAACTTCGCGCGGTTAGCTCAGTGGTAGAGCATCACCTTGACATGGTGGGGGTCGCAGGTTCGAACCCTGCACCGCGCACCATCTCCTCAGAAATAACAGGAGATGAGCCATCCGGCTGAGCCTTTACGGAATTCCCATGCCGCCATTCGGCTACTGTGTCACTGCGTCAGGCACGGAAAAAACCGCGATGTCAGAAAACTCCGCCCAGCAGGGTTTGCTGGGCGCCCAAGTGGTGTCACTGCCGCCGTGAAAGGTTTCAAAATAAAGACTGTCCACTCCATAGGTGTCGGCAGCACGCCAACGCAGGTCCTTGCGCTCCACGACAAGACGCTCGGGCGATTCAGGCAGGGTGATCCATACACGCAGCAAGCCATCGGGTTGCCCGGGGGCGTTCATGGTCACGGCCAGTCGCACCCGAACCGGCTTCCCGGTGGTGAAGCGAAAGTCGTCGGGAAAGGCAAAACTGTGCCCGTATTGCTCCGGCTGGTCCATGTGATAGACATAGGCCTCGCCGCGGCCATCGCGCCGCCACATGAGCCGCGCGGAAAAGCCGTTGCGGCCGTCCGCGGGTCGTCCGCCGCTGACATTCTCCGGCCCGCCGCACAGCCCGGGCAGCTTGCCCCCTTTGACAAACTCAAAACGCTCGCTGAAGCGCACTGTATAGCGCAGTTCGGCAGCCTCGCGCCTGCCGAAGGGCATTCGCCAGCCGGCTCCGCCCTTCTCCGGACCGATGCCGCCGGGAGCAAAGTTGACCCGTAGCCAGTGGCCGGTCTCGTCGTCGATTCGCTGCACATGCTCCTCGCGAATGCCGCCTTCAAAGGCGCAGCCGGGCCAGTCCCTGCGCCAGTGTTCCAAGCCGTAGGTTCCCGGTCCACCTGACAGGGCGACCCGCAGGACAGGCTCCTGCGCCGCAGCGGGCAGGCTGAGAAGCAGCAGAAACCAATGGTGCCGCTTCATCCGCACAAGCAGTCGATCAGCACGGCAGCCACCATGGCCAGGCTGAGCACCAGGCGCGCCGCCAGGCCGGCACCGGTGCCGAGCAGGGTTCCCCAGGTGGATTTCACCGCGGGGGCCATCTGCTTCTTGGCGAAGACGAGTTCAAAGACCAGGCCGCCCGCCAGCGGGCCGACGAGGAAACCGATGGGCGCGAAGAACAACCCGACCAGGCCGCCGACGAAAACGCCGGCGATGCCCCAGCGACTGGCACCGAACCAGCGCGCGCCCAGTGCCCCGGCCAGCATGTCGATGACGTAGGACAGCACCAGCAGCAGGCCAAGCAGGACGAAGCCCTGCCAACTCATCCCCTGCTCAGGCAGCAGAAGCGTGTGCACGGCACCGGCAAAAAAAATGAGGAAGGGACCGGGCAGGAGTGGCACGACCGAACCGATCAGACCGACCAGCAGCAGGCAACCGGTGAGCAGCCAGACGCCCGAAGCCAGGAAGGGAATCGCCTCCCACCATCCGCCGAGCGTTTGCCAAAGGGTCGTGAAAAATTCAGTCATGGTGATGGGTGAGTTTTTCCTGCAGCGGCAGACGACTGCTGCGCGGCGCCGACACCCCCGCGCGCGGCCAGCCGAGGTAGATCAGGCCCATGCAGCGGTCTTCAGCCGCCAGGCCGAGCCAGGTCTTGAACGGGACCGCATCAAGCACCGGCGGCGAGGACCAGAAGGAGGCCAGGCCTGCCGCCGTGGCACTGAGCAGCAGGTTCTGCACGGCACAGGCCACCGCCTCGACCTCCTCGCTCTCGGGAATCTTGTCGCCGCCGCGCCGTTCGAACACCACCGCGATCACCAGCGGCGCCAGGCGCGGATTGGCCGCGAGCTTGTCGAACTTGTCGGCGCGGAACTCCGGCTCCGGGGTGCTGGCCCGATAGGCCTGCTGCAGGGCTTCAGCGAGTCGTTCACGCGCCGCTCCTTCAAAGACGTGAAAGCGCCAGGGCTCGGTCAAGCCGTGCGTCGGCGCCCAGGTGGCGTTCTCCACCAGTTCGCGCCACAGTTCCGGCGCCACGGTCCGTGCGGTCTCGTAATCCGGCGGCTTCACCGAGCGACGGGCGCGGATCAGCGCCGTGGTCTGCGAAAGGCTGGGCAGGGCGTCTTGACTCATCGCGCCTTCATCGCCCGCGGCGGCGAGTTGTCAAGGCAGGCCGAACGCCGGGCTTGCACGCTTCACCAGCCGCGCCAGCATCCTTTCATGCGCCACTGGTTGCTCAAATCCGAACCCGATGTCTTCTCTTTTGCCGACCTGAAACAGCGGCCGCGCAAAACCGAGCCCTGGAACGGCGTGCGCAACTACCAGGTGCGCAACATGATGCGCGACCAGATGGCGGTCGGTGACCTCGGCTTTTTCTACCACTCCAGCTGCCCCCAGCCCGGGATCGCCGGTGTGGTGAAGATCGTCCGCGAGGCCTACCCCGACGCCACCCAGTTCGATCCCGCCTCGGAGTACTTCGACGCCGGCAGCAAGCCCGAGGCGCCGCGCTGGCTCATGGTCGACGTGCGCTGGGAGGCCGACTTCCAACGCTTCGTCAGCCTCGACGACCTGCGCGCCGACCCGGCCCTAGCCGACCTGCTCATCCTGCGCCGCGGCAACCGGCTGTCGATCACCGAGGTGACGGCCGACCAGTGGCGGCGCATCTGCGAACTCGGCGGCCTGTGAGGAGTCTCAGCGCCGAAGCCCCTGCAGGCGCGACTGCATCTCCTCAAGCACCGGAGCCAGTTCCATCTTCACCTTGAGCGGCGCCTCGCGCAGAAACAGCACGGGGTCCTCATCGATCATCAGTTCGAGAAACTCGCGGTCCTGATCGTTGAGACGTTCGCCGTCAGCGCTGTTGCCCCGCAGGTTGCGCAGGTCGCCACGCAGGCGTGCCACCAGGCGCTTGCGTTCCTCCTCAGGCAGGCGCTTGAGGCCGGCATCCAGGGTCTTCAGGTAGGGTTCCACCGTGCGATTGACGTACTCCTTCTGCTCCTCCGGAGTGAGCGAGGCGAAAAAGCGGTCGATCGCCTCCTGCCCGTCCTCCCGCAGGCTGCGCCGCTGCGCGGCTTCCAGCCGGTTCAGGTTCGTGATGACCCGGTGCAGGTGCAGGCGTCGCTCCGACTCGCTGACGCTGCCGCCCTCGAGCCAGGGGGTGTCTTCGAGCAGGCCCAGCACCTTGCCCGGCCAGGACACGAGTTCGTCGGTGCGCTGCATGACCACGGCCACCGCGCCCCAGATCAGGGCCAGCAGGGCGAGGGCAACGAGCCAGTGACGAGGCAGGCGCATGGCTTAGGATCGGCCGAAGCGACGGCTGAGCAGGCTGAGGAATTCACCCGCCTCCTCAACACGCAGGCAGTGGGTGACGAAAAAGTAGAGGATCGCCGCCAGCGCGATGGTGCCGCCGAGCCCGGCGGCGCGCAGGCTGAACGACAGCGTTTCCCAATCGGCCAGGACGGTCAGGCGCGCGCCGATGCAGAGCGCCGCCATGAGCAGGACGGCGACCCCGAGGCGCAGCAGCGAACGCACCAGCGGCGCCGTTTCGAGACCGCCGGCAAACTTGCGCATGCAGAGGTAGAGCGTCGCGAAGTTGGCGGCCAGACCGATCGCGGTCGCCCAGGCCAGCGCGGTGTGATCCCAGCCAAGCACGAAGACACTGGTGTAATTGAGCGCCAGGTTGAGCAGGATGATGCCGAGGCTGACGAGCATCGGGATGAAGCGGCGGTCGATCGTGTAAAAGGCCGGCTGCAGCACCTTGATCGCCGAATAAAACACCAGGCCAAAGGCATAGGCCTGCAGCGGGCCGGCGGTCATGGCGACATCGCGGGCGGTGAACTGGCCGTGCTCGAAGATGAGCGAGAGGATCTCGCGGGCGAAGACCGACAGCCCGATCGCGCAGGGCAGCGTCAGGAACAGCACCAGTCGCAGGCCCTTGGCGAGGGCGCCGCGGAAGGCTGGCGTCATGCCCTCGGTGGCCAGGCGCGAGAGCATCGGCAGGGT
>JBIJBO010000239.1:0-4008 GCA_044345215.1 Prosthecobacter sp. | reverse complement strand
CGGCTCCGGCGCGCTGGGCGTAGTATTCGGCCATGATCGGCGTCGGGTTGTGCTCGGCATCGGCGCGACAGCGCGTCAGCGGGGCCATCAGCACACGGTTGGACAAGGCCAGAGCGCCGGCTTGGAGAGGGGTGAGGAGCTTCATGGGATGAGGTTACATGGAACAGCGCAACACTCCCTTCAAGCCTTGAGCCATTTGGCAAAGCTGAGGCGCTCGCTGTACAGAATGGCAGCGAGGGTGGGCAGGTGTTTCATGGGAGATGAGGGGTCAGGCGAGGTCGAACAGCAGGGCTTCGGCGTCTTCGACGGCCGTCAAAGTGAGCGTGCCGGCGGTTTCGGTGCTGAAGGCATCGCCGGGCGAGAGCTCGGCGCCTCCGACCTGGATGCGGCCGCGGATGAGCTGGAACCAGACCCCGCGACCGGCCCGCACCTCCTGGGTGACGGTGGTGCCGGCCTGCGGCCGCAGTCGGTAAACCTCGGCATCCTGATGGATCGTGGCGCTGCCGTCACGGCCGTCGGGCGAGATGAGGAGCACCTTCGGATCCGCCTCACGGGCCGGATCGGGATGCCACTCGGTGTAGCTCGGTGTCAGGCCGTTCTGGCGGGGGCGAATCCAGATCTGCAGCAGGCTGGCGGGCTCGGTGGCCGAGGGATTGAACTCGCTGTGGGTGACGCCGCGACCGGCGCTCATCATCTGGATCTGGCCGGGCTTGAGCACGCGGCCGTTGCCCATGCTGTCCTTGTGTTCCAGCGCCCCATAGAGGATGTAGCTGAAGATCTCCATGTCGCGGTGCGGATGAGTCGGGAAGCCGGCGCCCGGGGCGATGACGTCCTGATTGATAACCCGCAGGCTGCGAAAGCCCATGTGCGCGGGATCGTAGTAGTCGGCAAAGCTGAAGCTGTGATAGCTGTCGAGCCAGCCGTGGTCGGCATGGCCGCGTTCGGCGGATCGACGCAGGGTGAGTTTCATGGTCGCAGGGGTGGAGGGTGAGTGGGGACCGGCACAGGCGGCGGACAGGACCAGAGGTGGCAGGGTTCGCAGCAGGTATCGGCGTTGCATGGTGCATGCTGCCACGTCCGCCACTGCCCGCCAATGCGGTCCCGTTTGCCTGAGACTGCGCGCCGCGTATGCTCGCCGCCATGGAACTGCGCCTGCTCCGCTCCTTTCTCGCCGCCGCGGGCGACGGCAACATCAGCAAGGCAGCCGTGCGCCTGAACCTCACGCAACCGGCGCTCAGCCGGCAGATCAAGTCGCTCGAGGACGAGCTCGGCGTCGCTCTGCTCGAGCGCGCCGCCCATTCCTTTTCCCTGACGCCCGCCGGCGAACTGCTCCAGCGCGAGGGCGCAGCCCTGCTGGAGCGCGCCGACCAGCTGACCCGGCGCTTGCGCGCCGCCGCCCAGGCCCAGGTGGTGCGCGTGGGGTACTCGCCCTCGCTCACCGCCGGCATCCTGGCGCCGGCCGTGGCCGCCTTCACCCAGCTGCACCCGCGCGCCCGGGTTGAACTCTCCGACCTCAGCAGCCTGGAAATGGTCGAGGGCCTGCAAAAGGGCGCGCTCGACGTCATCGTCACCGTGCCACCCCACCGCGAACTGCCGGACATCGCTTGGACCACCGTCCAGCAGCAGGCCTGGTGCGTCGCCGTGCCGCGCCATCACCCGCTGGCCAAACGCCGGACCCTGACCCCGGCCGACCTCGACAACGAACGCCTCGTCGTGTACAACCAGCGCGAGTATCCCGACTACTGGGAGGGACTCTCGGCCTGGTTCAAAAGCCAGGGCATCAACGCCCGGGTCGCCAGCGAGTGCGACGGTGTCACCAGCCTGATCAGCGCCGTCGAGGCGGGACTGGGCCTGGCGGTCGTCGTCGAACGCATCGCCTGCCTGGTGCCGGAGCGCATCGTCCTGAAACCGATCGAACCCCAGCCGGCACCGGTCTGCATCGCCGCCGGCACCGTCGCCCGCCGCGCCGGCGACAAGGTGCTCGGCGTCTTTGTCGGCGAACTGCAGCGCGCCGGCGCGCCCGACCCGCAGATTCACCTCGACAAGGGCCGCCGGTCCGGGGTTAAATCGGCCTCATGAAGACGCTTTTTTTCGCCGCCGCTCTGGCCCTGGCCAGTGTCCCCCTGCTCCATGCCACCGCCGGCAAGGACAACGTCGGCACCGTCATCGACGACCTCAAGGTCCGCTACTCCGGCAAATCGCCCGACCTCAAGGGTCGCGCCTACGTGCTGGAATTCTGGGCCACCTGGTGCACGCCCTGCCGCACCAGCATCCCGCACCTCAACGAAATCTACGGCAAGTACAAAGCCCGCGGCCTGGAGATCATCGGCGTCACCCAGGAGGACCGCCAGACGGTGCGCAACTTGACCAAGGATGTGCCCATCGACTACACGGTCGCCCACGACACCTACGGCAAACTCAACGAGCAATTCCAGATCAAGGGCATCCCGCACGCGATGATCGTCGATAAAACCGGCAAGATCGTCTGGGAGGGCCACCCGTCCAGCCTGCCGGAAGCGCAGCTTGAGTCGTTGCTGAAAGCGGAGTAAGGCGGCGGCTTATGACCCTGTTCCGCCTCGTTCTCTGCCTGCTCGGCCTCGCCGCCGGCGGATGGTGGCTGGAACAGGAGCGACGCGGCGGACGCCTGCAGGAGATCGACGAACTGTTCCTCGACTTCCTTACCGCCAACGCCCGCGACCGCCTCACCCAGCCCGATGCGCAGGCGCCGGACCAGGTGGTGTTCGTGCCCCTGCGCGAGGCCGACCGCAACGAGTTCGCGGCCTGGCCGCCGCCGCCGATCGACTGGCAAACCCTGCTCAAGGGCCTGGCCGCGCACGCCCCGGAGGTTCTGGTGCTGACCGAACCCCTGCATTGGAGCGAGCCCGCACCGGACTTCGTACCGGCTGTCGCCGAGGCCCTGCTACCCTTCCCCAGCGTCGTCATCGGCCTGCCGACGGCGGCGACCAGCCCGCACGCGCTGCCTCTGCCCGCCTTCGGCCGCGTCCGCGGCGACCTCTCCACCGTGCCCGCGGCCGGCCCACCGGCCGTGCTGCCCGCCCCCGAACTGCGCGGCCTGGCCGAACTCGGCCTGCGTCCCGCCGATGCCGCGCCCGCCCTGCCCTACGTCTGGCGCCAGGGCGACACCCTCGTGCCAAGCCTGCTCGCCCAGGCGCTGGCCCGCCACACTCGGAGTCCCTTCACCAGCCAGTCCCTGCGCCTCGGCCCCGGCGCCGGCGTTCACCTGAACCAGGGCGTGCACGTGCCGCTGACCGCCGACGGCCGTTTCCAGGTCGAAGCCTCCCGCGCCGTGCCAACCGTCAACGCCCTGCCGCTGATGACCGGCGCGCTCGCCGACACCACGACCGAGGCCGAACGCGGGGCCCTCGCCAAGGGTCGCATCGTCGTGATCGGCATCGAGGCCGCCGATGGCACCTCGCCCGCCCGCCTGCACGCCCAGGCGCTCCAGCAGATCTTGGCGCTGCCGCGCCTGCGCCAGTTCACGGCAACCGAGCAATGGCTGGCCAGCGGTCTCGCCGGGCTGATCGGCCTCGGCATCGCCGTCCGCACCCGCCGCCACCGCGCCCTGCGCACCGGTCTCGGCTGGATCTTCCTCACCCTCGTCGCCGGCTTCCTCGGCTTCCAGGCCGACCTGGTCTGGTGCCCTCCCACCCTGCCCGTCTTCGCCCTCGCCTGCGGGAGCCTCACCGCGCGGGTGTTCGGGGCAAGGGCGGAGAGCCTGGAGCCGAAAACGCAGAGCCAGGAGCCGGGAGCCGCAGCGGCGGACCCATCCGACGGATCGGACAGATCCGTCTGATCAGCTCTCCGCTGCGTAGCATGGAACATGGAGCCAAGAGCGGAGAGGCCGCCCCAATCCACTCTCCACCCCCGCCCCCGCTTCGCGCTTGCGACACCGCCCGGCTGGCCTTAGGGTAATCGTTTCCCCTGCCGCCCCCTACTCATGCGTTTCCGCAACCTCACCCGCCGCCTCGACATTGGGGCGAACAGTTA
>JBIJBO010000099.1:0-13199 GCA_044345215.1 Prosthecobacter sp. | reverse complement strand
CTACGAGGGCCTGCTGCACGAGGCGCGGCGCCTGCACGCGAACGCGGAGAGCGAGACCCTGCGTGCGCAGGTCGCCCGCTACATGAATCCCCTGCCCTGCCCGGACTGCGCGGGCAGGCGCCTGCGCCGCGAGATCCTGGCGGTGACGCTGGCGTCCTCCGATCGTCCTGACGCCGCGCCCTTGTCGATCCATGGCTTCTGCGCCCTGGCCATCCGCGAGGCCCTGGCCTGGATGCGCGGCCTGGCCATGACCGAGCATGAGGCGGGTTATGTCACCGACCTCCAGAAGGAAGTGCTCAAGCGCCTCGAGTTCCTCGACCAGGTCGGCCTCGGCTACCTGACGCTCGACCGCGAAAGCGGCACGCTCTCCGGAGGCGAAACCCAGCGCATCCGCCTCGCCAGCCAGATCGGTGCCGGCCTGGCCGGCGTGCTCTACGTGCTCGACGAACCCAGCGTCGGCCTGCACCCGGCCGACACGGAACGCCTCATCGCCACGCTCCGACACCTGCGCGACCTCGGCAACACGGTGCTCGTCGTCGAGCATGACGAGGCGTTGATCCGCGCCGCCGATCACGTCGTCGAACTCGGCCCTGCTGCAGGCGAACACGGCGGTCGCCTGGTCGCCCAGGGCTGCCCCGAGGAGATCGCCGCCCAGAGCAACAGCCTGACCGGCGCCTACCTGGCCGGGCGACTGCGCATCGCGCCGCCGACTCACCCCGGCGTGCGCCAGGCGGACCTCGCGCTCGACGGAGCCGCGCTGACGGTTCATGGCGCGACCGAGCATAATCTGCAAAACGTCACCGCTACCTTCCCGGTCGGCTACTTCAACGTCGTCACCGGCCCCTCGGGAAGCGGCAAGTCCACCCTTGTCAACCGGGTGCTGATGCGCGCGCTCATGCGCCATTTCTACCGGTCCAAGGACGAACCCGGTCGCCACCTTTCCATCACCGGCCTGGAGCACTTCGACAAGGTCGTCGTGGTCGACCAGTCGCCCATCGGCCGCAGCCCGCGCAGCAATCCGGCCACCTACACCGGCGCCTTCACCGCCATCCGCGAACTCTTCGCGCAACTGCCGATGGCGCGCGTGCGCGGCTACGAGGCCGGCCGCTTCAGTTTCAACACACCCGGCGGCCGCTGCGAAAAATGCCAGGGCGACGGCCAGATCCGCATCGACATGCACTTCCTCGCCGATGTTCATGTCACCTGCGACCAGTGCGGCGGCAAACGCTACAATGCCGAGACGCTCGAGGTCACCTTCAAGGGCCGCCACATCGCCGAGGTTCTGGAGATGACGGTCAGCGAGGCCGCGCGTTTCTTCGGCCGCGCCAGCGCCATCGCCAGCAAGCTGCAGACGCTGGAGGAATGCGGCCTCGGCTACCTGCGCCTGGGCCAATCCGGCAGCACCCTGTCCGGGGGCGAGGCCCAGCGCATCAAGCTCGCCGCCGAACTCGCCAAGCGCGCCACGGGCCGGACGCTGTACCTGCTCGATGAGCCGACCACCGGCCTGCACTTTGCCGACATCCAGACGCTGCTGCAGGTGCTGTTCCGCCTGCGCGACGCCGGCAACACGCTCATCGTCATCGAGCATCACCCCGACGTCATCCGCTGCGCCGACTGGATTCTCGATCTCGGCCCGGGCGGCGGCAGCGAGGGTGGACATCTGATCGCCTCGGGCACCCCGACGCAGATCCGCCAAAACCCGGCCAGCCGCACGGGTCATTTCCTGCAACTCGACTGAGGCGGTTGTCAGTCGAGGAAAAGCAGTTCGTTGGCATTGAGCAGCGCCCGGCACAGGGCCCGGCGTCCCTGGCTCGCCACCAAGGCTTCGGCAGCCGCACGCTCGGCCGCGGTTGGCGCGCGCTGGAAAGCCAGGCGATAGGCCGAACCAACCTCATCCCCGGCCTCCTGGCGCTCGGCGAGGGCCGTTGCCATGTCGAGGGTGAAACGATGGTTGAACAGGGTCAGCGCCTGCAGGGGCGTGGTCGTGTTGGCCCGCACCGGCGCGGCGAAGGCGATGTCGGGGAAGTCGAAGTCGGTGAGCAGGTCCACCACGCTGGCGCGGGCGTTCTGATGGTAGACCGCGCGGCGGTAGGTTTCCGGACCGTGCTGGTCGAGCGGAAAGTAGGTGCTCACATTGTTCTGCGTGTGTTTGTAGAGCCGGAAACCAGGACCGCCCATCGGTTCCAGCTGCAGCTTGCCGGCCACGGCCAGCATCGTGTCGCGAATCTCCTCGGCGCCCAACCGCCGAGGTGGAAACCGCCAGAGCAGGCGGCTGGCGGCGTCGGCGGCATTGCCGTCTGCACGGTGCTCGGCGCTCTGCAGGTAGGTGCGCGAAAGCAGGATCTCGCGGTGCAGTTCCTTGAGCCGCCAGCCATGGTCGATGAGCCGCCGCGCAAGGTAGTCCAGCAACTCCGGATGGGTGGGACGACTGCCCAGAAAGCCAAAGTCGCTGGGCGTATCGACGAGACCGGTGCCGAAATGCCACTGCCAGACGCGATTGGCGAGCACTCGAGCCGTCAGCGGATTACCCTGCGTAATCCACCTCGCCAGGGCGAGACGACGCTCGCCCTCGGGCGCATCGGCCGGCAACGTGTAGGCGGGAGTCGCCTCGCTGAGTACACTCAGACTGGCCGGCACAACCACGTCGCCCGGCTTCATCGGGTCGCCCCCCTTGTGCAAACGGGTGGGTTCCTTGGGTTGGGTGAACAACCCGGCCCAGACCTGCGGCAGTTTGGGCAGGCGGTTGATCTGCGCCTGCACCGCCGCCATCTGCCGGTTCAGGCCGTCGAGACGCGCCTGCTCAGCCGGAGTGATGACCTTGGCGCGGGCTAGGGCCAAGGCATGCCCCGGGCTGAACGGCTCGCGCCCCGCCTCGCTGGCCACCGTCGTCCAGATCTTGCCATCCAGGGAAACCTGCACCTCATACTCGGTCGGCGTCGCGCCGCGCACCTTGCTTTCATCCGTGCCGCGCTCGCCGCGGGCATTGACGAAGCGGATGCGCTCGATCGTCTCTTCCTCGGCGAAGGTGAGCGTCAGCACCGAAGGGCTGCCGATGAACCAGGCTTCGCCCAGTTTGCCATCGATGCAGTACTGCGGGCCGTAGGCTTCCGGGAAATCCTCGGCCACCGCCGAGCGGGCACCTTCCGCCGTCGTGCCATGGCTGGCGAGGGCGACATTTCGGCCTTCAGGGCTAAAGACTTCAAACTCCGTCAGCTTGCCACCGCCGCGCCGTGCGTTGCCGCCCTGGTAGTCGCTGGTGAAGCTCTCGATCACAAAACGCAGGTGGCGGGCCTGCACCGGGGCGAAGCTTTCCTCCGTGCCATGGGGATCCACCTTCGGGCGATCCTGCTTCAGTCCGCCCAGAGCGGCCTTGGCACGCAGGGCGAGATCCTTTTCCAGAGCGGTCTGCTCGGCCTGGAGTCGGCCCATCTCCGCATTCAGGGGCGTCAAAGCTTGCTGGTGGGCCTGCCGCGCCTCAGCCGTGGCCAGAACGCGCCGGCCATGCTTGACTCCTTCGAAAGCGGATTTGATCCGGAAGTAATCCTCCGCTGGGATCGGATCGAACTTGTGGTTGTGGCAGCGCGCGCAGTTGATCGTGAGTCCGAGGAAGGCGCCGCCGGTGGCGGTGACCATGTCATCAAGCGTCGCCGCCCGGATGTTCGCCTGCGCCACCGGATCCTGATTGCCGACATCGTCGTAGGGGCCGGCCACCAGAAAGGCGCTGCCGACTGCGACGGCCGGATCATCCTTGCCGATGACATCGCCAGCCAGGTGCTCGGTGATGAAGCGGTCGAAGGGTTTGTCATCGTTGATCGAGCGGATGACGTAGTCGCGGAAGGGCCAGAGATCATCGATGATGAAGTTGCGCTCGAAGCCGTTCGATTCGCCAAAACGGACAACATCCAGCCAGTGGCGACCGTAGCGCTCGCCGTAGCGGGGCGAGGCGAGCAACTTGTCCACCAGGGATGCAACGAGATCGCTCCGATCCGCCGGATCGGCCTGATGATTCCAGTCCCGAACAAACGCCTCCACCTCCTCCGGGGTCGGCGGCAGACCGTGCAGGTCGTAAGTCAGCCGCCGAATCAGCGCGCGCGGATCCGCCTGCGGATTCAAAGTCAGGCCTTTCTCGCGCAGCTTCGCCTCGATGAACGCGTCGATCGCAGATGCTTCGCCGGATTTGAAATCTGAGATTTGAGATTTGAAATCCCCCAGCGGCTGCAGCGACCACCAGGTCTTGTCGGCGCGGTTGACCGCCAGCGGCTGGCCATCGCGCGGATCCGGCGCCCCCATCTTCACCCAGGCCACGAAGTCCGCGATGACCGCATCCGAGAGCTTCGGCTTCTTGGGCGGCATCTCGAGATCCTCCTCTTCATGCCGAATCGTGCGGATGAGCAGGCTGGCCTCAGGGTCACCGGGCAGAATCGCCGGCTCACCGCTGTCGCCGCCCTTCTGCCACCCCGCCTTGGAGTCAAGGTAGAGGTTGCCCTTCAATTTCTTCGCCCCGGCGCTGTGGCAGGCATAGCAGTGCTCGACGAGCACTGGCCGGATCTTCTGCTCGAAGAAGGCGATGTCGGCGCGCGCGCCGGCGATGGCGACAAGGAGGAAAAGCAGCGGTTTCATGAAGTCAGCGAATCCAGACGGCCTTGCCCGTGCCGCCCCGGGGTGTGGTTTTGGGATACTCGGGATTGGGCCTTTGCTCGACCACCTTGACGACGCGTTCGATCGGCAGTGGCTCCGTCGCCCCGATGGAACGAACATCGCTCACCGCGACGTTGCGCACGACGCAGTCAAGGTCGGGCGAGAAGACCTCCACCCAGCGCGAGGGATCCGTGCCGGGCGCGCCTCGGTAGGTCATCGACTTCGGGCCGAGCTCGACAAGTCGGTAGTCCGCAGGCGGCGGGAAGAGCAGCTTCACTCCGCGCACGGTGAGACCGTTCGTGTTGGCATGTACCTGAATGCTGCCGGGGCGGTGAAAGGTGAGGTTTTCAAAGGTGATGTTTCGCAGGGTGCCGATGCCATGGCTGCAGTCCTTGTCGCGGCCGACTTCGAGATTGGGCTGGTCGTAGAGTTTGAAGTCACGAATGTCGGTGATGTTCCTCAGTGTGATGTCCGCGATCGGGCATTCAAGCAGGGTGCCGTCGCTGAAGCGTTTCACGCCCGGCAGCAGGCGGATGGAGTCCGCCCCCCGAGCCGCGGACGGCGCGCCGGTGACATCCTCGATCACCACACGCTCGATCGGACCATGGCTGGGGGCGTAGTTCTGCCACTCCCAGGCGTTCAGGGCGACATTGTCATCGTGCGAATCGCCGCGCACACCGCGAATCACACCGTCGCTGGCCGGCCCGTTGACGTGCACACCATCACGCCGCTGTCCCTCGAGGGTCAGGTTCTCGACCAGGAAGTTGCGCGCGTTGGCCAGATGCACACCGAAGGCACGGCACTGGCGCACCGTCAGGTTTCGCACCACCACCCGGCGGACGTTCTGCAGCAAGATCACACCGTGAGTGCCGGCCACTGCAGGCGGCTTTGAAGAAGCCCCGCGGAGATTGCCATTCGACTCGTCAGGCGTCACCGCCAGCGTGGTCCAGATTCCTCCCTCCAGCCTGAGGTCCGTGTCCGGCCTGGTGTCGGCAGGCACGGGAATGTCGGCAAAGCCCGTGACGTTCTCGTTGCGCACCATGCAGGTGTTGCTGCCAGGTTTGAGGCGAATCTCCGCCCCCGTTTCCGCGAGAATCCGCTGGCCCGATTTCAGGACGAGAGGCCCGTCGATGTAATAGGGGTGATCGCGCGCAGGGATGTGCAGTGAACCCGACCGGTTGAGTTCGGCCTGGAAGGCATCGGTCCACACTTCCGCAGTGACAGGCACAACCCGCGAGCGCCCGGCGACGTCGACCTGGCTTTCCTTCCAGTTCTCCACCCGGACCCGGCGCCGCGATTCCGCGGCAAAGTCTGCCGCGAACAGCCTGCCGTCCTGCAGGTGAATCAGCAGAGCAAGGACAGCCAGAATCTTCTTCATGCCGGGTGACGATCGGGGGTGGCGCAAACAACACGGGGGACTGGGAAGGCCAAAGCTCGCCTCATGCGAGGATCCCCTCAATCACATGCCCGTGCACATCGGTCAGCCGCCGTTTCGCGCCGTTGTGGTAATAGGTCAGCTTCTCGTGATCGAGGCCGAGCAGGTGCAGCACGGTGGCGTAAAAGTCATAGACCGAGGTCACGTCAACGGCGGCACGGCGGCCAAACTCGTCGGTTTCACCGTGACTGACCCCGCCCTTGATGCCGGCGCCCATCATCCAGGTGGTGAAGGCGTCGGGATTGTGATCGCGGCCGCTGGTGCCTTCCTGGTGGGTCGGCATGCGACCAAACTCGGTGCACCAGATGACCAGCACGTCGTCGAGCATGCCGCGCTGCTTGAGGTCGGTCAGCAGGGCCGCGGTCGGCTGGTCGAAGATCGGGCAGTGGCGCTCGTAGTCGGCCTTCAGGGTCTTGTGCGCGTCCCAGTTGAGCAGGCCGTCGACCGCGCTGGCGCGCGAGGCGCAGTACAGCGAGACGTAACGCACACCCTGCTCAAGGAAGCGTCGCGCCAGCAGGCAGTTGCGGGCGTAGGCGGCCTTCAGTGTGTTGGCATCGCCGGTGCCGTAGAGTTCGTGAACGTGGCGGGGCTCGCCGGACAGGTCGCTCACTTCCGGCGCGGTGAGCTGCATGCGCGCCGCCATCTCGTAGGCGGACAGGCGCGCCGTCAGTTCGCTGTCGCCGGGCCGGACAGCCGCGTGCGCGCGGTTCAAGCCGCGCAGGAAATCACGCGTGGCCAACTCCTCGTCCGCGGCAATGCCGGCCGGGCGCGCCAGGTTGCGCAGCGGCTGCTGGGCGGCCATGGCCACCGCCTGATACTGCGCCGGCAGGAAGCCGTTCGACCAGTTGGCCTTGCCATTGGGCGGTTCGCCGCGCAGGTCCTGGATGGCCAGATAAGTGGGCAGGTTGTCGTTCAGGCTGCCGAGCGCGTAGCTGACCCAGGAGCCGGCCGAGGGAAAACCCTCGCGCGTGAAGCAGGAGTTCATGTTGATGCAGCCAGGACCATGGGTGTTGGTCTTCGAGCTCATCGAGTGGATGAAGGCCATGTCATCGACGTGCCGCGCCAGGTGCGGCAGCATCGAGGAGATCTTCTTGCCGCTCTGCCCCGCCACCTGGAAGGGCCAGGGCGACTTCATCAGGTTGCCGTTCTTGCCCTGGAAGCTGACAAAGGTCTCCTCGCCCGGCAGCGGGGTGCCGTCGTACTTCTCCAGCATCGGCTTGTGATCCCAGAGATCCACATGCGAGGCGGCACCGGGGCAGAAGATCTGCAGCACCTGCTTGGCCTTCGGCGCAAAGTGTGATCCGCGGCCGGGCGCGGCGGCCTCGGCGGCAAACAGGCGCGACAGGGCCACCCCGGTCAAACCGGTGGACATCTGGCCGAGAAAGTGGCGGCGGGTCAGGTCGGCATGCATGGCATCATCGGGAACGCGAGGGGTTGAGACCGAGGTCGGTGCGGGCGGAGAGCAGGTGGCGCTGCATGGCGCGTGCCGCGGCGGAGGGATCACGCTTTTCCATGGCCTGCAAAACCATCCCGTGCTGGCGGATCGCCAGCGCCGGCGTCACCCGCCGGTAGCCGTGGGCGAGACTGGCCTGCAGCAGTTCGGAAAGCGACTGCATGAGCAGGGCCGAGATGGGATTGCCCGAGGCCTCGGCGAGCAGGCGGTGGAAGTCCATGTCGGCGCCCACCTGCTCCTCGAAGTTGCGGGCCAGCTCGAGTCGTTCATGCGCCCGGCGCAGCTCGCGCAACTGCGCCGCCGTCGCACGCTCGGCGGCGAGGCGGGCACTTTCCGGCTCCAGCGCCAGACGCACTTCCGTCAGATGCACAAGGCGCTGCTTCTCATCGGGCACGCGCAGGTGGAAGGCGCTGTTGAGCGGCTTGTGCAGCTTGTCCACCACCTTCATGCCGCTGCCCTGGCGAATCTCGATCAACCCCTGCAGCTCGAGCCGCTGGGCCGCCTCGCGCACCACGCTGCGACTCACGCCCAGTTGCGCGGAGAGTTCGCGCTCGGTCGGCAGGCGGTCGCCATCCGTTTCCCGGCGGGCGAGATCGGCGAGTCGCTCGCAGACGGTTTCCACCAGGGACGGCGGGCGGGCTAGGGTGTCGAGCATCATGGCTGGTTCATCAGGTGGTCTGACCAATTCAAAACAGGCCGACGGCAGTGAATCTTGCGCACTTTTGCGACTTGCCGAATCCGACAACCGAATTGCGGGAAAATCCAGCAAGGCGAAGCGTTGCCTATGAAGACTGACCATGCCCTCTTCCCGCCTCTGCCTTCTGTTCGCCTGCCTGCCCGCCGCCGCTGCTGCCGCAGTGGATTTCCTGCGCGAGGTGCAACCCCTGCTCGCCGAGCATTGCTACCACTGCCACGGGGTGGATGCCGAAACCCGCAAAGGCGGCCTGCGCCTGGACCTGCGCGAGTCGGCGCTCCAGGGTGGCGAGGGCGACGGCCCCGCCATCGTGCCCGGCCAACCGGAAAAGAGTCCGCTCATCGCCCGCCTGACCACCCACGACAGCGACGAACTCATGCCGCCGCCGAAGGCCAAGAAGCCGGTCAACGCCGCGCAAATTGACCTGCTGAAGCGCTGGATTGCCGAGGGCGCGGTGTATGCCGGTCACTGGGCTTTTGAAAAGCCGAAGGCCCCGGCTGCTGAAACGGATGCCAAGGCGCATCCGGTGGACACGCTGGTGGAGAAGCGCCTGGCCGAGGCGGGCCTGCAGCTCGCGCCTCCCGCCGAACCGGCCGTGCTGGCCCGCCGCCTCTGGCTCGATCTGACCGGCCTGCCGCCAACCCCTGCCGAGGTGACGGACTTCGAAACACGTGCGCAGACCGCCGGCCTCGCCCAAGCCGTCGAGCACTGTGTCGATGCGCTGCTGAAGAGTCCACGCTACGGCGAGAAGTGGGCCCGCGTCTGGCTGGACGCCGCGCGCTACGCCGACAGCAACGGCTACGAAAAGGATCTGCCGCGCGAGCAGTGGGCCTGGCGCGACTGGGTCATCAACGCCCTCAACCGCGACCTGCCCTACGATCGTTTCATCGTCGAACAGGTTGCCGGCGACCTGCTTCCGGACGCCGGCCAGGATTCCGTCATTGCCACCGGGTTTCTGCGCAACGGCATGGTCAACGAGGAGGGCGCCATCGTGCCCGAGCAGTTCCGCGTCGAGGGCGTGTTCGACCGCATGGACTGCCTCGGCAAGGCGGTGCTCGGCCTGACCCTGCAGTGCGCGCAGTGCCACACCCACAAGTTCGACCCGATCACCCACGACGAGTACTTCGGCCTCTACGCCTTCCTCAACAACACCTACGAGGCGCAGTCCTGGGTGTACGACGAGGCTCAACAGAAGGCCATCGCCAAGGTGCGGGCCGGACTGACCGGTGTGCGCGAGCGCTTGAAAAAGCAATTCCCCGACTGGCCAGCCAAGCTCGCCGCCTGGGAAAAAGCCGTCGCCGCCCAGCAGGCCGAGTGGACCGCGCTGCCGCCGAAGAAGCTGATGACGGTGAGCGGTCTCAACCACCCGACCCGACTGGCCGATGATTCGATCCTCACCCTCGGCCATCCCTCCTCCAGCAGCGACCACCTCATCTTCGCTGAACCCCGGCTCGACGGCCTTACCGGCCTGCGCCTGGAGGCGCTCACCCATCGCGACCTGCCGCACGGCGGGCCCGGCCACAGCCGCCACGGGGTCTGGGCGATCACCGAACTGGAATGCCACCTCCAGGCCCCCGGCGCCAAGGACTGGCAGAAGATTCCGCTGCAAAACGCCACGGCCGACTTCTCCGAACCCGACCACCGCATCGAACCCGAGTGGCAGACCAAGGCCGACGCCAACCGCGAACGCCGCGTCGGTCCGGTTGCCTTCCTCATCGATGGCGACAACCAGACCGCCTGGCGGGCCGACCGCGGCCCGGGTCGGCGCAACGTGCCGTCGGTCGCCGTCGTCCAGTTCGCCACCCCGCTCACCGCCCCCGCCGGCACGCAACTGCGCCTCACCGTGCGCATGAACCACAGCGGCGACGGCAACGGCCGCGGCCAGCGCGCCATCGCCCTGCTCGGCCGCATGCGCTTCGCCACCACCCGCAGTCCGGCGCCGAAAACGCCCGCCGTCGATCACGCCGCCCAACTTGCGATGGCGATCCAGCCCGATCAGCGCAGCCCCGAACAGCAGGCCGCCGTCCTCGATGCCTGGCGACTCACCCTGCCTGCCGCCAAGGCCCTGAACGTCGAGGCCGAGGCCCTCTGGAAGACCTGGCCGGCGGACCCCAGGACCTCCGTACTGCACCTTGCCGAGCGTCCCCCGGAGGACGCGCGCCCCACCCACCTGCTGGATCGAGGCGTCTGGAACCAACCCAAGCACGCGGTGCAGGCACACGTGCCTGCGGCCCTGCACCCGCTGCCGGAAAAGTCCCAAGCAAACCGGCTCGCCTTCGCCCAGTGGCTGGTTGATCCGAACTCGCCGCTCACCGCCCGCGTCGCCGTCAACCGCGTCTGGCAGACCGTCTTCGGCACCGGCCTGGTCGAGACCGCGGAAGACTTCGGCACGCGCGCGCCACCGCCGGAGCACCAGGCCCTGCTCGACCGTCTCGCCGTCGATTTCATGGCGCAGGGCTGGAGCCAGAAACGCCTGCTGCGCACCATCCTCACCAGCGCCGTCTACCGGCAGAGCTCCACCCTCACTGCCGAACTGCGCGAGAAGGATCCGAACAACCGCCTGCTGGCCCGCGGGCCGCGCTTCCGCGCCGATGCCGAGACCGTGCGCGACATTGCCCTCGCCATCTCGGGCCTGCTGCATGAGCAGGTCGGCGGCCCCAGCATCTACCCGCCCGTGCCGCAGAGCGTGCTCGATTACAATTACAACCCGCCCGACTACTGGCAGCCGCCGACCGACGCGCAGCGCTACCGCCGCAGTCTCTACCACTTCCGCAAACGCTCCATGCCCGACCCGGTGCTGCAGGCCTTCGACGCACCCAACGGCGACTTCGCCTGCGTGCGCCGCACCCGCTCCAACACGCCGCTCGCCGCGCTGACCAGTCTCAATGAAACCCTCTTTGTCGAGGCCGCCCAGGCCCTGGCGCAGCGCATCGTCCGCGAGGGCGGGGCCAGCGATGAAACCCGCATCCGCCACGCCTGGCGCCTGTGCCTGAGTCGCCCCGCCACCGCCGAGGAAGCCGGCACCGTCCTGCGCCTGCTCGACCAGCATCGCACCCGCCTGCGCGAGGGTGAACTGAAGGCCGGCGACATCGCCTTCTCGGACCTGACCCGCCCGCAGGACCTGCCCGCCGACGCCACCCCCAACGAACTCGCCGCCTGGACCCTGGTCGCCCGCGTCCTGCTGAACCTCGATGAAACCCTGAGCAAAAGCTAAGTTGGAAGATGGGAGATCGGAGATGGAAGATCGAAAGCCTGACCCGAGCCCCTTTCACCCAACCTCGACCGCAACCACGCCTTCACGTTCATGTCCCATCTGCCATCTCCCATCGCCGATCTTCCATCTCCCAGACGCCATCTGCCATCCGCCCTTTCCCGCCGCTGGTTCCTGCGCGACTGCGGCCTGGGCCTGGCCGGCATCGCGGCCCACAGCCTGCTGGCACGCGATGCCGCGGCCGCCCAGCCCTCGCGCGGTGTCACCCATCACGCGCCGAAGGCGAAGCGCGTCATCTACCTGTTCCAGGCCGGGGCACCCAGCCATCTGGAACTCTTCGACCCGAAGCCCGAGCTGACCAAGCGCAACGGCCAGCTGCCGCCGGCCGAACTGCTGAAGAACTACCGCGCCGCTTTCATCCAGCCCGATTCCGCCCTGCTCGGCCCGAAGTTCGCCTTCCATCGCCATGGCCAGTCGGGCATGGAACTCAGCGAGATCCTGCCCCACACCGGCTCGATTGCCGATGAAATCTGCCTGGTGCGCTCCATGCAGACCAACGCGGTCAACCACGCCCCCGGCCAGATTCTCATGAACACCGGGTCCGAGCAGTTCGGTCGGCCGAGCTTCGGCGCCTGGACCCTCTACGGCCTGGGCAGCGAGTGCGAAAACCTGCCGGGTTACGTCGTCCTCACCAGCGCCAAGGGCACCAGCGGCGGCGCCAGCAACTACGGCGCGGGTTTTCTTCCCACCCAGTTCGGCGGTGTGCCGCTGCGCTCCACCGGCGATGCCGTGCTCTATCTGTCGAATCCGAAGGGCGTCGACCCGGCCGCCCAGCGCGCCTCGCTCGACGCCCTGCACGAGTTGAACCAGCAATCGTTCGGCGCCTTTGCCGATCCCGAGACAGCGGCGCGCATCGAGGCCTATGAAATGGCCTACCGCCTGCAGACCAGCGCGCCCGAACTGATGGACCTTTCCGGCGAACCCGCGCACGTGCTGGAGATGTACGGCATCAAGGACATCAACGCCCCCGGCTATGCCCGCAACTGCCTGCTGGCGCGCCGCCTCATCGAGCGCGGCGTGCGCTTCGTCCAACTCTTCCACGAGGCCTGGGACCAGCATGGCAACCTCACCAAGGCGATCCAGGCGAACTGCCGCGACACCGACCAGGCAAGCGCCGCGCTGGTCAAGGACCTGAAGCAACGCGGCCTGCTCGACGACACCCTCGTCGTCTGGGGCGGCGAATTCGGGCGCACACCCATGGTCCAGGGCGGCAATGACGGTCGCGACCATCACAACCGCGCCTTCAGCATGTGGCTGGCCGGGGGCGGCATCCGCCGCGGCCATGTGCACGGCGAAAGCGATGACCTCGGTTTCCAGGCCGTGCGCGACGCCGTGCATGTGCACGACCTCAACGCCACCCTGCTGCACCTGCTCGGCTTCGACCACGAAAAGCTCACCCACCGCTTCCAGGGCCGCGACTTCCGCCTCACCGATGTCCACGGCCACGTGGTCAAGGGCCTGCTGGCGTGAGGCTGTCGCGTCGCAACGCATGCGCCGACGGCGAGGCACGCTCGCGTCAAGTTCGACTGCACCATGCGAGAACGGCGACTTCGCTGAAATCGCCCCGCCTGCGCGACGTTCCCATCGCCATGTTTGCCCGCCGACTCGCCCTCCTGCTGTTCGCTCCCGCCCTGGCGTTGGCGAAGCCGAACCTGCTGATCATCTACACCGACGATCATTCCTACCGCACGCTGTCCTGCTACGAGGG
>JBIJBO010000098.1:0-13251 GCA_044345215.1 Prosthecobacter sp. | reverse complement strand
AGAGACGGAAAAGCTTGGCAATCATGCGGATCGACCAGCTTCGGCCGCACCCGCCCGCTTGCAACGGCGAGCTTGCCGGGAGCAAACAAAAAAGCCGGTTGCAAAGACGGCCGAAGCCGTGCGTTTAGCGAGCATGCACCGACTGACCCGCCTCCTGCTTTCCGCGGTCTGCGCCTTTGGCGCGGTCCTGCCCGCCACCGCTGCGAAACGACCGAACGTTCTCTTCATTCTGACCGACGATCAGCGTTGGGATGCCCTGGGCCTGGGCGGCAGCCGGCACTTGCAAACGCCGAACATTGACCGACTCGGCCGCGAGGGGGTGCACTTCCGGAACGCCTTCTGCACAACCTCGCTCTGCTCGCCCAGCCGTGCCAGCATTCTGAGCGGCCTGTACGCGCACAAGCACGGTGTTGTCGACAACTTCACCGAGTATCCAGAGGGCTTCAAGAGCTTCCCCATGGTGCTCCAGGAGCAGGGCTACGACACCGCCTACGTCGGCAAGTGGCACATGGGCGAAAACAACGACGAACCGCGCCCCGGCTTCAACTGGTTCATCACCCACAAGGGTCAGGGCAGCTACTTCGACACCGAGTTCAATTTCAACGGCGCCAAGCGCGAGGTGGTGAAGGGCTACTACACCCACGTGGTCACCGACCTGGCCGAGCAGTGGCTTGAGCGCGAACGAGGCGACAAGCCCTGGTGCCTGTTCATCGGCCACAAGGCGCCGCACAGCTTCTACTATCCAGAGCCAAAATATGAAAAGAGTTTCGAGGGCGTGCGCATCCCCTACCCCGAGTCGGCCTTCCGGCTCGACGACAAGCCGAAGTGGATTACCGACCGCCTGCGCACCTGGCATGGCATCTACGGACCACTCTTCGACTGGCGCAAGCAGTTCCCCGATGACAGCCCGGAGGCCGTCAAGGACTTCGAGGCGATGACCCGCGCCTACTGGGCAACCCTGCTCTCGGTCGATGACAGCGTCGGCCGTCTCTACGAGCGCCTCAAGCAGCGCGGCGAACTCGACAACACCCTCATCGTTTACATGGCCGACAACGGCATCCTCAACGGCGAGCACGGCATGGTCGACAAACGCACCATGCACGAACCGAGCATCCGCATCCCACTGGTCGTGCGCTACCCGGGTCTGACACCGGTCGAACAGCCGAAGGTGGTCGAGCAACAGGTGCTCACCCTCGACATCGCACCCAGCCTGCTTGAACTCTGCCAGGCGCCGGCGCTCAGAGGCATCCATGGCAGGTCGTGGGTCAAGCTCGTCCAGGCAGACGATCCCGACTGGCGTTCGAGCTGGTTCTATCACTACAACTACGAGAAGCAGTTCCCCTACACCCCCAACGTCCGCGGCGTGCGCACCGGGTCCTGGAAGTACATCCATTACCCGCATGGCGACGGCAAGCCCGACCGGCACCTGGCCGAACTTTACAACATCGAGTTCGATCCCGAGGAGCGCCACAACCTCATCAACAACCCCAAATACACCGGTGTGATCGCCGAACTGAAGGCCGAGCTGGGCCGTCTCATGGCCGAGGCCGGCCTGTCCGATGCTACCGACCGCATGCCCGTCGACGAGGGCATCAAATCGGAACTACCCGACCAGAAAATCCGTTAACGGACACTTTCCAGCCTCTTGATCGCAGGCTTCGATTCGAGGAGCAACCAACAGAGGCCTTCCATGGCCTCGCAGCCGCACATGTTCGCTCACCGAAGGCCAACTGCCTGCGCAGGCCCGGAGCATGGGCCAGAACGGTGCTCATAACGCACAACCAATCCCGGAACATCTGCATCCGGCGCAATCTGCCGCCATCGACAACCACCACACGCCTCAAGTCGTCGGAGACGAGGATCCAGAGCAGACCTGCATGAAAGGGGCAAGACAGACCGCCGGGACGAGGAACCGGGTGCCGGGGAGGGCAGCATGGCGGGGATGCTTCACGACAGGAACGCCACAACCGGGACAGGCGAACTCAAAAAATCCAAACCGTCAGCCTGCTTCAGACGCGGGTGAGCTGGCGGCGCAGTGACATTTCCAGAACGGTGACAATGAACCCCAGGCTCAGCAGAATGACCATGCTGTTGATCCAGAGCGTCTCGAACTGTGTGCCAAAGTAGGTCTTTGAGGTGCCGAAAAACACATTCGGGCTCGTCTTGCGACGGTAATCGGTGCGCTCCATCTCGGCCTTCGTAACAAGGTCGAGGACCTTGCGATTGACATAGAGTTCCTCGGCACTGACGCCATCCTGCTGCTCGAGCGCGCGTTCCAGCAACTCAGGCGTAAGACGACCGCGGAGGGTGGCACCCCAGATTTCGTCGAGCATCCCGGCGGCGGCTGCGCTGTTCCTGGCATAGAGACCGGAGACAACGGCAAGGCCCTGCTTGGCGGAGTCGAGTTCACGCTGCTGGCTGGCGGTCATTTTGATCTCGGGCGGCAGGTTGACAAGCTGCTGAATACGGGCCTCAAGAAGGTCCTGGGCGCGCGTCAGAGGATTGAGCTTGGCCTGCGAGATGAGCATCGCCTCGTAACTCCAGCGCAGCGGCATGAACTGGCAGATGAACGGCACCTTCAACTTGGTCTTCGCATCATCCTCGACTCCAACCCCGGCCCTGGTCAGCCAGGGCTGAAGGGAGTAGATGAGGTCCAGGTTGCGGTTCATCTCCTCATACTTGATCAGGGCGCCTCCGAGGATGATCTGCGGAATCAGCAACAGGGGGATGGCGTTGATGGCCGTGCGACTGTCGTTGACCAGGCTCGACACCAGCAGCCCCAGACATGCGCCGGTCAGGGAGGTGAGGAACATCCACCAGAGGTGCACGAAGAACATGTCGCGAACCTCGAGCATCCAGTTGCCAATGAGAAGGTAGATGAAGCACTGGACAAGGGCGAAGGCGCTGAGCGAAAGAATCTTGCCGGACAGATAGTAGAGCGTGCGCAGGTTGTGATTGCGCTCGCGGCTGAGCAGGTGGCGATCGCGAATGATCTCGTCGGCGCTGTTGGTGAGACCCAGAAACATCGCAACCACCAGGCTCATGAACAGCCAGGTCGGGATGTGAAAGGCGGTGGCAAAGGTGTAGCTGTCCTCCTCGCTGTATTTGAGCACGCTGGAGATCAGAAAAGCCAGCAGTGGTGCCTCGAGGAGCGTGGTCAGGAGGTTGGTGCGGTTGCGCAGCTTCGAGAGGAAGGCGCGTTTCAGCATCGTGTAGAACAAGATGCTCTCCTCGCGCACAGTGTGTCGCGGCGGCCGCGGCACGGCGCGCGAGCGCCCGCCGGTTTGGGTGTCCTCGCGCGGCCGCGAGATCAGGTTCGTGCTGCCCGGCGCGGCCTGCGCCTTGGCCATGCTCTCCAGCAGCAGGTGGCTCTGGTAGCGATCGCGCCAGAAGTTCGGCGGGAATCGGCGTGCCGCCACGAGGTGACCATCGGCGCTGCGCTCCTGAATGATGTCGCCGCCGATGTCGCGCAGCGGCGTCTCGAGAACATCGAAGACGAAATCCGGCGTCAGGCTCGCGGGCAGGTCAGCCGCGGGCTGGCCCGTCTCGTCATTGTAGGCCTTCCAAAAGTACTCGAGCATCGCCTGTGGCGTGCCGAAAAAGGCCATCTTGCCGCCCTTGTCGAGCAGCAGGGCTTTGTCGAACATCTGCAGGAGCTTCATGCTCGGCTGGTGGATCGAGCAGATGACGATCTTGTGGCGTGCCAGGCTGCGGATGATCTCCAGCACATGTTCGCTGTCCTTCGACGACAACCCGGAGGTCGGTTCATCAAAAAGGTACACGTCGGAAATGCCGATCATGTCCAGACCGGCGTTCAGACGCTTGCGCTCGCCTCCGGAGAGGAACTTCTGCTGCGGCGTGCCTGCCAGACGCTTGCGCAGGTCAGCCAGCCCCAGTTCGGCCAGCTTGGCCTCGACACGCTTGCGCCGCTCCTCGGTCTTCAGGTGCGGGCAGCGCACAGCCACGGAAAAATCGAGGTTTTCCTGCACCTTCAGCAGCGGATCGAAGGCGTCCTCCTGCGGGATGTAGGCGATGTAGGGCGTCAGGTTGGGCAGATTCTGGTTCACCGACAAACCGTTCATCAGGATCTCGCCGGAACGGGTGCGCAGATGACCACCGAGGGCACGCAGCAGGGTGCTCTTGCCACAGCCACTTGGCCCCATGACACAGATCATCTCGCCGCGACGCGCCATGAAGCTTATGCCGTCAAGCGCCGTGTCCTTGTTGTCATAGCGGTGCGCAAGTTCACGCACCTCGATCTGGCGGATGATGTTGCGCTCCTCCTCGATGATGCGGTCAGCAAAGTGGCAGCGCAGGAACTGCCCTTCGCCAAGGGTAATTGTGTCGCCGTCGCTCAGCGCGATGCGGTCGCGCACCAGCACCTGGCCAACATGCACCGGCCGCGAAGCGCGCACGATCTCCAGAGCGCCGGTTTTTTGTGCATAGTTGCACTCGATGCGCAGCAGGATCTCGCCCTCGGTGTCCTGCGACAGCAGGATGTCCCCCTCGTCGAGCAACTCCGGGTTGTTGGACACCAGGTAGGTGTTGCGACTGCCCTCCAGGCGAAACTGGCCGCCAAACTCCTGGGCGCGCACTCGCAGGTCGCGCAGGGAGATCTCGATCTCGCCCTTCGCAATGAGGCTGTCCTCGATCGAAGCCTCGACGCGGGTACCTGAACGCAGGGGCACGCCGTTCAGGGTGGCATCGACATGGCGCAGCGCCTCGACCGTGACCCCGAGGCCGAAACTGACACGCAGGTCGGTACCTCGGGCCCGCTGGGGCGCGATTTCGGCATCGCCGGTGTCGGTCAGCGTCAGATACAACTGGGTTCCGGCCACTGTTTTCTTGGCGTTGAAGTAGGCGATGAGGTCGTTGTAGTCGAGGGTGACATCCTCGAGCACGACCCGCTCGCCGGGATACAGACGCGAGAAATCACCGGCCACCAGGCGGCGACTGCGCACCAACACGGGCAACTCGCCGGTGTTTTTCAGCAGCACCAGCGTCTGGTAGCGGAAGGCCATGACCGAACAACCCGCCGACAGGGAGCGCAGAAGGACGTCGCAGCCACCGCCCGAACCGATGCGCAGGGTCTCCAGGGGCTGGCCGGTTTTGGAGGCAAAATCCTCGTCGGCAGGCCGGTCGCCGGAATTAAGCTGGTAGACGATGTCGATGGCCTGGGCGGCAATACCCAGGTTGGTCATGAACAGGTAGAACTCGACCATCATGCGCTGGTCGGTGAGTGAGCCCGAGATGAGCAGATACAGCTGCACACAAAGCAGGATCTTCTGCTCGAGCGTCAATTCGTCGCTCAGCTCGCTGGCCCGTCTGGAGAGGTCCTGAGGCTGCTGCAGGGCCTCGAAGTAGAGCCGGCGCAGGTCGGCGTACAATGCACCGCTATAGTCGTAGCGCAGGTAGCCCAGTGACGACTCGATTTCATCCTCGGCCACCGACCCATCGAGCTTGGAAAAGCCGGCGAAGACCTCGATCAGCACCGGCAGCATGGCGTTGCCGTCGCGCGCCGCCAGGACTCCCGGGGCCGCCGCACCGCCTCGACCCAGCCAGCCGGAGAGCCTGCGCAGCAGCCGGCCACTCATGCCCTCGGCGGCCTCCGACGGCGTCTCGGGACGCCGCGTCAAGCTCGGGCGTGGCAGTTGGGAGGTGCTCATGCGGGACGTGCGCTCCAGCCTTCGGCTCGGGGGTTTGCGCTTGCAAGTTTCAAGTTGCGCGATTCGCCGCCGGTATCGCCGGATTTTTTGCAGATGCCTCTGGCCAAGCCAACCGCTTTCCGATTCAATGCCGGCATGATGCTTGAAGCCGCCATCCCCGCCCTGTGTCTCCTCTGGGCTTTGCTCTGCCTGCGTTTCTACACCCTGATCAGCCGCGACAATGTTTGGCAGCGCCGCCTCATCGCCATCGGTGCCGGACTCGGTGCCGGCCTGATCTGGCTTCTCGGTTCCCTGCTGCTGCCCTGGCTGCGCGCGCCGGAAAGCCAGCCGCCGCCGGCGATGGAGGCCGCGGGCGACATTCGCATCCGCCCCACGCCGCAAAGGTGACGAGATCGCCCGCTTTTGTGGGTTGCCAGCGCCGCCCATAACGCCACTGTTGCGTGCCAGCCATGACCCTTGACCCAGGCGCCCACCTGCCGCACCCTTACCAGCGCCAGCTTTACCGCCTGCTCGCTCCCGCCATCGAGGGCCCGCTTGGGCTGCGCGGGCTCGAAAACATCTACCGCCAGGCGGTGGCTCTGCAGGCCGCACACCCACAGGGTCGCGACTGCCGGACCTGGTTTGAATCGGTGCTCACCTCCATGGACGCAGCCGGCGAGTTGGAGGAGCCGCCCGATTTCGACTTCCCACGAACCGGGCCTCTGGTCATCGTCGCCAATCACCCCTTTGGCATCCTCGATCCGGTCATCCTCGCCCATTACGCCGCGCGGCACCGGCCCGATGTCAAGGTGATGACGAACGCCCTGCTCGGCGCTTTTGAGCAGTTGCGACCCCACATCATCCCGGTGAACCCCTTCGGCGGCGCCGAGGCCGCCAAGGAAAACCTCGCGGGTATGAAGGAGGCCCTGCGCCACCTCCGCGGGGGCGGCGCCCTGGTCATTTTCCCCGCTGGTGAAGTGTCACGCTACCGCCCGGGCCGCGGCATTGAGGACCCCCCTTGGAGCAGCCACGTCGGCTCGCTCGTGCGTCGCACGCAGGCCAGCGTGCTGCCGGTGTTTTTCCCCGGTCGCAACAGTGCGCTCTTCCATGCCGCCGGCCTGATCCACCCGCGCCTGCGCACCAGCCTGCTGCTGCGCGAATTCTGCAAGCAGATCGGAACCCGAACGCCGGTGCACATTGGCACGCCGATCCCCTTCGCCAGGCTGAAAAAATTCGAGGACGATGAGGCTCTCACCAAGTATCTGCGGATCCACACCTTTGTGCTTTCCGGTCGCCGTCCGGCGGCAGACGAGGAATCGCAGCAACGGGCCGAAAGCTTGGCCGAGCGCCGGACCGGCACAAACTGCCACCGAATTCAGGCCGAAGTCACCGCCCTGCGCGAGCGCGGCGCGCGTCTGGTTCACTTGGGAGGCTTCGGGGTTTACGCCGCACACTCCCATGATATCCCAGCCACGCTTCAGGAGATCGGCCGCCTGCGCGAAGAGACCTTCCGAGCCGTGGGCGAGGGCACGGGACAGGAAATCGACCTCGACCGTTTTGACCGCTACTACGAGCATCTTTTCCTCTGGGATGAGGAGCAGGGCCGCATCGCCGGCGCCTACCGTCTGGGCCGGGCCGACCTGATCCTGCGCGAGTACGGCCCCGCAGGCCTGTACACCAGCACCTTGTTCAAGTTCGAGAAACCCTTCCTCGCCAGCCTCAGAAACGCCGTGGAGATGGGCCGCAGCTTCATCATCAAGGACTACCAGCGCAACCTCAGTTCCCTGCCTCTGCTATGGCGCGGCATCGCCCAGTGGATGATGCGCAATGACGGCTACACCAAACTCTTCGGCCCGGTCAGTATCAGCAAGGATTACGACAACCTCAGTCGCAAGATGATGGTCGAGTTCCTGCAGGAAAACTGCCTGCACGAGGACCTCGCCAGCTACGTCCGGCCGCGCAACCCCTTCCGTTACCTGCGCGGGCGCCGCCTGATGCGCGAGTTCATCAGCGCCAACCTGCGCGATGTCGACGACTGTTCAGCGCTGATCTCGAGCGTCGAAACCGATGGCAAGGGCATCCCGATCCTGCTCAAGCACTACCTGCGTCTCAACGGCACCCTGCTCAGCTTCAACGTCGACAAGGATTTTTCCTCGGTCATCGACGGCCTGATCCTGGTCGACCTCACGGACACCGAGCCGCGCCTCCTCGCCAAGTACATGGGCGAGGACGCCTGCCGCCAGTGGCTGGAGCGCCACCGCCCGGAGACGGCCAGCCAGGCCTGACCGGCACTGCAAGCCGCAGTGGACAAGCGAAGGAAATGCGGCCTAGGTCGGGGGCAACGCATGACCCGTTTCCGCCCCTGCATCGACCTTCACGAAGGCAAGGTCAAACAAATCGTCGGCTCCACCCTCCGCGATGACGGACCTGGCCCGCGCGTCAACTTCGTCAGCGAGCGCGACCCGGCCTGGTTCGCGGAAATGTACCGACGCGACGCGTTGACCGGAGGTCATGTCATTCTGCTCGGGCCTGGCAACGAGATGGCTGCCAAAACCGCACTCGCCGCCTGGCCGGGAGGCCTCCAGGTCGGCGGCGGCATCCGTCCCGAAAATGCGGCCGACTACCTCGCCGCCGGCGCCAGCCATGTCATCGTCACCAGCCACCTGTTCGACCACGACGGTCACTTTTCCGAATCTCGCCTCGACGCGCTCGTGCGTGCCGCTGGTCGCGAGCAGCTTGTCATCGACCTCAGTTGCAAGGCCACTGCCGCCGGCTGGACGGTGGCGATGAATCGCTGGCAGACCCTGACCAACCTCGAGGTCTCGCCCGCCACTCTGCGCCACCTCGCCGGTTCCTGCGCCGAGTTCCTCATCCACGCCGTGGATGTCGAGGGCAAGTGCGAGGGCATGGACGAGGCTTTGGTGCGGTTCCTCGCCGAACACAGCCCCGTGCCGGCCACCTACGCCGGCGGCATTCGCCACCTCGACGACCTGCGCCGGCTCGATGAGCTCAGCGCCGGCCGTCTCGATGGCACCATCGGCAGCGCCCTCGACCTCTTTGGCGGCACCGGCGCGCGCTACGACGACTGTGTCGCGTTCAACCGTCGCGCCACCGCCTGAATTCCGCTCCCCCCATGAAAATCCTTCGTCATCTCGATTCCTCCGGCAATACGGCCTATGCCGCCTTGCAGCCTGACGGCCACGCGCTCGCGATCGAAGGCTGCATCTTCAACGAGCACAGCGTCACCGAACGCCAGGCCGACATCGTCAAGCCGCTGGCGCCGCTCAAGCCGCGCGCCATCCTCTGCATCGGCCTCAACTACAGGTTCCACGCCGAGGAAAGCGGCGCCGCCATCCCGCAGCATCCGGTGCTGTTCATGAAGTTGCCTGGAGCGGTGCAGAATCCCGGCGACCCCATCCTGCTGCCCACCCAACTGAAGAGCGAGACCGTTGACTACGAGGGCGAATTGGCCGTTGTCATCGGCAAGACCGCCAAGAACGTCCGCAGGGAGGATGCCCTGAAATACGTGCTAGGCTACACGTGCGCCAACGACGTCAGCGCCCGCGACTGGCAGAAAAACGGCGGCGGCGGCCAATGGTGCCGCGGCAAGACCTTTGACACCTTCTGTCCGCTCGGCCCGGTGCTGGTCACCCGCGACGAGATCCCGAACCCGAACGCCCTCAACCTCAAGACCGTTCTGAACGGCACCACGGTGCAGGACTGGAATACAAACGACATGATCTTCGACGTACCAACACTGATCGCCTTCCTCAGCGGCAGCACAACCCTCGAGGCGGGCACTGTCATCCTCACCGGCACGCCGCACGGTGTCGGCATGGCCCGCAAGCCGCCGCTCTGGCTCAGGGATGGCGACACCGTCAGCGTCGAGATCGAAGGCATCGGCGCCCTCACCAACCCCGTTCGCAACGAATAACCCCATGGCTGCCTACGACCAGCTCATCGCCCTTTCCCGCGAGATTGCCCTGCTCACCTCGACCGAGGCGCTACTCTCCTGGGATCAGGAAACCTACATGCCGGACGGCGCGCTCGACCACCGCGCGCGCCAGCTGGCCTACCTCAACGGCAAGGCCCACGCCCTCGCCACCTCAACCACCTTTCGCCGGCTGCTTGACAAGGCGGAGGGTGAAGCCGAGCCTCGTCAGACAGGCAATCTGCGCGAACTGCGCCGTCAGTATCAACGCGCAGTGTGCCTGCCGCAACGCCTGGTCCAGGAGGAAAGCACCGTCTGCGCCCATGCCAAGGCCGCCTGGGCCGAAGCCCGGCGCCAGTCCGACTTCACAGGTTTCGCCCCGCACCTCCAGGCTCTGGTCGATTTGGCCCGGCGCAAGGCCGAGCTCTGGGGCTATGCCGACGAACCCTACGACGCCCTGTTGGAAACCTACGAGCGTGGCGCCCGCACCCGCGAGATTGCGGCCCTCTTCGAGCGCCTGCGCCCGGAACTGGCCGGCATCGCCCGCGAGGCGGTGGCGCGCAGCGTTCGGCACAAGACCGACCTTCTGCGCGGTCGCTACCCGGTGGCGAAGCAGCAGCAGCTCAATGCCGAAATCGCCGCCAGCATCGGCTTCGACCTCAACTGCGGTCGCATCGACACCACGGCCCACCCCTTCTGCACCACCCTCGGCCCGCGCGACGTGCGCCTGACCACCCGCTACGACGAAAGCGACTTCACCTCCTCGCTCTTTGGCGTCTTGCATGAGGCCGGGCACGGCCTCTATGAGCAGGGCTTGCCGGTCGACGACTTTGGCCTGCCCTCCGGCACCTCCTGCTCGCTCGGCATCCACGAGTCACAGAGCCGTCTCTGGGAAAACCACGTCGGCCGCTCGCGGCCGTTCTGGGAAAAGTGGCTGCCACGGGCCAAGGTACTCTTTCCGCACCTGAAGAAGATCCGGCTCGACGAATTCCTGCGCCATCTGCAACGTGCCCGCTACTCCTTCATCCGCGTCGAGGCCGACGAGGCCACCTATGACCTGCACATCCTGCTGCGCTTCGATTTGGAGCGACGCCTCATACGGGGCGAACTGCCGGTCGCGCAACTCCCTGGGGCTTGGAATGAGTCCTTCCGCGAGCTCTTTGGGTTGACACCCCCCGATGACGCCCACGGCTGCCTGCAGGACATCCACTGGAGCATGGGCGGCCTCGGCTACTTTGCCACCTACACCCTCGGCAACCTCAATGCCGCCCAACTCTTCGCTGCAGCCCGCAAGCAACGCAGGATCGCCACGGGGCTGGAGCGCGCCGATTACACCCCCCTGCTCGCCTGGCTGCGCGACAAGGTGCACGCCCGCGGCGGTGCCGCCCTGCCCGGCGAGATCATGGAGCAGGCCACCGGCAAGCCCACCGAGGCGGGCTGGCACCTGAAGCATCTGCGCGCCCGCTTTTTGTCGGAAGCAAAAAATTTCTGAAACTGCCGCACCGGTGCCGCGTTAAAGGCGCATCGCACAGGGCTGGCCTCCGCCAAAACCCGGCGCTTTCAAACCAACACACCAGATACCATGAAACTGATCGCATCCCTCCTCACCCTCGCCGTCTTCGCCGGCTTCGCCGTCGATGCCTCCGCCCAGGAGAAGAAGAAGGCCGACCCGGCCAAGGTCTTCGACAAGAAGGACGCCAATGGCGACGGCAAGCTGAGCAAGGAAGAATTCGCCAAGGGCGCCAAGGACGCCGCCATGGCCGACAAGGCCTTCGGCTCCAAGGACAAGGACAAGGACGGCAGCCTCAGCAAGGAGGAGTTTGCCGCCGCCCCCGCCAAGAAGAAGAAGAAGCCCTGATTCTCTACCGAATCAACGGATCCCCTGCACCGCACCCGCCCCGCGCGAGTGCGGTGTTTTTTTGAGCCACACACGATGGCCGGGAACCAACACGCTGAAAGCCTCCCGCCTGCCGCCGCGAATTACTCTTTCCATGCGTCCGTTGTCCGCCCTGCTCTGCGCTCTGCTCATTCCCCCCGCCCTGCCGGCGGCGGTCGACTACCTGACCCAGGTGAAACCGCTGCTGCAGGCCCACTGCGTGAAATGCCATGGCGCCAGCACCCAGAAGGCCGGCCTGCGCCTCGACACCGCAGCCGCACTCCAAAAGGGTGGCGGCCGCGGCACAGCCCTGGTCGCGGGTCAACCCGACGTCAGCCTGCTGGTGCAGGTGGTCGCCGGCAGCCACGACGAGATCCCGCAGATGCCCTACAAGCGCGGGCCGCTCGACTCCGCCCAGATTGCCCTGCTGCGCCAGTGGGTGCTCGAGGGCGCGGCGGCGCCGGCGGAGGAAAAACCCAGCGATGACCGCCACTGGGCCTTCCTCGCCCCCTTGCGCGCACCGGTGCCGAAGATCGCAGGCGCCCCGCATCCGATCGATGCCTTCCTGCGGCAGCGCCTGACCCGGGCCGGCCTGAAGCCCTCTCCCAAGGCCGCGCCGGAAACCCGCCTGCGCCGCCTGGCCCTTGATCTCACCGGCCTGCCACCGACGCCGGCTGAGATCGACCGTTTTCTCGCCAGCGGCGATGAATCGGACGAGGTCAAGCGCTTGCTCGCCAGTCCCGCCTACGGCGAGCGCTGGGGCCGCTGGTGGCTCGACCAAGCCCGCTATGCCGACAGCAACGGCTACAGCATCGACGCACCGCGCAGCATCTGGCCCTACCGCGACTGGGTGATCCGAGCCTTCAACGCCGATCAGCCCTTTGACCAGTTCACCATTGAGCAGCTCGCCGGTGACCTGCTGCCAAATGCAAGCCGCGAGCAACTCATCGCCACCGGCTTCCACCGCAACACCCAGATCAACCAGGAGGGCGGCATCGACAAGGAACAGTTCCGCATCGAAAGCATCTTTGACCGGGTCGCCACCACCGGCACCGTCTGGCTGGGCCTGACCATTGCCTGCGCCCAATGCCACGATCATAAGTTCGACGCCCTCAGCCAGCGCGAATACTACCAGCTGTTCGCCTTCTTCAACAACCAGGATGAACCGACGCTGTCCGTGCCCGATCCCGCCCAGAACACGGACCTGCTAAAATCCCAGCTTCGCGAAGTCCAGAGTCAACTCGACAGCCATGTCGGCGCCCGCATGGAAGCCCTAGCCAACTGGGAGGCCGGGCTCAACCCGACGGCGCGCAAGGCCCTGCCGAAGGCCACCGCCCGCCTGCTTGCCAAACCCGCCGGCCAACGCAGCGCCGCCGAACGAAGGATCCTGTTCAAGGCGATGACCGGCACGGGTGACCCGGTTTTCAACCCGCTCTACGACCGTCAGGTCCAGCTGGAGGAATCGCTCAGCAAGGGCGTCACCACTCTCGTGCTCAAGGAACGCACCGAAGCGCGCAAGACCACGGTCTTCATCAAGGGTGATTTCACCAGGCCAGCCGAGGAGGTGACCCCGGCGACGCCCGCCGTGCTGCCGCCGCTCGAGGTGGAAAAACCGACCCGACTCGACCTCGCCCGCTGGCTCGTGCACCGCGACAACCCGCTGACCGCGCGCGTCATGGTCAACCGCGTCTGGCAGCATTACTTTGGCCGCGGCTTGGTCGAAACCGAAAATGATTTCGGAACCATGGGCACCCTGCCCACCCACCCGGAACTGCTCGACTGGCTGGCTGTCGAATTCA
>JBIJBO010000097.1:0-13254 GCA_044345215.1 Prosthecobacter sp. | reverse complement strand
GGTGGAGATCCAGAATCGCCAGGGCCGGATCACCGCGATCTGCGAAGCGCCGCAGGGCGGTGGCGCACCGACCGAGGAAACGCTGACCTTGGATGCCGCCACCCGGTTCTGGCGCGGCCGTGAATGCGTCGGCATCGAGGACTGGATCGCCGAGGGTGACTGGCCTGCCGAAGGCAAGAAGGCTCTCGGCGATCCGGTTGTTCTTCTCGGCCTCACCTGGAAACCCACGCCGGGAGGTGTGTTCACCCGTCTGCACGTCTCGGACATCTGGCTGGACGCGCCCGCTATACGAAACGCGACGCAGCAGCAGACCGAAGTGCACAAGGCTTTCATGCGCAGCCGCTGGCTGCCGGCCTGGGTGGATGCCGTCGAATACGGCAAGTTCGGCCGCGCCACCGTCACGGCGACCCTGTTTGGCGGCATGGATCCCTCCCTCTATGCCGATTTCCAACCGGGCGTCACCGCCTTGATGAATGGCGTTGAGAACACGCTGAAGCACACCGAAGGCGGCACGGCCGGCCCGACGCAGATGGCGGCACGCGGGCGTCTTCTCGAGGTTGCGCAACTGCCCGGCGGCGCACCGCTGGGCAGCAGCGGCATCCGGCTGCGTTTCGAGACCGACCTGATCACGGAGGGCATGCGCCCCACGCGCATTGTCAAAGTTCGTCCCGCAAGCTGGCCCGATGTTCATCTGCCGCGCGAGGAGTATCTCGGCAACGGAGCCTCGAACATCGACGAACGCTTCCCGACGCCGGCCCTGTTTCCGAAGTACTGACCCTGCCATGAAGCCTTGCCTGATGCCCCGTTCGCCGCTTCTCGTTTCCGCATTCCTGCGGGTTCTCGCCTGCGCCTGCGTCGTTCACGCCAGCGCCGCCGACAAGGAACCTAAAACCCGGACCCCGGAGCGGGAACCGGCGGTGTTTCGACCCGAAGCCGGCCAGTTTCCGCCCCTGGAAAAGGCTCACGCCTATCGCGGTGAACTCGTCTTTGTCGACCACGCCAACCGCCGCGGCAGCCTGCGCGTGCAGGGTGAGGGCACCTACTTCCGCAACGCCCCGCATCCCTTCGCCCTGCTGCCCTACGCCGTGGTTCGCTATCACGGCGCGCCGGCGGACCTGCGGGACATTCCGCTCGGCACCGTGCTGCATGTCCGCGCCTTTTTGCCACCGGATCCGACGACTTCCGCGGTGCCGGTGCTGCCGGTCGACAACCGCAACAAAACGGCGGGTTACAGTGGCAAGGGCGTTGCCCCGGCCGAGAACCACGTGCTGCTGCTGGAGGATGAATTCAGCCACTGCCAGCGCGAGGGACGCGTCTGGAAACTGCGCGAGGTGGAGATCCAGAATCGCCAGGGCCGGATCACCGCGATCTGCGAAGCGCCGCAGGGCGGTGGCGCACCGACCGAGGAAACGCTGACCTTGGATGCCGCCACCCGGTTCTGGCGCGGCCGTGAATGCCTCGGCATCGAGGACTGGATCGCCGAGGGTGACTGGCCTGCCGAAGGCAAGAAGGCTCTCGGCGATCCGGTTGTTCTTCTCGGCCTCACCTGGAAACCCACGCCCGATGGCATCTTCACCCGCTTCCACATCTCGGACATCTGGCTGGACACCGCCGCCGCCGAGCGCGCCACCCACAGCCAGACGGAAACCCACCGGGCTTTCATGCGCAGCCGCTGGCTGCCGGCCTGGGTGGATGCCGTCGAATACGGCAAGTTCGGCCGCGCCACCGTCACGGCGACCCTGTTTGGCGGCATGGATCCCTCCCTCTATGCCGACTTCAAGAAGGACATCGCCGTCACCGTGAATGCCGCCGAGAACACCCTGAAGCACGCGGGGGGCAATTACGGACCCGCGCACATGGCTTCCAAGGGGTCGATCCTGGAGGTGGCCAACGTCGCTGGTGAAGTTCCTCTGGGCAGCAGCGGCCTCCTGGTCCGTTTCGAGACCGACCTTATCATCGAAGGCATTCGGCCAAGGCGCATCATCCGCCTTCGCCCTGCGAGCTGGCCCCTGGTCAACCTGCCGCGGGAGGAATACCTCGGCGACGGCAATTTCAGCCATGAGGACCGGTTTCCGACGCCCGCGATCTTTCCGAAATACTGAAGGACACCGCTGGCGACAGGTGGCCGGGTGGTTCAGGGCTGCTGCTGCAATTCCGCCAGCATTTCCAGCAGCTGGCCGGTGATGAGCACCGAGGCGTCCTCCTGAACCTGGTTGGTGCCGATCCAGGTTTCGTAACCGCCGAGCCGGTGGTGTTCCGGCGTCGGCAGGTAGCCGTGGCGACCGTTGGCCAGACCGACGACCAGCGTTTGGGGGAAGGGGCTGCGCTTCTTCAAATCCAGGCCGATCTCGACAAAGGTTTCAAACGGGATGCCGCACACCGCGATGTCGCCGATCCGCAGGGCCTGCAGGGTCACGGTGAGGGTGTCCTCGGTCCGTTCATGGGCGCTGATCGTGCTGCGCGCGTAGTTTTGCGCCAGGCGCGGCAGCTTGGCGACCGCCTCCGGATCCTTCACCGCCAGCATGGCGTGCGCCTCGGCGACCTCGCGCTCGGAGGGGCGACGGTAGCGCAGGGTCAGCGGCCGCTGGACCATGCCGAGGCGGACGTCGTTCTGGTGCTTGGGGATTTTGCGCTGGGCGGTCCAGGCGGCGTCGGCGGTTTTTTGCGCGACGATGCGGATCTGCTCGAACGGCTCGCGCGGCGGGCGGGTGACGGTGAAGGGGATGTTGTTGATGTCGCCCGAGGCCCCGTTGGACAGCATGGCGACAAAGTCCGGCCCGGCGTTGAGGCGCGAGGGCATGAGCCGGGCGAACTCGCCGAAATAATCCGCGGACATCTGGCCGCGCGGTGCGCCGCCGACGTAGTGCAGAGCGTAGTTGGCGTAGAGTGCGAGGGGCTTGCGTTTGGCGTCCTGCACCGACAGCACCAGGACGTCGGGATCGGTCGGGCCGGCCGGGCGTTCGAGCGCGGCGTTGCCGGCGCCGGGATTCATCTTCACCCGGTCGAACCTGCCGAAGGGATTGGCCGGCATCATCCCTTCCTTGAGGAACCAGCGGCGGTTGAACACCTCGTCGGGCAGGGGATGGGCGGCCGCGCCGATGGCGGCGGGGCGAAGGGAGGCATGGGCGCGGAGGATGGACTCGGCGACCCCCTCAACAAACTGCTCGTAGTAGGCCTTGGCGGACTCGCTTCGGGTGTTGAGCGAGGGACCGCTGTGGGTGTGCGTGGAGGAGATGAGCAGGTTTTCGGGCTTGAGCCCGGTCTTCGCGGCGGCGCGGGTCTTGGCTTCCAGAAGCACGTCGGGACCGGCACCGAGGTTGTCGACCACGACCAGCGCGAGCGCGGTGGCACCGTTGTCGAGCACCAGGGCGCGCGCATGCAGCGGATCGTGGGCCTTCTCCGCCAGATTGGCGCTGAAGCCTCCCGGCATGTTCATCGGGAAGTGCTTCGGCGTGATGTCGACCGCCGCGGCTCCGGCGCGCAGGGGTGCGGCGGCGAGGGCGTCGGGCAGCATGCCGAGAACGAGGGCGAACAGGCGGGGCAGCGTCGCTTTCATGGCGGAGGAATACTGCCGCCCCTGGTGGCATCCTTCAGGTGGCCTTCACCAATTTGCCCGCGCGTTGACAGGCATCGCCCTTGTCTGCCGTAGGTTGTCCGCGCATCGCCATGGGCCAGCCGCTTTTCCGCCCCTCCCTGGACCGCCGGGCCTTTCTCACGGCCTCGACGTCGGGCTTGGCGTCGCTCGGCTTCGCGCGCGGCCTGCGCGCCTCGACCGGTCCCGCCGTCGCCGCGCCGTCGCTGGCCAAACCGGCGAAGTCGACCGTGCTCTTCTTCCTCTGCGGTGGCGCCTCGCACATCGATCTCTGGGACATGAAACCGGAGGCGCCGTTGGAATATCGCGGCGAGTTCAAGCCGATCCGCACCACCGCCGACGACATCCGCCTGTGCGAGCACCTGCCGCTGCTGGCACGCCAGGCCCACCGCTTTGCCCTCGTTCACGGCGTCACCGATGCCGGTCGCGCCACTGGCGACCATCACGCCGGCTACTACTACAACCTCACCGGCCACGCGCCGGACGACACCTTCAAGCAGCAGGGCAACGACCGCCGGCCGCAGCCGGATGACTGGCCCTACATGGGCAGCGTCGTTGCCATGAAACGTCCGGCGCATCCGTCGATGCCGCAGCTGGTGACCCTGCCGCACAAGCCGAGCCGAGCACCTTTCACCCGGCCCGGCCAGTTCGCCGGTCGCATTGGCCTGGAGCACGACCCCTTCTTCCTCAACGGCAGCTTCGAGGAGCCGCTGCGCTTCGCCGCGCCCACCCTGAGCGTCGCAGGCGGCGTCTCGGCGGCGCGCCTGCAGGACCGCCGCTCCCTGCTCGGTGCCCTCAACGACGCGCGCCGCGAACTCGATCACGAGGATGCCGTGCAAAACTACGTCCGTCAGCAGGAGCGCGCCTTCGACCTGCTCGCCTCCAGTCGCACGGCCGACGCCTTCGACATCAGCGCCGAACCTGCGGCTCTGCGCGCCCGTTACGGCGACGACGTCAATGCGATGAGCCTGCTCATGGCCCGCCGTCTCGTCGAGGCCGGCGTGCCCTTCATCACCGTCTTCTGGAAGGAGGACGAGAGCATTGCCGCCCAGTGCAAGAGCGCCGGCGGCTGGGACACCCACGGCGACAACTTCAACTGCCTGCGCAAGCACCTGCTGCCGAAGTTCGACCGCTCATTCTCCGCCTTTCTCGGGGATCTCTCCGCGCGCGGGCTGCTCGATGAAACTCTGGTTCTGGTCACCAGCGAGATGGGCCGCATGCCGCGGGTGGGCGACCGTCGCTCCGGTGGCACGGCCGGGGCCGGGCGCGACCACTGGACCGCCTGCATGAGTGTGCTCATGGCCGGCGCCGGCATCGCCGGCGGCCGGGTCGTCGGCGCCACTGATGCGCGCGCCGAATACCCGCTCGACCGCCCGATTCATCCCGAAGACATCACCAAGACGGTGTATTACGCCATGGGCATCAGCGACCTCGAGGCGCACGACCGGCTCGGCCGCGCCTACTCCCTGCTCGAGGATGGCCGGCCGCTGACCGAGCTCTTCGGCTGACCCTCCCTCATGCATCGCCTCGCTCCCGCCGCCTTCCTGCTTGCCGCCGTCACCCTGTCCGCCCAGGACTGGCCGCAGTTCCGCGGTGCCAACGGCAGCGGCGTCTCCGCCTCCACGGGCCTGCCGCGCGAGTTTTCCGCGGAACAGAACCTCGCCTGGGGCGTCCAGATCGGCGACGGCATCGGCGCGCCGGTGGTGAGCCGGGGCCGCGTCTTCACCACGGCGATGACGGGGGAGCACAAGCTCGGGGTCTTCGCCTTCGACGCCATCCGCGGCGCGCAGGTCTGGCGCAGCGAGATCGACACCGGCACGCTGCCGCGCATCACGCCGCCCAACAGTCATGCAGCCTCGACCCCGGCCAGCGATGGCGAACGCGTCTTCGTTCACTTCAGCACGATCGGCCTGGTCGCCTTCGACGCCGCCGACGGTCGCGAGCTCTGGCGCTATGCCATGCCAAGGCCGGCCTACCTGATGGACTGGGGTGCCGCGGGCTCGCCGGTCGTGCACGACGGGCGGGTCTTCTTCTGCCAGGACGACGACCTCGCGCCCTTCCTGGTCGCCGTCGATGCCGCCACGGGTCGCGAGCTGTGGAAGACTGCGCGCCCCGACATGCTCGCCGGCTACGCCCTGCCGGTGCTGTGCACGGCCAACGGCCGCACCGACCTCGTGGTCGCCGGCAGCGGCAAGCTCAAGGGTTATGATCCCGCCACCGGCCGCGAGATCTGGACCTGCAACAACCTGCTGCGCACCCTCATGACCTCGCCGGTCGTGCATGAGGACGTCATCTACCTGGCCGTGCAGAGTTACGGCGACTCCACGCGCACCCTCAAGCATGCCCTGCTCGAGTGGCTCGACACCAACCAGGACCGCATTCTGGCGCGTACGGAAACGCCGGCGGAATTCCATGTCCGTTTCGATGCCTCTGACAAAAACCGCGATGGCCGCCTGGATGCCGACGAACTCGACACCGCCTTCCAGAGCCCCGACAACATGGCCGCCGGCGGCAACCTGATCCTCGCCGTGCGCGGCGGCGGCACGGGCGATGTGACGAAGACGCACGTGCTGTGGAGTCGCGACGACAAGACGCCCTCCAATCTCGCCTCGCCCCTGCTCGCCAGCGGCCGGCTGCACCTGGTGAAAAGCGGTGGCATGGCGAGCTGCTACGACGCCCGCGACGGTCGGCCGCTGTGGGACCGCGTCCGCCTCGGCAACTTCGGCGATTACTTCGCTTCACCGGTCGCCGCCGATGGCCGCATCTTTTTCGCAGGTCGCAACGGTTTCGTCATCGTCATCGCCGACGCGCCTGAACTGCAGGTGCTCGGCAGGCACGACCTCGGCGAGGAAATCATCGCCACGCCCGCGATCGCCGATGGCCGGCTCTACGTGCGCACGCGCACCCGCCTGCTCTGTCTGGCCGACGGCGCGCGCGCGGCCCCGGTTGCCACCCTCACCGCCGCCCCGGCCGACGCTGCCAGCGGTCTCGGCGGCATCCCGCCGCCGCCGGCCGACGGGGTCTGGAATGGCTACACGGGCGATGCCATGGGCCAGGAGGCCTGGAACGAGGCCGCGCTGCTGCAGCGCCTGCAGCAGGTGCAGCGGCTGGGTTACCGCGCCGTCGCCGTGCCGACCCGGGTGCGGGCCTTTGCACCGATCCGCGTCGATGGCGACACCGCCGGACGCAAGGCCTTCGCCGGCGCCCGGGACTTTGCCAATCCCGATGCCGAAGCCGCCACCACGCGCTATCGTGCCGAGGCCGAAAAGATCGGGCTGCGCGTGATCGAGGCGGAACCCGTGCCGGTCTCCGTGCTGCCACGCCCCGAGTTCGCCGACGAGGCGTCGCTGCGCAAGGTCGTCACCCCACTCTGCGGCGAGGGCGTGGCTGAACCGCTGTGGCTCGGTCTCCAGTCTCTGGAGCGGGCGTGCCAGCTCATCGAGCGCCACGATCCGCGCCTTGGCGTGCCGGCGCCCGACGTGCTGCTCCGCCACCTTGAGGCCGATGGCCCCGCTCCCGCCTGGCTGGCCGAGGTGAAGGCGCTTCACCTCGCCGCCATGAACGAGATGTATCGCGCCAACACCCGCGCCCGCGAGGGCTCGCGCGCGCTGACCCTGCGCCAGGCCAAGCGCCTCGAGTTCGCCTTCCACTTCCTGACCTGCATCGAGAACCTCCATCAGGCGCGCGGCGGCGCCCGCGCCCAAGGCCTCATCGCCGCCCAGGAAGCGCTCTACCAGGCGCTCAATGCCTGGGCCGATGTCGCCCTCGACGCCAGCGACCGCGGCGGCATTGCCCTGCTCAACCAACACGGCTGCCGCGTGCTGGCCGCCGCCGTAGCCCAACCATGAGTGTGTTCGACCGCTTCCACCTGCACGGCCGTCGCGCCCTGATCACCGGCGGCTCGCGCGGACTTGGCTTCGAAATGGCGCGGGCGCTGGGCGAGGCCGGGGCGGAATTGCTCATCGCCGGTTCCGATGCCGACCGCCTGCACGCGGCCTGCGCTGAACTGGCCGCCTTGGGCCTGCAGGCCACGCCGCTGCAGGCCGACCTGGCGCGGCCCGACGAGGCCGAGCGTCTTGCCGACCTCGTGCTCGCGGAGCACGCGCCGGTCGACATTTTGATCAACAACGTCGGCGGCCGCCGCATCAACACGCCGACCGAGGACCTCGCGCTGGAGGACTGGCAGCGCATCCTCGACCTCAACCTGACCCAGGCCTTTGTCCTGACCAAACGGCTCGGCGGCGCCATGCTGCCGCGAGGATGGGGGCGCATCCTCAATCTCGCCTCGATCAACGCCCTGTGGCCCGGGCGTGCCATGCGCGGCCGCAGCTACGAGGCCGCCAAGGGCGCGCTCGTCATGTTCACCAAGGCCGTGGCCGCCGACTGGGCTGCGTACGGCGTCACCGTCAATGCCATCGCGCCCGGCCCCTTCCTGACCGATGCGAACCGCCGCTGGATTGGCGAGCGCCCCGCTTTTGAAGCCGAGGTTGCCGAAAGCATCCCGATGGGGCGCTGGGGTCGGCCCGACGAGATCGGTCCGCTCGCCCTCTACCTCGCCAGCGATGCCAGCAGCTACATGACCGGCAGCGTCCTGACCCTCGACGGTGGCAAGCTGCTCTGGTGAGAGCAGGCACTTCGCCGCCAGAGCGACCCCGGGATGTCAAGCTGCAAGCGTTGACAAAAGTTTCGGGCGGCGCGCCCTCGAAGGTTGCCGGCGCGGGGCGCGCTTGCTAGGACAGGAGACCCAACCCGTGCGCGTCCGTCGCGCACCTTCCAACCCCTTCTTTTTCGCATGTCCGCCGCCAACGAACTCAATCTCAACATCGCCCACGTCGAACGCGTCGCCAAGGAGCTCGGCCTGCGCGCCATCCAGGTCGGCGCCACCGCCAAACTCTTCGCCGACGGTGCCACCATCCCCTTCATCGCCCGCTACCGCAAGGAGGCCACCGGCTCGCTCGACGAGGTGCAGATCCAGAACGTGAAGGAACGCATGGAGCAGCTCGTCGCCCTCGACGACCGCCGCGCCGCCATCGTCAAGTCGCTGGAGGAGCGCAAGCTGATGACCGACATCCTGCGCGCGAAGATCGACAAGGCCGAGACGCTCAACAGCCTCGAGGACATCTTCGCGCCGTTCCGGCCCAAGCGCCGCACGCGCGCCACCATTGCCAAGGAAAAGGGCCTGGAGCCGCTGGCCGATTTCATCGAGGCCCATCTGGCGACCGCCGGGGTCGATCTCGACGGCGAGGCCGCGAAGTTCGTCAACCCGGACCACGAGAACGAGGAGCTGCGCGTCAAGGACGCCACCGACGCCCTGGCCGGTGCGCGCGACATCCTGGCCGAGCGCATCAGCGACCATGCCGAGGCGCGCGCCGGGCTGCGCAAGCTCTTTGCCGAGCACGGCACGGTGATTTCCAAGGTCATGTTCGGCAAGGACACCGAGGCCGACGCCCAGAAGTTCCGCGATTACTTTGACTGGAGCGAGCCGCTCAAGTCGATTCCCAGCCACCGCATGCTCGCGATCCGCCGCGGCGAGAAGGAGGGCTTCCTGCTCATGCGCATCCAGCCGCCGGAGGAGACCGCCATCCAGATCCTGGAAAACCTGTTTGTCCGCGGCGGCAACGCCTGCACCGCGCAGATGAAGCTGGCGGCGGCCGACAGCTACAAGCGCCTGCTCTCGGCGAGCATGGAGACCGAGGCGCGGCTGGAGTCGAAGAAGAAGGCCGACACCGAGGCGGTGCGCGTCTTTGCCGACAACCTGCGCGAGCTGCTGCTCGCCGCGCCGCTCGGCCAGAAGCGCGTGCTCGGCATTGACCCCGGCTTCCGCACGGGCTGCAAGGTCGTCGTGCTCGACGCCCAGGGCCAGTTGCTCTTCAACGACGTCATCTACCTGCTCGGCGAGGGCAACAGCCTGATGCACGCCAAGACTCTGCTGCTCAATCTGGTCGAGCGCTACAAGATCGAGGCCATCGCCATCGGCAACGGCACGGCCAGCCGTGAAACCGAGACCTTCGTCAACCGCATCGGCCTGCCCAAGGGCATCCCGGTGCTCATGGTCAATGAGAGCGGCGCCTCGATCTACAGCGCCAGCGAGGTCGCCCGCGAGGAGTTCCCCAACCACGACGTCACCGTGCGCGGCGCGGTCTCGATCGGCCGCCGCCTCATGGACCCGCTCGCCGAACTGGTGAAGCTGGATCCGAAGTCGATCGGCGTCGGCCAGTACCAGCATGACGTCGACCAGAACCAGCTCAAGGGCAGCCTCGACAACGTCGTCATCAGCGCGGTGAACGGCGTCGGCGTGGAGGTCAACACGGCCAGCAAGCAGCTGCTCAGCTACGTCTCCGGCCTCAACAGCAGCCACGCCGCCAACATCGTCGCCTACCGCAACGAAAACGGCCCCTTTCAGTCGCGCAAGGACCTGCTCAAGGTGCCGCGCCTTGGCGAGAAGGCCTTCGAGCAGGCGGCCGGCTTCTTGCGCATCCGCGGCGCCGCCAACCCGCTCGATGCCAGCGCGGTGCACCCCGAGCGCTACCCGCTCGTCGAAAAGATGGCCGCCGACCTCGGCTGCACGGTCGCCGACCTCATGCAGAAGGCCGAGCTGCGCCAGAAGATCGACCTGAAGAAGTACGTCAGCGAGGAGGTCGGCCTGCCGACCCTCCAGGACATCGTCAACGAACTCGCCAAGCCGGGTCGTGACCCGCGCAAGCAGTTCGAAGTCTTCCAGTTCGCCGAGGGTGTCAACGACATGAAGGACCTTGCCGTCGGCATGAAGTTGCCGGGCATCGTCACCAACGTCACGGCCTTTGGCGCCTTCGTTGACATCGGCGTCCACCAGGACGGCCTGGTCCATGTCAGCCAGTTGAGCGACAGCTTCGTGCGTGATGCCGCGGAGATCGTCAAGGTCGGCCAGAAGCTGCAGGTGACGGTCACCGAGGTGGACATCCCGCGCAAGCGCATCGCCCTGAGCATGAAGTCGAAGCCCGACTTCGAGCGCAAGCCGGGCGGCGGCGTCGGTCCGCGTCCGGCCGGGCAAGGCGGCGGCGGTCAAGGGCGCTCCTTCGGTGGCCAGGGTGGTGGCCGGTCGTCCGGTGGCGGCATGGGCAATCCCTTTGGCGGTGGTGGCGGCGGCGGCGACTGGTTCAGCGCCGCGGTTTCCAAGGGCAAGAAGTGACCGTCGTCAGGCAAAGGCCAGTGAGGCCAGGTGCCGGTAGTGAGGGCAGCTTTCGAGCAGTTCCGCGTGCCGGCCGCTGGCGATCAGGCGCCCGCCGCTCAGGACGTGGATGACATCGGCGCGATTCACGGTGGCGAGGCGATGGGTGACGATCAGGCAGGTGCGGTTCACGCAGAAGGCGGCGAGCGCGTCGTGCAGGCGCTGTTCGGCGTCGGCGTCGACCGCCGAGGTGGCCTCATCGAGCAGCAGCACGGGGGCGTCCTGCAGGAAGGCGCGCGCCAGGGCCAGGCGCTGGCGTTCGCCGCCGCTGAGCCGGGCGCCGCGCTCGCCGAGCTCCAGATCCAGGCCCTCGGGGCGGGCACGAACAAACGCCTCGGCGCTGGCTTGGCGCAGGGCGGCCCACAGGGTCGCGTCGTTGGCGTTGGGACGGGCCAGCCGCAGGTTGTCGCGCAGGCTGCCGGAAAACAGGAAGGCGTCCTGCATGACGTAGGCGGTCTGCGCGCGCCGTGTGGCGGCGTCGGCCGGCACGCCGTCGAGCAGGATCGTGCCGGTCTGCGGTTCGGCGAGACCGGCGATCAGGTCGAGAACGGTCGATTTGCCGCTGCCGCTGACCCCGACCAGCGCGGCGGTCTGCCCGGCTTGCAGGTGCAGGTTCAGCCCGTGCAGGACGGGCGTGTCGGGCGCGTGACCAAAAACGACGCCGCGCAGTTCGATTTCGCCGCGGGCACGCGGCGGCTGGGGGGCGGGCGGTTCCCTGTCCGCGGCCTCGAGCAGTTCGAAGACCCGCCCTGCCGCGGCGAGGCCGCCGGTCAGGGTTTGGTTGACGCCGTGCAGGCGCGCCATCGGTTCGTAAAAGAAGCCGAGCAGCAGGATCAGCTTCAGCAGTTCGCCCTGGGTGAGGTCGCCCGCGAGAATGCCCTGCATGCCGGTGCCGAGCAGCAGGACCAGACCGAGGCTGCCGAGCAGGCACATGAGCGGGCTGTAAACCGCCCAGGCAGCGGCCAGCCGGCGCTGTTCGCGCCCTGCCTCGGCGCTCACCGCGGCAAAGGCGTGCTGGCGGGCAATTTCGGCGCGCAGGCTCTTCACCAGGCGGATGCCGGTGATCGTTTCGTGCAGCAGGGCGCCCAGCCGGCCGGCCGCCGCCCGCGCCCGCCGCGCCCGCGGTGTCAGCAGGCGCGCAAACAGCCAGCCGCCGGCGGCCAGCAGGGGCACCGGCAGCAGGATGACGAGCGCGTAGCGCGGCTGCGTGGCGAACAGCACGCCGGCGCAGACGAGGATCTGCAGCACGGCGGTGAGGCCCTGCTCGACACCCTCCTGCACTGCCCGTTGCGCGGCCGGCACGTCATCGGCCAGCCGTGTCAGCAGGTCGCCGGTGCGATGCCGCTGCAGCCCGGCCAGGGGCAGGCGCGCGATGCGTTCGTGCAGCCGCCCGCGCAGGTCGTGGATCATCCGCTGCTCAAACACCCCGGCCAGCCGTCCGCGCAGGGCGGCGAGCAGATCGCGCAGCAGGAAGGCCCCAGTCAGCCAGGCGCAGACCCGCCACGCGCCGCGCACATCGCGTGCGGGGATGACCTCGTCGAGCGCCAGCTGCACCGCCTGGGGGAAGACGATCACCAGCAGCGTGCCCAGGCTGGCGAGCAGGACCACGCCCAGGGCCGGGCCGCGGTGCGGCCAGGCCAGCGCCAGCAGCCGCCGGGCCACGGGGCGGCAGGGCAGGGGTGCGGGTTCGGCGGTCATGCGATGTCGGTGAGACTCGCCCGCGCCGGCCGACATTCAACCCCGCAGCCGCCGGCCTCTTGCCATTGCGCCGGGAGCGCGCATCATGGCGGTGCATGGAAACGCTTCGCCGCCTCACTTTTGCCGTCACCGTCTTCCTGATGGCCTTCCTGGTCTTCGCCCTCTGGCGCCGGGGCGATGACAGCTACGGCCTGCTCAACCTGTTGCGCGGGGAGAAGCCCGGTCAGGCGGCGGAAGCTGTCGCGGCCGCCAAACCCAAGCTCGACCTCGGCGACATCCCGCTGCTGGCGGCGATGAACGAGGAGTTCGCCAAACTCTCCGCCGCCGTCCTGCCCTCGGTGGTCAGCATCACCACCAAGACCGTGCGCCGCGGCCAGACCGGCTGGCACCCGTTCTTCGGGCTGGTGACGGGACGCCCCGAAGTGATCCCTGGTCTCGGCTCGGGTGCCATCATCTCCAAGGAGGGCCACGTTGTCACCAACTACCACGTCATCGCCGACGTCAGCGAGGTCGTCGTCACCACCAACGACAACCGCCAGTTCCCGGCCCGCATCCTCGGCGCCAGCCGCGAGCGCGACATCGCCCTGCTCAAGATCGAGGGCGGCGGCGACTTCCCGGTGCTCGCCTTCGCCAACTCCGACGAGGCCCGCGTCGGCCAGGTCGTGTTCGCGGTCGGCAACCCCTTCGGCCTCAGCGGAACGGTCACCCAGGGCATCATCAGCGCCAAGGACCGCCACCTCAGCGACAGCCAGCTCGA
>JBIJBO010000277.1:0-4033 GCA_044345215.1 Prosthecobacter sp. | reverse complement strand
CCGGCACCGTCACGCTTGATCTGCCTGCGGGAAAGACCACGCTCGTTGGCCTTGCCAACGTTCGCATCGTTGCCTCTGGAACCGTCGCCACGGTTGACGGCGCAGGCATTCATCTGGCATCGACCCCCGGGGTGCTTCCGGATGTGCTCAGTTCTCCGCATGCGCTGAAAATTGTCAGCCGTGCAAATCCGAGCGGCAACAACGCCTACGGCCACAGCGCCAGAATCACCGCTCAGGCAGGGCAGATCGTGACCGCGGGTCTGGCCGTGACGCCGAACGTTGGCGACGCCTTTGTGATTCATCCGCTGAGCACACTTGCCAGCGTGCTTGGCGCCGCCAACGAGGCCGGCCTGACGGGTGCCGCGGCCGCGAACGCAGCCGACAAGGTTTACCTGACCGACAACGGCGTGCTCGTGGGTTACTTTTACCGCACCGATGCCAACCAGTGGCGCCGCATCGACGACGCCGACGGGGTGAATCAGGCCAACACGGTGATCGCGCCGGGCAGCGGTCTGATGATCGTGCGAGTTGCGGGTGATGACCGCACGCTGCGCCTGAGCGGCGACGCTTTGCCGGCGCGCCACGCGGCCAATGTCGCCGCGGGACAGAACATTGTGAACAATCCGTTTTTGGTGCCCACGAGCCTGTCGGCGAGCGATCTTCAGTCGAACATCACCGGCGGTTCGGGCCCGGGCGTTGCCGACGTCGTCTACCTTGAACAGGATGGCGTGCTGACCGGCTACTACTTCAAGAACGGCGGTCCTGGCGGCACCGGTTGGAGAGCCTTGGGCGACAGCGTCACTGACGCGGGCGCCGCCCTGATCCTGCCGGGCAAGGCGCTTCTGTTCAAGGAACAGGCTGGCAGCGCCGGTTTCGCCCTGCCTGAACCCTTCGCCGACTGAACTTCTCCCCACTCTTTGTCTCACTCCAACTGTTCTTATCCATGAAACAACTTTTTCTTACTGCCGCGCTGATGCTCGGCCTGTATGGAGGCGCTCAAGCGGCGCCGGCCAAACTGTTCGCCAGCAACCTTGGCAACGGCATCGCCCCGAGCAACGGGCTTGTGGGCGTCAGCACCGCAACGGTGCGTTTCGGCGTCTTCCCCGACGGTTATGTTTTTGCCGGGAAAACCTTTGCGCAGCTCAACACGGCCTTCACGGAAGTTGCCCAGTCGACGGCGCCGCTGATCGTCGGCGGTCGTCGCGGCTTTTACGACCTGGAGCTTGATTACACGACGGGTGCCGGTTTGGACGGGCAGAGAATCTATGTCTGGGTTCTCAACGGAGACACGGCCGCGACCGCGCCCCAGCAGGCGATCTTCTCGACGGCCCAGAGGTTTGTCACGCCGGATGGCCTGTTTCCCAATCACAGCTACGTCAGCCCCGACACGGGTGCCCTTGAGCTCGTCGCCCACGTGGGCGCCCTGGCGGGTGGCGCCAACATCGGCGGCCTCGCGGGTGCCCACACAACAGCCGGCGAGAACTATCGCGTGACGGACGCGGAAGCCTCCCGTTCCCCGGCCGATGAAATCCTCTTCCAGGGCAGCACCGTGGCTTTCAGCGTCATCGCAGACAGCTCGTTCGCCCCCACCTACCAGTGGCGCTTCAATGGCAAGCCCATCGCCAAGGCAAATGCCTCGACGCTCAATCTTGCCGCGGTGATGCCGAGGAGCAGCGGGGTTTACGACTGCGTGGTGACCGACGGCACCGTCACCGTCACCAGCAATGAAGTGGAGTTGCTCGTTTTCTCGGCCAAGCCGACCTTCACCCAACAGCCGGTCGCGGATGTTGTTGCCCTTGGTTCGGCCATCACCCTCAATGCCGAGGCAGTGGCACCCGCCGGTGTGGTTTATCAGTGGCGCCGGACCGCCAACCTGCCCGGCGCCATCGACAGGCAGTTGGAAATCAACCGCGCACGGCCCGACGACGCGGGGGCCTATGTCTGCGTGGCCACCAATGCGCCGTCCGAGCCATCGGTTTCCGGTGGTGGCAGCACCAGCAGCCTGGCTGCCGAGGTTGTGGTCATCGACCCCGAGGCGCGCACGATCGGTGGCGTCCTTGGAGGTTCCGCGAAGATCAACGCCGTCTTTTTTGGCAAGCCGGCGCGGTTCCAGTGGAAGCGCAACGGCGCCAACCTCACCAACAGCGGCCAGTTCTCCGGGGTCACCACCCGGACCCTGGCCATCAAGGGGCTGACCAATGCCAACGACGGCGATGTGTACACCTGCGAAATTTTTGCCGGCAATACCTTCGCGGGCTTTGACTCCCTTGAATCGGGCGATTTTACGCTCTCGGTCTTTGAAGGTTCCCCGACCTTTGCGACGGTGGACGATCCCATTGTTCTTCCTCCGGCGACCCTCGGTGCTGATTACACTCCCTTCCAGATTCCCGCCGAGGGCGCTTCGACGTATGCCGTGTCCGGCCTGCCGAAGGGCATGGTGGTCGATGCCGCCACCGGCGTGATCAGCGGTCGTCCCGTTGCCCTCAACAAGAATCCCGCCACGCCCTTCAATTTGGTGATCACGCTCAGCAACGGCAGCGCCCGCGTCACGCGTGCCGCCACCCTGGCCGTCAACAACATCCTAACAAACCTCGATGGTGCCTACACGGCCTGGATCGCCCGCACTTTTTTCACCGGTGATTACTCGCACACCAACAACCTCGGGGGTCGGATCGACATGAGCATCACCAAGCTGGGCTCCATCTCCGGCAACCTGTTCCTTGGCGTGGCCAAGCCGATCAAGTTCACCGGCTTCCTCGATAATCCGGCGGCGGCTTCGCCGACGGCCACGATCCTCATTCGACGCCCTGATTTGAGCTTTGTGCCGCTTGAGTTCGTCTTCACCATTCAGACGCCGGACGTGGCCGACACCGCACGCAAGGTGCTTGCCTCCGCCGTGATTCGCGATGCCTACCTGGTCCCCGGCCAGACCGCCATCCGTTCGACGGCCGTGACCGGCTGGCGTCGCAAGTTTGATTCCAACAATCCGACCACGCTTTATCCTGGAAGCTACAACATCGCCGTAACGACAACAGGTGATTCCGAAACACGCCCCAGGGGTGCCACGCTGATCAATCTTGCCATCAGGTCGGACGGCAGTGTCATTCTCGCCGGCACCACGGGCGACGGTGAAAAGCTTGCAGGTGCGACCTTTGTCGGTCCCACCGGTCAGGTGGTCGTCTTCAATCCGCTCTACACACCGGCAAAGGGGTCTTTGGTCGGCAATCTTCAGCTCAACAACGGCACTCCCGCCCAGGGGGTGAATCCGGCCAACGATGACACCGTTGGCGGCACCTTGAGCTGGTTGAGGCCGCAGAATACAAGCCTCAGCACCCGTGCTTACAGCAGCGGTTTCAACCTGGCTGCGGCAAACCTGACGATTGCCGGCGGCCGCTATGCCCGGACGGACAGCAGCCGCACGATCCTTGACGCCCAGGCGGGTGCCACCTCGCAGCTGGCATTTACGGAAGCCGGCCTGAGCACTGCGGACCCGGCCGATCCGGCCCGCCCTGACATCGGTCTGACCCTTGTTGACGCCAAAAAGTTTACCATCTCCGGCAACAATCCCCGCCTGGTCAATCTCAAGCTGGACGCCGTCAAGGGACTCTTCAGTGGCACCTTCAACTATGACGGAGCGGTCAACAGAGGGGTCAAGTTTCAGGGCCATGTGATTCGCACTGCCGGTCAATGGCAGGGCTTGGGCTGGTTCCTGCTCACTCAGAACCCCGGCAATCGGACCGATCCGGTCGAGTCCGGTCTCGTAACCTTCAGCCTCGATTGAGTGGGATTTCCCCGTGCGCCCTTCATCCCCGACGCCTCACAAAGCCACATCTCATGAAACACATGTTTAAAGCCACCTTCCTTGCCGCAGCTGTTTTGGCAGCCGCCCTGCCCGGAGCGGCGCGGGCCGACTTTATTGTCGTTGGCTCGCAGACCGACAACCGAATCACCACGGACACCCGCTGGACGCGTGACAACGTGTACATCCTTGGGCGTGTCATCATCGTCTCCAATGGTGCCAAACTCACGATTG
>JBIJBO010000238.1:0-4048 GCA_044345215.1 Prosthecobacter sp. | reverse complement strand
CTCGCCAAGGACCCGCGCCCGGATGACGACAAGATCGGCGACCTCTACCACATCGCCCTCAGTCGCGACCCGAACCCGCAGGAGCTGCAACTCGCCCTCGGCCACCTCGGCCGCAAGACCGAGGGCAAGGACGGCGACGCCCGCCTGGCCGCGCGGCGCGAGGCCTTTGAAGACCTCCTCTGGGCCCTGCTAAACACGAAGGAATTCCTCTTCAATCACTGAGCCAGTGCGCAGGGCGGCCGCCCTGCAGTCGCTCGCCTGAGGCCAGCCCAGGCTGGCCCGCTGCTGAAGACCTCTTCCCGATCCCGTGCCCTCATGAAGCTGCTCCCGCTGGTTCTTTTCACCCCTCTTCTGGCCCTTGCCCAGACCTCCTTCCCAACGCCGGTCCTCACCTCGGTGCATCCGCTCGGGGGTCGCCCCGGCGACACCGTGGATCTCGCGGTCAAGGGCAGCGATCTCGACGGCCTGTCAGGCGTTCTGCTGTCGCCCGATCCCGGGGCGGTGATCGCGGCCAAACTCAAGCTCGACGCCAAGGGCCAGCCGGTGGCGAACACGCTCAGCCTGGCCCTGCCCGCCGGCCTCCGCCCGGGCACCTACGAACTGCGTGTCACCGGCACCTTCGGCGTCTCCAACCCGCGTGGCTTCCAGATCGGCCCGCAGGCCGTGGTGGAATCGCCCGGCAGCAACTCCACGCCCGAGACCGCCCTGGCCCTCCCGGCCGAGGCCGCCGTGCACGGCGTTTTCAAAACCAGCGCGCCGCACGGGTTCACCTTCGAGGGCAAAAAGGGCCAGCGCCTGCTCGCGGTCTTCGACGGCGCCGCCTTCGCCGTGCCCACCCGCCTCAGTGGCACGCTGCACGACGCCAAGGGTCGCGAGATCGCCCGCCTGCGCGACGGCCTGCTCGATGTTACCCTGCCGGCCGACGGTCGGTTCCGACTGAAAATCCACGACCTCATGTTCGGCACCGGCGACCCTTATGGCTACCGTCTCTGCCTGACCTCCGGCGCCGTGGTCTGGGCGGCCGGCAAGGACCGCGTCTATGGCTGGAACCTGCCCGGCGGTCAGGTCATCGACAGCCTGCGCGTGCGCCAAGGTCCGCCTTTGGAGCGGGTCACCGGTGAAGCCGCGGCCGCACTCGCCGCCGCCAGCCCACTGCCGCCGCTGGCACTGCCCGGCGAAACCGAAGATCCGGCCCAGCCCGTGCCGGCAACCGCCACTCCACTGGCGATCGGACAGAGCCACGGCAGCTGGTTCCCCGCGAACGGCGCGGCGCGACGCTTCGATCTGAACTTCAAGAAGGGCGACCGCTTTGCCATCGAAGTCGAGTCGGCCCTCGCCGGCTTCCCCACCGATCCCCTGCTGCTCGTCGAGAACCTGAAAAAGGACGCGTCCGGCGCCGAGACCCTGACCGCGCAGGCCGAGGTCAACGATGGGCCGGCCCTGGTGCCAACTCCCTCGGTCGCGCGCGTGCCGCTGCTCGATCCGAGCTACAGCTTTGAGGCCAAGGCCGACGGCGTCTTTCGCCTCTCCGTCAGCGATACCCTCAACACCGCCAATGGTCGCCGTCATCCCTTCACCCTGCGCGTGCGGCCGCTCGATCGCGCCGGCCCCGAGGGCGGGCTCGCCATGCAGGCCACCCTGCCGCGCGCGGCGGCCACGGGTCCGCATGAGATCGGCTCGGCGAACGTCTGGCGCGGGGGCATCGGCGTCATCGAGGTAAACCTGCCGCTGCGCGGCGCCCTCAGCGCACCGCTGGAACTTGCCTGCGCCGGCCTGCCCGCCGGCCTGACCTGCCTGGGCGGCTTTGCCGGCAAGGGCCAGCGCACCGCCTGGCTGGCCTTCCAGGCGGCAGCCGATGCGCCCGCCCTCGCGGTCGTGCCCGACCTGCCCCTGCGCTCGCTTCATCTCAATGCCGTCGTGCGCGACACCAACCGCGAAAACCTGTCGGTCTTCACCGGCGGTCCCCCGGCACTCGGCGTCGTCGATCAACCCGCGCCGGTGCGGCTGGAACTGCCGGCGACTGTCGAGGTCAAGGCCGGCGCCAAGATCGAGATTCCCCTGAAGGCCCATCGCCACGCCGCCTGCACCGAAGCGCTGACGCTGAAGGTGCTCGGTTTCGGCGATCCCGCCAAGGCCCCCACGGTGACGATCCCGGCCAAGGCCGGCGACGGCAAGCTGACGCTCGACACCAAGGCACTCGGTCTCAGCGCGGGCGAGTACGGCTTCCTGCTGCAGGGCCCGGCCAAACAACCCGTGCGCCGCAACGCGGCCCAGGTCGCCGCCGCGGAACAGGCCGCGCAGAAAGCAGCGGCGACCCAGGCGGAGGCGAAGAAGGCTCTCGAAGCCGCCCGCGCCGCCCTGGCGAAGGCGACCGATCCCGCCGCCCGCCCGGCCGCGGAAAAGGCGGTGAAAACCGCCGAACAGCAACTCGCCGCCGCCGACAAGGCCAAGGCTGCTGCCGACAAAACCGCCAAGGATCTCGCCGCCAAAAACCCGCCCAAGGACGCGGTCTTCGCCGTCTATTCCAACCCCGTGCGCCTGCGCGTCCAGTGAACCCCATGAAGCGCTTTTCCACCCTGGCCGTCCTGCTCGCTCCCCTGCCGCTCGCCGCGGCGACCGTCGAGTACGAAAAGCAGTTGCTGCCGCTGCTGAAGGACAACTGCCTGCCCTGCCACAACAAGACGACGACCAAGGGCGGGCTCAACATGGAGACCGTCGAGCTGATGCTTCAGGGCGGCGACAACGGGCCCGGGCTGGTGCGCGGCGACGGCGCCAAGAGCCTCATTTACCAGGCCGCCGCCGGCGAATGGGATTCGGAGATGCCGCCGAAGAACAACAAGGTCAGTGCCGTGCCTCTCACCGGTGGCCAGCTTGCCCTGCTCAAGCAGTGGCTCGATGAAGGCGCCCATCACCAGGGCAAGGCCGAGCGCGTCATCGCCTGGGAACCGCTGCCGACCGGCTTCACGCCGATCTATGCCACGGCAGTGAGCGGCGACGGCCAGTTCGCCGCCGAGGCGCGCGGCAATCAGGTGTCGATCCGCCACCTGCCCACCGGCAGCCTCGTCACCCGCCTCACCGATCCCGCCCTGATCAAGGCCGGGCTGTATGCCAAACCCGGCGTCGCCCACCGTGACCTCGTGCCGGCGCTCGCCTTCAGTCCCGATGGCCAGTTGCTTGCCACCGGCAGCTACCGCGAAGTGAAACTCTGGCGCCGCACCGCCGGCGCGAGCGACACCGCCGCGCCACCCGCGACCCCTGCCGCCTTCAAGGCCGCCGCCGACGGGGCCGATGGCGTCCACCTGCTCGATGCCAAGACCGGCAAGCCGGTGCGCCGCATCGCCCACGGTACCGCCCGCAGCGCCTTCGCCCTCAGTCCGGACGGCCAGCTGCTCGCCACCGCGGGTGCCGACGGCAAGCTCAGGCTCTGGCAGACCGGCGACGGCAAGCTGGTGCGCGAGATCACCGGCGATGCCGCCACAGCGCGACGTGTCGCCGAGGCCGGATTTGGCGTCGAACGCGCCGCCTTGGAAACCGCCTGGTGGACCGAGCGCGTCCAGAAAACCGCCAAGGAGGTGACCGACCTCGACGCTCGTCTGAAGAAGGGCCAGGAACTCGCCGCCAGCGCGGCAAAGCCCCTGACCGACAAACAGAAGGACGCCGAAACGAAGGGAACCGCCCGCACCCAGGCTGAGGCCGCCGTCAAGGCCCTGGAAAAACCGGCGTCACCGCCCGCCCAGCCCGATCCCGCCCAGGCGAAAAAGCTCGAGGACGCCCGGGCTGTGCTCACCAAGGCCGACGAAGCCGCGAAAGCCGCCGCCGAAGCCCTGAAACGCGCGCAGGCCGCGGTCGCCGATGCCAAGCGCGAGATTGAACTTGTCACCGGCCTGAAGGCCGAGGCGCAAAAGCTCGCCGACGCCGCCAAGGCCCGCCTCGACCAGAGCAAGGCCGCCCAAGCTCCGGCCGAGGCGGCGCGCGCGCAGGCCACCGCCGCCCAGGCCGGGGTGTTGAAGTCGCTCAACGCCCTCGCCTTCGCCCCCGATGGCCGCCA
>JBIJBO010000096.1:0-13379 GCA_044345215.1 Prosthecobacter sp. | reverse complement strand
TAGCAGATGGGTTTTAGACCCCCGGATCCCTCATTTTGAGGGAGTTCCGTTGGTCGGGCTGGCGGGATTCGAACCCACGACCTCTTCGTCCCGAACGAAGCGCTCTACCAGGCTGAGCCACAGCCCGCTTGGGGCCGTTGCCGGCCTTGACGGTGGTCCGCGGCGGGGCCGCAGACAGGGAATGCAACTTAATCGGCCACATGAGGAGCGCAAGCGGGAAAAGTGTCTTCGACAAAGCGGTCGCGCCACTCGGGGCGGGGGAGCAGGCAGGCGGGAGCCCGTCCGAACCAGCGGTACCGTCGCCGCGCGAGTGCGTTGTAGGCGGCGTCGCGCAGGGGGCGGGGCAGGAGTTTCAGGATGAGGAGGAGTCGCCAGGCCCCGGCGAGCAGTCGGGCGATCTCCAGCACGGCATCGCTGCGGCGGAACGCCCCCCTCGGGGTGACCAGCAGGAGGGTGTCGGGTCGTTCGGGGTCGAGCCCGTGCTCGCGGTAGAGCCGGGAACCCAGCGCGGATTGAATGGAGGCATAATGCAGCCGGGCCTCGGGATCGCGCGGCAGCAGGAAGCCGACAACGCCGTCGCACAGGTGGCAGACGCCGTCGAAAAGCAGCAGGTTCTGGGGAAGCTCGGATTTCACATTTTGGATCTCAGTGCGCGGAGGGCGGGAGCCCCAGCTCTGGCGAGCTGGCCTACTTTAGCCCTGAAACTTGAAACTTGGAACCGTACTTCTGCCATGCGTTGCTTTCTTTTGGCGTTGTTGCCGGGCCTGCTGGCGGTGGCGGAAGTGCCGACGATCCGCGGCTTGAGTCGGTCGGATCTGCTGGAATGCCGCGGTGTCGACGGCCAGTTGTTGCGGGCCACGAAGGCGGCGGAATGGGAGGTCCGCCGGCGCGAGGCTCTGGCAGGGTTTCAGCAGGTGGCCGGGCCGCTGCCCACCGCGGATCGCGCGGCGGTGCCGGCGATGGAGAAACTGGAGGAGGCGGACTGTGGCAGCTACGTGCGGCGGTTGATCCGCTATGAGGCCACTCTCGGCGGCTGGGTTCCGGCCTACCTCTGCCTGCCGAAGGCGGCGCTGGCGGGCCAGCCGGCCCCGGCGGTGCTCTGCCTGCATCCCACGGAAAACACGATCGGCCACCAGGTGGTGGTCGGTCTGGGCGGCAAGCCCAACCGGCAGTACGCCGCCGAACTCGCCGAGCGCGGGTTCGTGACGCTTTCGCCGAGCTACCCGCTGCTGGCGAAGTACCAGCCCCAGCTTGCCGAACTGGGGTTCACCAGCGGCACGATGAAGGCGATCTGGGACAACCTGCGCGGGATCGACCTGCTCGCTTCGCTGCCGGAAGTGCGCGCCGACGCTGGCTTCGCCGCCATCGGTCATTCCCTTGGCGGGCACAACGCCATCTACACGGCCGTGTTCGAGCCGCGGGTGAAGGTCGTGGTGTCGAGCTGTGGGTTCGATTCCGTGCTCGACTACAAGGGCGGCAACCTGCAGGGCTGGGTGCAGGAGCGCTACATGCTGAAGATGGCCGACTACGTCGGGCGGCCGTCTGCCACGCCCTTCGACTTTTACGAGCTGATCGCCTGCCTGGCGCCGCGGCATGTCTTCGTCAACGCGCCGCTGCGCGACAGCAATTTCCAGTGGCAGAGCGTCGACCGCATTGCCGCCGCAGCGAAGCCGGTGTTTGCCCTGCATGGTGCCGCGGACCGGATCGACATCCGCCACCCGGACTGTGACCACGACTTCCCGGATGCGGAGCGCTTGGCGTCGTATGATCTCATTGAGCGGGTGTTGCGGAAGGCGGGCGAGAGTCTGTAGCCGTGGGCAGTGACCGCGGGGGTTCCGATCCTGCGGGTCGATGCCCCGCACTACAGCCAAACCTTGCGGGTCGATGCCGCGCAGGACAGAGAGGGCCTGTTTTTCCGTTTGAACACAACAAAGTGGTCCGGTCGGGCGTTTCACCAGCGGTCTGGAGCTTCTGTCCCCCATGAAACGCCGTCTTTCTGCCATCGCCGCCCTCGGCCTGCTGGGCTGGGCCGTGCTGGCGCAGGAGTCGGGGCAGCCGACGAATTTTGGCATCCAGGATGGTTCGGTGCCCGAGGATCCGCGCGAGTTTGGGCGTGGTCAGTTTGCCGATTTCCCGACCTGGCCGGTCAGTCGCGAGTTGCCGGACGACACCTTCGTGTTCGCGCGCCTGCGCTTCAATTCCGAGATGTCCCGGGGGCGGCGCCGCGGGGGCGGTCGCTGGACGACCGATTACCCGGATGCCGACCTGAACTTTTCCTATCGACTGCAGCAGCTCACGTCGCTGCAGGTGAGTCCGAAGGGCGTGATCGTCGACATCGTGCCCGAGCAGCTGCGGCATTACCCCTTCATCTACATGATCGAGCCGGGCGGCATCAGCCTGACCGATGACGAGGCGCGGACGCTGCGCGAGTATCTGCTCAACGGCGGCTTCCTCATGGTGGATGACTTCTGGGGCGAGGATGAGTGGCAGGTGTTTTATGCGGCCTTCAAACAGATCTTCCCCGAGCGTGAACCGGTGGAGCTGCCGCTCGAGCACGAGATCTTCCACATGGTGTTCCCGCTCAAGGTCAAGCCGCAGATCCCCAGCGTCGGCCATGCCATGGCGGGGCGCGACCAGGGCATCACCTTTGAGCGTGCGGATGCCCAGACGCCGCACTATCGCGGGGTCTTCGATGACCAGAAGCGCCTGATGATGATCATCTGCCACAACACCGACCTCGGCGACGGCTGGGAGGAGGAGGGCACGGATCCCTGGTATTTTCGCGAATTCTCGGAAAAGTACGCCTACCCGCTCGGCATCAACATCCTGTTCTATGCGCTGACGCACTGAGGGGAGATCGAAGATGGTGATGGGTGTTTCCGAGGCAGACTTCTGGGCGTTTTTTTCTGCGCATGCACTCCTCCTGCCTCTGGCTCCCGGCCCTGTTTCTGCCCGCCCTGCTTCAGGCTGGGGTGGGCGATCCGCAACTGCGCACGGACCATCCCTGGTATCCGGGGGAACTGGCGCTGTCGACCTTTGACCGCCTCTTTGCCACCCAGGCGGAGCAGTATGAGCGCGTCACCGGCGTGAAGCCGCTGTCGGCCGAGGACAAGGCGCTCGCCGCCTGGTTTTTCCGCAACACCCACTATGCCCACGGTGAGGAGGGCCGGGAGGACCTCTGGGGCGAGGGCTTCAGCAACGATGCTAGAACGACGACCCGGGAGTACTGGACCGGCCTGTTCGCCCATGGCTTCGGGCTCTGCGGCACAACCCATGCGCAGTGGACCGCCGAGCTCGACGCCCTGCTCGGGCCGGGGCGGTCGCGCGTCACCGGCACGCGCGGACACAATGCCTTTGAGGTCCTCCTCGACGGTGGTCCCTACGGCAGCGAGGGGCGCTGGGCCCTGCTCGACCACGATCTGTCGACGGTCATCTTTGATGCCCGGGGCGGAGGCCTGCTCGGGCTCGACGAGATTTACAAGGACTGGAAAACCCTGTCGACGCGCGCGCCGGGCGCGCCCCACCAGCGCGGCTGGCTGGTCTGTGGCCTGCACCCCGGTGACGGCGCTTCCTATGCGGCCTATCAAACAATCGAATACCGCGCCGGCTACGCCGGGCCGCAGCCCATCGTTCACCTGCGCCGGGGCGAAACCCTGCGTCGCTGGTTTGAGCCGGGGCTGGAGGACGGTCGCACGTTTGTCTTCTGGGGACGCAACTATCGGACGGGCGGCGTGCCCGGGCTCGAGCGTTCGCGCACCTGGGTGAACCAGCCCGAGGCCATGCACGGCACCACGAAAGGCACCGACCATGTCAACGGCCAGGCGCGCTACGGCAACGCGGTCTATGAGTGGCGGCCCGACTTCGCCGGCGGCGGGTACCGGGAGGGGGTGACCGATGAGGGGCCCGAGCACGTGACGCTGGAGTTTTTCACCCCCTACCTCATTGGTGCGACGCCGCCGGATGACTCGCCCTGGGGTGTTTACCAGCCGGGCGGCAAAAACGGCCTGGTCCTGCGCGGTCGCGCGCGCGGTCCAGTGGCGGTGTCGGTTGATGGCGGCACCATCTGGCAGACGGCGGGCGAATTTCGCGACGGCCTGGACCTAACCGACTTTGTCAAGGGCCGGCGCCAGTACCACCTGCGTCTCGGGGCGGGCGCGGCCGCCCTGGCCGACAGCGGTCTGGTCATCCGCACGGTCTGCCAAGCCAATCCCGCGGTGTTTCCGCGCCTCAAAGACGGCGGCACCCAAATCACGCTCGGCGTGGGCGGTCGCGGCCTCGTCAGCTTCGGCCCGGGCAAGGCGATCGCTGCCTCGCGCGTGGTCGAGGGCGGGTTTGACAGCCCGCGGGTGACCCTGGAGTTGAAAACGCCGCGCGGCTTGCCGGCGGTGGCCCTGCACGCTGCCGCCCACGTGGCCTCGAGCAACCCGCCCGACCCGGCGGTACGCTACCAGCTTGAGTTCTCGACGGACGGGGGCTCGAGCTGGTGCCCCCTGCTCAAGGACGGCCAGCTCGAACGGCGTGGCATGGAGCCCGGCGATTTCTGGTCGCAATCCCTCTGGGCCGCCGGCACGGAGCTGCCGGAGGGGACGGGCGACATGGTGCGCGTGCGCTTCCAGAACACCGGCGGCAAACGCTGCCTGCGGGCGGAAGGGCACCTGCAGTATCCCGTGCCCGGTCGTCGCGCCCGCGTTGCCTACGGTTGGACCGACCGCGAGGGTTCGCATGAGCAGAGCCGTGTGCTCGACGCTGGCCAGACCTGGAGCCTGCCCACCGGTCAGGACGTGCGCACTCACTGGGTGGAGTTGGCAGATGAAGGCTAAGGGTAAAGGGCGCGGAGTCCCCCGGGCTCGAAACCTGGAACCTTAAGCTCCCTCCGTCTGGCATTCAGCCTGCCTTCACGGCGGCGAGGAAGCCGCGACCGACGACGGTGTCCAGATAGGGGCCTGGCTGGAAACCGGCCTCGGTGAGCAGGTCGGCGTACTCGCGGCAGCTGTAGCACTTGCCCTGGGTGGAGTGCATGAGCAGGCAGGAGTACTCGGCGACGTGGCGCGGGCCGGTCTTGTCGGCGTGGATGAAGGCGTCGTGGACGATGAGCACGCCGCCCGCGGGCAGAGCGGCGCGCGAGGCGGCCAGCAGTTGCCGCACCTCGGGCACATCCCAGTCGTGCAGGACGTTGGAGAACAGGTGGACGTCGCAGCCGTCCGGCAGGCCGGCAAACATGTCGCCGGTGGCGACGCTGACCCGGTCGCTGCAGCCGCGCTCGGCAATCAGGGCGGCGGCGATGCGGTCGACGGGGGCCTGGTCGAAGGCGACCGCTTCCAGGTGGGGGTGGCGGGCGGCAAGGGCGCAGGCGTAGATGCCGCTGCCGGCGCCGATGTCGAGCAGGCGGCGGCGACCGCCCAAGTCGAGCCGGGCCGCCAGGGCTTGGGCGAGAAAACGGCCGCGGCAGTCCATGGCGGCGGTGAAGCGGCGGGCAAAGTCCTCCTCCTCCATCGCCTTGTGCCAGTCGAAGGCCGCTTTGTCGCCGCTCCAGCCGGCGGGTTTGCCGGTGCGCAGCACCTCCAGGAAATCGCGCGCGATGGGGCGGTCGTGCAGCGAGGCGTAGTAGGGGCCGAGAAACCACTCCGAATCCGAGCACAGGTGCTCGCGGGCGGTGGGCGTGATGGTGAAGATCCCGTCCTCGCACTGCACCCAGCCGTTGCTGGACAAGAGAGTCATCAGGACGTCGGTCGGTCGTTCCTGGAAGCCGAAGCGGGCGCAGACTTCCGCCAGGGGGGCGGGATGGGCCGCCAGCCTGGTGAAGAAGTCGAGGCTCAGGGCCGCGGCGACCAGATCGACGGCATACAGGCTGTCGCGGTAGCGGTAGATGGCCAGCGGATCGGTCTGCGGGGCGGCGGTCAGGTCGGGGAACATGCCCGTCACCATGGCGGAAACCGCCCGGCCCGCCAGCGCCGGATCAGGCTTTCTCGGGCTGGGGAGCGGCCCAGTGATGGAATCCGCTCCAAGCGCGCGTTGACTTGCCCTTCAACTCCTGACAGCATCCGCCCATGTCCTCCGCTCCCAAACTCACCCGCACCCAGTGGCTGATCTGCTTCATCGCCTCGATCGGTTTTGCCTTCGACATCTATGAGCTGCTCATGCTGCCGCTCATCGTCGGTCCGGCCCTTCAGGAGCTGGTGGGGGCTGCGCCTGGCACGCCGGAATTCAACAGCTGGGTCGGCAAGCTCTTTTATATCCCGGCCATTGCCGGCGGGCTGTTCGGCCTGCTCGGCGGCTACTTGACCGACCGCCTTGGCCGCCGCCGAGTCCTGACCTGGAGCATCCTGATCTACGCCTTTTCCGCCTTCGCCGCCGGGTACTCGACCTCGGTGGAAATGCTGCTCTTCTTCCGCTGCCTCGTCTTCATCGGCGTGTGCGTCGAGTTCGTCGCCGCCGTTGCTTGGCTGGCTGAACTCTTCCCCGACCCGCACCAGCGCGAGAAGGTGCTCGGCTACACCCAGGCCTTTTCCTCGATCGGGGGCCTTCTGGTCGCCGTCGCCAACGGTCTCTGCATCAAATACGCCGCCAGCTTCCCGGCCATCCACTTCCCCGACTGGCTCACCTCGATGGGCGGCGGCAGCGTTACCGAGGAACACGCGGCTTGGCGCTACACCCTGATGTCCGGCCTCATCCCGGCCATCCCGCTCATCCTCATCCGTCCCTTCCTGCCGGAATCCCCGGCCTGGGCCCAGAAAAAGGCCGCCGGCACCCTGAAGCGCCCCAGCCTCGGTGAGCTGTTCACCCCGGAACTGCGCCGCGCCACTCTGGTCACCACCGGCATGTTCGCCCTCGCTTACGGCGCCGCCTTTGGCGCCATCCAGCACATTCCGCGCATCGTCCCCGGTCTGGCCGAGGTGAAGGCCGCCGCCAAGGAAGCCTCCGACGCAGCCGTGCAGGCCAATGCCGGCAAGCCCGAGGCCGAGGTGAAAAAGGCCGCCATCGGCGCCGCCAAACGCACGGAGCAGGCCATCGCCGCCAACGTCACCAAGGTTCAGGAAGTCGGCGGTCTGGTCGGCCGCTTCGCCCTCGCCGCCCTGACGGTCGTCATCCTCAGCCGCCGCAAACTCATCCGCGTTTTCCTCGTGCCCGGTCTCATCGTCATGCCCCTCGTCTTCGCCTGGTCCGCTGTCACCGGGTTGGTCCCCCTGCAGGTCGGCATTTTCTTCGCCGGCCTGCTCACCGTCGGCCAGTTCAGTTTCTGGGGCAACTACCTGCCCCGCGTCTACCCAATGCACCTGCGCGGCACCGGCGAAAGCTTTGCCGCCAACATTGGCGGCCGCCTGATCGGCACCTCCTTCGCCTGGCTGACGACCACCCTCGCCGCCACCTCGAATCCCGCCGACGCCCCGGCCAAGCTTGCCTACACGGCGGCCGCCGTCGGGTTCAGCGTCTACCTTCTCGGTCTGGTGCTGTCGTTCTGGTTGCCGGAGCCCAAGGAAGAACTGCTCGACTGAGCCCCGGCGGCCACCGCTCCGGCGGTGACCTTCAGCGCCGATAGTTCGCGATTTTCGGCGATGGTTTCGCGCGGGTCCCGAGTCTTGAACCGCCCCCCCAAAGCGGGTCGGCAGCCCTGAGTTATTCACAATCGCTTGAAGGTCAAGAAGGCCCGAAATTTCGGCCCGCCTTCTCAATTTTGAGAGTTTTTTTGACGCGCAAAAAATAGAAACAGCGTGGAACACTTGGCGCTGTGCTGTGCAACACGGATCGGGGCGAGATCGACGGATTTTTGTCTTGGCCGGACACAAGATGTTGTGCATTATCCACCCCGGCCCGCGCAACATCTGGTGGGTGTTCGTCAAAGGCTCGCTTTCAACGATTACGCCACTTCAATCCTGTTTTTACCCTGCCTCACACCTCACAAACCATGGAAAAAATCTACAAAATCGGCACTCGTGAGTTCCCGCTCGACCAAGACAAGGCTGAAGCCGCTTTCGCCGCGAAAAAGGTGATCAATGGCCGCCAGTCGATGACCTTCAATCTGCTGCCGCTGAAGTACCAGTGGGCCTACGACCTGTACCGGATCATGAAGGCGAACCATTGGGAGCCGGAGGACATCCAGATGCAGAAGGACGTCGAGCAGTGGCGCTCCAGCGAGATCTCCCAAAACGAGCGCTGGATCATCATGATGGGCATTGGCTACTTCTCGGCCGCCGAGGGCATTGTCGGCGACAACATTCAGCACGTCGTCCGCGAACTGGTCACTGCGCCAGAGCTCAAGCTGGTGCTCGGTCGCCATGCCCACGAGGAGAACATCCACGCCGACTCCCTGCTCTACATGATTTCCAGCCTGGGCATCAACCCGCACGAGTGCGAGGCGATGTTCGAGCAGATCCCGACGATCGTGAAGAAGAACGAGTTCGTCACCCGGCACTCGAACGACCTGCGCCGCGACCTGGACCTGACCACCATCGCCAACAAGCAGCTGCTCGCCAAGAACATCTTCGTCTTTGGCCAGTGCATGGAGGGCACCCAGTTCTACGGCCTGTTTGGCATGATCCTCAGCCTGTACCGCCAGAACAAGTTCCCCGGTATCGGCCAGATGTTCCGCTACACCCTGCGCGACGAGTCAAACCACATCGAGGTCTTCCGCAACCTGTTCATGGATCTGGTCGAGGAAAATCCCGACCTGTGGACCACCGAATTCCGCGAGGATCTGGTCAACACCATGCGCGAGGCCATCGCCCTGGAGAAAGAGTTCATCCGCGACTGCCTGCCGGTCAACGCGGTCGGCCTGAGCGCCGCCGAGTTTGAGCGCTACATCGAGTACATCGCCGACCGTCGTCTCGCCAGCTGCGGCCTGCCGGTTCTCAACCCAGGAGTCCAGAATCCGCTGCCCTGGCTCGCCGAAATGATGGATGTGCGCAAGGAGCAGAACTTCTTCGAGGGCAAGGTGACCGACTACCAGAAAGCCTCCGCCCTCCAGGTCAGCTCCGACGACGACCTTTGAGTTTCCCGCAGCGGTGGCCGGGCCGGTTTGCGCCGGTGCCGCCCCGCTCTTGCCCCTGCCTCCGCCTCATCACCCACCTCCCGCCATGATCGAGAACCTGCTTTACGAAGACAAAGAACTGAAGCGTGTCGCCCACACGCCCAAGCACCAGAAACCCCAGTTCGAATGGGGGGCCGGCCTGCCCAACCACCAGGGAAGCGACCTCGGCGATGACGCCGCCGTCCGCAAGATCAAGGTCAAGGTCGGCGGTGCCGAGCGCGACTTCGACATCGTCGAAATCGCCATGACCATCGGCGCTGCCATGACCGACCTGATGCTGGCCCGCCAGAAGGATCAGGACATCTACAGCGAGCAGAACCGCCAGCTCGTTCAGACCATCACCCACACGGTCAGCGCCGAGATCTTCCAGCGCTTCGCCCAAGTTGACGGCGAGGGTGCCCTCAGCGCCAAGGATGTCTACCACTGCATCGAGCGCGCCCTGGTCCGCCACAACGCCCACGACGTCGCCCGCAGCCTCGCCGAACGCCGCAAGCGCGCCGAATACGACAGCCTCGCCGACAACACCCTGCCGCAGCCCCTCATCGTGAACACCCAAGTCATCCGCCGCAGCGGCCAGCTCGTGCCCTGGAACCACAACAAGATCGAGATCGCCGTCCGCAAGGCCTTTCTCTCCCTGGAGCTCGATTCCTCCCCCGCCGTCGGCGTCGCCGAGTCGGTCAGCCGCGCCGTTGCCGAGGAGAACAAGCAGTTCATGCACATCGAGGACGTGCAGAACCTGGTCGAGGAAGAGCTCATGAAGCAGGGCTTCTTCAAGGTCGCCCGTTCCTACATTCAGTATCGCGCCCTGCGCAGCAAGATGCGCGAAACCGAGGAGGCCGAAGCCGCCGCCATCAACGAGGCCGACAGCGAGCAGCAGCAGGCGCTCATCGTCGTCAAGACCGCCGACGGCGGCTCCTTCCTCTGGGACGGCCAGGACCTCAAGCGCCGCATCGACTTCGCCATGCTCGGCCTCGACCTCTGCCTCACGCGCCCTGAGATCGAGATGGAGCTGCGCCGCTCGCTCAACTCCGACATCACCCTCGACCATCTCAAGCAGACGGTCATCCTCAATGCCAAGACTCTCATGCAGAAGGACGCGGACTTTGCCAAGTTCGCCGCCCGCGTCCTGCTCAGCTACATCTATGAGGAGGTGCTCGGCTGGGACATCGTCCGCGACGGCATCGACCAGCTCAAGGAGTTCCACCGCCGCGCCTTCCGCCGCAACCTTGCCCGCGGCGTGGAGATCGAGCGCATCAGCCCCCGCCTGCTCGAGTTCGATCTCGACAAGCTGGCCGACGCCCTCGACCCGGCCGCCGACATGGACTTCGACTTCCTCGGCATCCAGACCCTCTACGACCGCTACCTCATCGTCGACAAGAAGGTGAAGCCGAACAAGCGCCTGGAGACGCCCCAGCTCTTCTGGATGCGCGTCGCCATGGGCCTCTGCGTCCAGGAACAGCAGCCGGAGGAGAAGATCATCGCCCTCTACCGCCTGTACAAGGGCCGCCGATTCTGCTCGAGCACGCCGACCCTCTTCAACAGCGGCACCCTGCACTCCCAGCTGTCCTCCTGCTACCTTTACAAGGTCGACGACAGCATCGAGTCGATCATGATCCGCGGCATCGCCGAAAACGCCTTCCTGTCCAAGTGGGCCGGCGGCCTTGGCGGCTCCTGGACCAGCGTCCGCGGCACTGGCGGCTACATCAAGGGCACCAACGGTGAGTCCCAGGGGGTCATTCCCTTCCTGAAGCTGCACAACGACCAGCTGATCGCCGTCAACCAGGGCGGCAAGCGCCGCGGCTCCGGCTGCGCCTACCTGGAAGTGTGGCACAACGACATCGAGGACTTCCTGCAGCTGCGCGTCAACACAGGCGACGAACGCCGCCGCACCCACGACCTCAACACCGCCAACTGGATTCCCGACCTGTTCATGAAGCGCCTGGAGGCGCGCGGCAAATGGACCCTTTTCCGCGCCAACGAGGTGCCTGATCTGCACGACCTGTACGGCTCCGCCTTCGAGAAGCGCTACGAGCACTACGAGGCCCTGGCCCGCGAGGGCAAGATCTTTGGCCGCGAGATCGAGGCGCTCGACCTGTGGAAGAAGATGCTCAAGTCCATCTTCGAGACCGGCCACCCCTGGGTGACCTTCAAGGACCCCTGCAACGTCCGCAGCCCGCAGGATCACACCGGCGTCATCCACAGCTCGAACCTCTGCACCGAGATCACCCTCAACACCTCGGCCGATGAGACCGCCGTCTGCAACCTCGGCTCGGTGCTGATCGACAACCACCTCGACGACGCCGGCAACATCGACCACGCCAAGCTGCGCGAGACCATCCGCACCGCCGTGCGCATGCTCGACAACGTGATCGACATCAACTACTACCCCACGGAGGCCGCCCGCACCTCGAACACCCGCCACCGCCCCATCGGCCTCGGCGTCATGGGCCTGCAGTACGCCCTCTACCGCAAGGGCATCCCCTTCGCCTCCAAGGAGGCTGTCGAATTCAACGACGAATTCATGGAGGCGGTTGCCTACTATGCCTACGAGGCCAGCAGCGACATCGCCGCCGAGAAGGGCACCTACTCCACCTACAAGGGCAGCAAGTGGGACCGCGGCCTGCTGCCGCAGGACACCCTCGACCTGCTTGCCCAGGAGCGCGGCATCGACATCGATGTCCCCCGCGGCGGCAAGATGGACTGGAGTGCCCTGCGCGCCAAGATCGCCAAGAACGGCATGCGCAACAGCAACGTGCTCGCCATCGCGCCCACGGCGACCATCTCCAACATCATGGGCTCCAGCCCCTGCATCGAGCCCCTGCTCAGCAACATGCTGGTGAAGGCCAACCTCTCCGGCGACTTCATGCTGCTCAATCCCTACCTCATCCGCGACCTCAAGAAGCGCGGCCTGTGGACCGCCGACATCCAGAACAAGCTCAAGTACATGGACGGCGAGATCGAGGGCATCGAGGAGATCCCGGTCGACCTCAAGCGCCGCTACGCCACCGCCTTCAGCATCGACTGGGCTTGGCTGGTCGACGCCGCCGCGCGCCGGCAGAAGTGGATCGACCAGTCCCAGAGCGTCAACCTCTTCTTCGGCAGCACCGAGATGAGCACGCTCAGCCACATGTACCGCGGCGCCTGGCGCAAGGGCCTCAAGACCACCTACTACCTGCGCACCCGCAGTGCCTCGAACATCGAGAAGAGCACCGCCGAGTTCCAGAAGGAGATCCGCAGCTCCGTCATCAACCAGACCGCCGGTGCCAAGCAGTACAGCGCCGAGGAAAAGCTGGCCTGCTCGATCGAAGCCATGCGCAACGGCGGCGAGTGCGAGGCGTGCCAGTGAGGGGATTTCCCGAGGTCTGCCGGGTCGGAGAGGTCCGACCCGGCAGACAGGGTAGGGATGTATTGGGTAAATTAAATTCCTAAATAAACCCCTTGTTTTCCGGGGTTTCTCTGGAAGAGTGGTGCCAAGTCAGACCGGTCAGACTCGTCGGGCAGGTCTGACGTTGTTGCACCGCCATGCCGACCGACTCGGACAGTCCCCTGCTGCCGCATGGTGGCTACGAGAGCCTGCGCAGTTATGCGGTCGCGCAGGCGGTCTATGATGCCACCGTGGTCTTTTGTGAACGGTTCATCGACAAGAAGAGCCGCACCCACGATCAGATGATCCAGGCCGCTCGCAGTGGCGTGCGCAACATCTCCGAGGGCAGCGGTGCCGCGGCCACCTCCAGGAAAATGGAGATGAAGCTGACGAACGTGGCCCGGGCCAGCCTGAATGACGAGTTGGCGCGGGATTACCAGAGTTTCCTCCTGCAGCGTGGCTTGCGCGTCTGACCGAAAACCTCCAAGCCCTGTCTCGCCATGCGGGAGCGGCTCAAGCACGATCTCTGTCCTGAACTTCCGCCCGCGCCCCACGGCAAGGTCGTGCTCACCGGCCTGGCCGGGCTCGCGGATTTTGTCGCCCGGGCGGATCCCGAACTGGCCGGTAATGCCCTGCTGTGTGCGGTTCATCAGGCGTCGTATCTGCTCCGACGCCAGATCGAACGGCAGAGCCGTGAGTTCCAGGAACACGGCGGCTTTACCGAGCGTCTGCACGGCCTGCGGGTGCAGGGCCGTGCCGGAAAAGAAGGTGAGCCGCAGTGTCCTGTGTGCGGAAAACCCATGCGCCGGCGCAGCGCCGGCAAGACCGCACGGGAATTCTGGGGCTGCTCCGGCTTCCCGAACTGCAAAGGCACCCGCGAGATCGAAGCCTAAGTCCGACAAGTCCGACAAGTCCGACAAGTCCGACAAGTCCGACAAGTCCGACAAGTCCGACAAGTCCGACAAGTCCGACAAGTCCGACAAGTCCGAC
>JBIJBO010000237.1:0-4067 GCA_044345215.1 Prosthecobacter sp. | reverse complement strand
CTCCCTGGCGGAACTGATCGCCTTCAACGCCGCCCATGCCGTTGAGGAAATGCCGCACTTTGGCCAGGAGCTGTTCGAGGAGGCCGAGCGCCGCATGGGCCGGGAGAACGAGGCGGCCGAGGCGCGGCGCCTGGCGCGTGAACTGGCAGGGCCGCAAGGCATCGGCGCCGCTCTGCAGGCGCACCGCCTTGATGCCCTGATCTGTGCGACCAACGATCCGGCGACACCGATCCGCCTCAACGGGGGCGACCTCGGCGGACGCACCGCATCGACCCCCGCCGCTGTCGCCGGCTGGCCGCATCTGACCGTGCCAATGGGCGCGGTGGAGGGACTTCCTGTGGGACTGTCGTTCCTGGGGGAGGCGTGGTCGGATGCGCGCCTTCTGGCGTTGGGCGACGCCTTTGAGCGTGCAGCAGGCGTGCATCTGCCGCCCGACTATGCGGGGATGAACGAGCTCTGAAGCCACGGCAGCACCTTAGGCCTGCATCTCGTAGGCGAGGGCAACCCGCTCCGGCGTGAAGGCCTCGGCGACCGTGCCGAAGGCGATCTGGCGGCGCTTGATGAGCAGCACGTCGTCGAAGATGGCGCCGACCGTCTGCAGGTCGTGGTGGCTTGCGATGAGCAGCCGGCCCTCGGCCGTCAGTTCCCGGAACAGGCGGGCGAGGTTTTCCTGGGCGGGCTTGTCGAGACCGGTGAAGGGTTCGTCGAGCAGCAGCACATGGGCTTCCTGGGCGAGGGCGCGGGCGATGAAGGCGCGCTGCTGCTGGCCGCCGGAGAGAGCGCTGATCTGCCGGTTCTCGAGGTCGAGCAGGTCCATGGCGCGCAGGGCGCGCTCGACGATGTCGCCATCGTGGCGTGAGTAGGGACGCCACCAGCCGAGATTGGGATAGCGGCCCATCTCGACCAGTCCGCGCACAGTGATGGGGAAATTCCAGTCGACCTCACCGCGCTGCGGCAGATAGGCGATCTCATGGCTGCTTCGTGTGAGCGGTTGGCCGCGCCACAGCACGCTGCCGCTGTCGGCGCGCAGCAGGCCGGCAAGGGCCTTCAACAGGGTGCTCTTGCCGGCACCGTTCGGACCGATGAGGGCGATGCTGCGGCCGCATTCGCTGGCGAAGCCGATGCCCTCCAGGGCGAGCACGCGCTGGTAGCTGACCCCGAGGTCGCGCACCTCAAGCCGGTGATGGTGCGGATGCGCGTGACCCGCTCCCCAGCAGACATGTTCCTCGGACTTCACCATTGGAAGAGCAGCAGGTCGTTGAGTTCCGGTCCATCCGACCAGCGGGTCAGCTCGCGTGACTCATGCCCTTCGGGTTCGATCTCGACACTGATCGCGGTGTCGGGTGTGCCCTCCGGCCAGGCGGCCTCCAGGCGCAGTTCCTCGCCGTCGCTCCCCAGGCGCAGGCGGGTCTCGACCTCGACCGGTGAGGCCGACAGGTCGGCGCCGGCGAGCAGGTCGCGCTCCTCCTGCCGCAGGCTGACCTGCCGGGGCGGATGGGCAAAGCGCAGGCGGATCAGCACGGGCACTTCCCGCATCTCGGCAGCCGGTGCCGCCACGCGCGCCGTGACGGCGCCATGGCCGGTCAGGTGAGCAAGAGGGAAGGCCAGCAGCGCGAAGGCGAGGGCCAGGAGGAAGAGCTGAATGGGAGGGGAGCCGCGCACAGCAGGCGAGATGTCGGGGCGGAAGCCTCCGGCGTCAAGCCGGAGCGTGGTCAGGGTTTCAGGGCCTCGACAATGGCGCGGACGTTGTGCGCCAGCATGGTCTCAAAGCTGTGCGCCTCGGTCGCGGTGCCGTCGGCAATCAGCGGTTTGCCGGTCTTCGCGCCGGTGCTGCGGACGATCTCGGCGAGGACTTTGGGATTCGCCTGGTCCTCGGGGAAAACGGCGCGGATCTGATTGTCGCGGATGAGCTGGATCGCCTGGGCGATATACTGGGCCGAGATGTCGTCGCTGCGGCCGATGCCGAGTACGGGCAGGCTCTTGAAGCCGAACTCCCTGCAGAAGTAGCCGAAGGCGGCGTGGGCGGTGACCAGCTTGCGGTCGCGGCGCGGGATGGCGGCGATCTCGTTCTGCGCCCATTTTTTCAGCTCCATGAAGCGCTCGCCTGCCGCCTTGGCGGCCGCTTCGTAGGCGTCCTCGTTGGTGGGGTCCGCCTCTGCGAACACCTCGGCAAGCACGCGCGCGGCCCGGCGCATGTTGTCGGCGCTGTGCCACCAGTGCGGATCAATGCTGCTGTGGGCGTGATGCGGACAGCACATGAAGATCTCCTGCGAGGGATCCAGCTTCAGCGAGGGAATCGTGCGGCCGACCTCGACGACGAGCACGCCGCTGCCGACGCTGTCGCGCAGTTTGTCGAGGTAGGATTCCAAATGCTTGCCGCTGGCCAGGATGAGTCGGGCGCCGCGCATCGCCGCGATTTCACGGGCTCCAGGCTCGAAGTGGTGAATGTCCGAGCCGGGCTTGAGCACCTCCACCAGTTCGATGCGGTCGCCGCCGACCTGGCGGGCGAGATCGGCGAGCAGCGGGTGCAGGGAGGCCACCTTGAGGGCCGCTTGGGCCGGAAGGCTGAGGGCGGCGAGGGCGAGCAGACAGAGCAGGGGTTTCATGAGCGGGTACTGAGGAGAACGGCGCGGCGAGGTCGATCCTTCGCGCGCCTCAGCGTACTTCCGGCCCGCCCCAGGCAATGCTGCACTGGGCCCACACGGAATGGTCGGTCCCGCGCTGGTTGGAGCGGTCGCAGTTGTATTGCAGGCGCAGGCGAAGGGTGCGCGCGGCGTTGGCATACCAGGTGATGCCGGGGCTGACGCGGACACGTGTGTCCTGCGCGGTCTCCCAGTTGCCCGACACGAAGTCGCCGCGCAGACCGATTTCGAAGTCTTCGGCGAAGCCGTAAAGCAGGCTCAGATAAGCGCCGAAGTCGCGCTGCGATGCGGGGTGGTCGGTGAGGCCGAACTCGTCCTCGACCCGGAAGTCGCTGACCATGGCCTCGGAGCGGACGCGGAAATAGCGGCCGCCGGGATCAAAGCCATTCTGGCGCCACTGATATTCGAAGTGTGCGCCGTAGACGCTGGTGTCGAAGCCTGTGTGATTCTGCCCCCAGGCGCCCGAGAAGCCGCCACGGAACTGGTGAAAGTCGTTCAGGTTCCAGATGTTGGTCCAGTTGGCGACGACGACGGTTTCATCCTCGGCAAAGTGCGATTCCTCTGGATTGAAGCGACCCTCAAATTCGTCGTGGCCGTGCCCGCCATGAGCATGATCGTCGTGGCCCGGAGCAACCCCCAGGGCCACATCGAACTGCGAGGTCCAGGGCAGGGGAGCGAGCCAGGTGATCTCGGCGCCAATCGTCGTCAGCGAGTCATCGCCAAACATGCGGGTGTTGACCAGGTATTGATCAACCCAGTCAAAGCCGTGCACGTGGTAGGTGTTCTGGATGCCGAAGCGGTTGTAAACGCGGCCGCCGCGCAGTTCAAACCCGCCCGGCAGGTTCTTGAACTTCCAGAACCACTCTTCGAAAATGCCGTCGTAGACATCGCCCTCGCCAAAAGGACCGGCATAGGTGACGAAAAACTCGTTGTATTGGTTGAGGCGACCGGAGAGCGAGAACTCGAGGTTCTGGACCGTCAGCTTGTCGCGGCGGATCGGGTCGTGGTGCCCGACGGCCAGCTCGTCCTGTGGAATCGAGGCTGTGCCGTAGGCCGTGTCCGCATGCACGTGCGGGAAAATCATGTCGGCAAGACTGACGTCGAGTCCAGTTAGCCAGTCAGCCTCCTGGATCTTGCCGTCCATCGGCAGGACGACTGGAGATGAGAGAGCTGTGAATGGCGCGTAGGCGTAACGACCCTCGCGGAGGCTGCTGAACTGGTCCTGGGCGACGAGCGATGTCGTGAACGACGAGAGGGCGAGGAGTAGGGTGGGTAGCGGACGCATTTGAGGATGGGGTGGTCTCCTATATTACAACCAGATTGCATTAACAACGCAAGTGAAAAAGCAACCAGGTTGCATTTAATTGGGATTCCCTTGAATTCGGGTTTGCCTTCATCTTCGCTCAATGTTGGCTTGGCCAGGGT
>JBIJBO010000236.1:0-4071 GCA_044345215.1 Prosthecobacter sp. | reverse complement strand
AAAGCGGCTGGCCGAGACCGGGGTTGCCACCCTGGCGGAGATCCTGCTGCGCGACGGGGTGCCGGCCCTCTTGGACGGACAGATCGCGCATTACTCCTTTGACCGGCTCGATGGCAACAAGCTCGCTGACAGCCTGCATCCCGAGCCGCCGGCGGCGAAAAAGAAAGACGTCGCGAAAACCCCGCCTGTCCCCAGTCCCTCGGCCCTGCTCAAGGGCGAGAACCGACTCGCGGTCGGCCGGCTCGGCCAGGCGGTGCAGTTTACCGGCGATGACCCGGTGGACACGCCGGTGGGAAATTTTCATCGCCACGACCCCTTCAGTGTGTCGCTCTGGCTGAAGACGCCGGACGTCAAGGAGCGAGCGGTCGTGCTCCACCGCTCGCGCGCCTGGACCGACGCCGCCAGCCGCGGCTACGAACTCCTCCTCGAGGAGGGGCGCTTGAAGTGGTCGCTCATCCATTTCTGGCCCGGCAACGCCATCTCGGTGCGCGCCCGCGATCCGCTGCCGCTCAACGAGTGGGTGCAGGTCATCGTCACCAACGACGGCAGCAGCCGCGCCGCTGGTCTGCGGATTTTCCTCAACGGCAGGGCGGTGCCGGTCGACGTCGTGCGCGATCACCTCACCCAGGACATCACCGGTGGCGGCGGTGACACCATCTCGCTCGGCGAGCGCTTCCGCGACCGCGGTTTCAAGGGCGGCCTGATCGATGATCTGCGCGTCTTCGCCCGCGACCTCTCGCAGCCGTTGAATCCGGCGCTGGAACCGTTGCTCGCCGAACTGAAGACGGCGCGTTCGGATTTGACCACCTTTGCCGGGCAGCAGCAGGAGATCATGGTCATGCGCGAATTGCCCGAGCCGAAGAAGGCCTACGTGCTGACCCGCGGCGAGTACGACAAGCGCGCCGAGGAGGTTACGGCCATGACCCCGGCCTCGCTGCCGCCGTTTCCGGCGGAGGCTCCGCGCAACCGCCTGGGCCTGGCGCGCTGGCTGACCGATCCCGGTCACCCGCTCACCGCGCGCGTGACGGTGAATCGCCTTTGGCAAAGTTGGTTCGGCCGCGGACTGGTCAAGACGAGCGAGGACTTTGGCAGCCAGGGCGAGAAGCCGCTGTATCCGGAACTGCTCGATTACCTGGCGCTGCGCCTGATCAACAGCGGTTGGGATGTGAAGGCCCTGCTGCGCGAGATCGCCGGCAGCCGGGTGTACCGCCAGCGCAGCCTCGCCGCCGCCGCGGTCATGGCCGACGATCCGGAGAACCAGTGGCTGGCGCGCGGTCCGGCTTTTCGCCTCCCTGCCGAGATGATCCGCGACAACGCGCTCGCCGCCGCCGGCCTGCTGGAGACGGGCATCGGCGGTCCGCCGGTCAATCCCTACGAACTGGCCGAGGCCTTCAAGCCGTTCGAGATCGCCAAGTCCGGCTCCAGCCTGCACCGTCGCAGTTTGTACACGACCTGGCGGCGCACGAGCCCGCCGCCGGCCCTGCTCGCCTTTGACGCCCCGCGCCGGGCGGTCTGCGCGGCGAAACGCGAGCGCACCGACAGCCCGTTGCAGGCCCTCATCCTGCTCAACGGTGTGCAGTTCGTCGAGGCCGCGCGCGTGCTCGGAGCCCGCCTGCACCGCGAGCACGGCGGCGCGATCGAGCCGATGATCCGCGCGGGTTTCCTGCGCTGCCTGAGCCGACAGCCGGATGGGCGCGAGTTGGAGATTTGCCGTCAGCTCTACACCGAGCAACTCGCCCACTATCAGGCCCGGCCGCAGGAGGCGGAGGCGTTCTTGCAGAACGGCGCCGTGCCGCCCGAACCGGGACTCTCCGCCGCCGCGGCCGCCGCCGCGGGCCAACTCGCCCTTGCCCTGCTCAATCACGACGCCTGTGTCGTCAAACGCTGATCCCATCATGAACTCTTCCCCAGCTTCCGAGGCCGGACCCGTGAACCTGCTCAACCGCCGACAGTGGCTGAACCGCTTCGGGCAGGGCCTGGGCGGTGTTGCCCTGGCCGAACTGCTCGCCGCCGAACAGGCAGGCGCGGCCGGGCTGCCGGTGGGCACGCACCTGGTGCCCAAGGCGAAGCGCATCATCTACCTTTTCATGTCGGGCGGTCCGTCCCACCTCGACCTGTTCGATTACAAACCGCTGCTCAACCAGCGGCACGGCGAGCAGTTGCCCGACAGCGTGCGCGGCGGCCAGCGCCTGACCGGCATGTCGGGCAATCAGTCATCGATCCCGATGGTCGGTTCCCCCTTCAAGTTCGCCCGGCATGGTCGCGCCGGTGCCTGGTTCAGCGAGCTGCTGCCGCACACCGCGTCGATCGCCGACGAGCTCTGCGTGGTGCGCTCGATGTTCACCGAGAGCATCAATCACGGCCCGGGCGTGACCTTCTTCCAGACGGGATCGCAGATCGCCGGCCGGCCGAGCATGGGGGCCTGGCTCAGCTACGGGCTCGGCTCGGAGAATGCCAACCTGCCCGCCTTCACGGTGCTCATCACCCGCGGCAAGGGTGGTCAGCCGCTCGGCGCCCACCTCTGGGGCAGCGGCTTCCTGCCGACCCGCCACCAGGGCGTGCTGTTCCGTGCCGCCAAGGACCCCGTGCTTTACCTTGGCAACCCTGCCGGCGTCGATGCCACTGGTCGCCGCCTGCTGCTCGACCGCCTGCGCGAGCTGCACGAGCATCAGTTCGCCGGCACGCCGGATGTGGAGATCCAAAACCGCATGGATCATTACGAGATGGCCTGGCGTATGCAGAGCAGCATCCCCGAGGCCACCGGCATCGACGAGGAACCCCAGCACGTGCTCGACTTGTACGGACCCGATGTGAAGACCCCAGGCACCTTTGCCGCCAACTGCCTGCAGGCGCGCCGCCTGGCCGAGCGCGGTGTGCGCTTCATCCAGCTCTACCACCAGGACTGGGACCATCACGGCGGACTGCCAGGCGCCTTGCCGAAGCTGTGCAGGGAAACCGACCAGCCGGCTGCCGCGCTGATCAAGGATCTGAAACAGCGGGGCCTGCTTGACGACACTCTTGTCGTCTGGGGGGGGGAGTTTGGCCGCACCAACTATTGCCAGGGCAAGATCCAGGCGAACTTTGGGCGCGATCATCACCCGCGCTGTTTCACCGCCTGGATGGCCGGCGGCGGCATCAAGGCCGGCGCGGTGCACGGCGAGACCGATGAGTTCGGTTACAACGTCGTCCGCGACGGCGTGCACATCCATGACTTCCATGCCACGCTGCTGCACCTGCTCGGCATCGATCACGAACGCCTGACCTACAAATTCCAGGGCCGCCGTTATCGCCTGACCGACATCCACGGCCATGTTGTTCCGGGCCTGCTGGCCTGAGGCCGGCGGTCGGGCGGGAGCTTGGTGGGCAAGGCGGCCAGACCGGACCAGCCCAAAAGAAAAGGCGGGCTCGCGCCCGCCTTTCCGTGAGGTGTTGTGCTACTATCGAAGGACTCAGATGTCCTCGCCGACCGCATAGCGGGTGAAGCGGCGAACTACGAGGTTTTCGCCGAGCTCGGCGACCTTGCCCTTGATCAGGTCCCCGATGGTGATGTCGGGGTTCTTGATGAAGGCCTGCTCGAGCAGGCAGTGGTCGGCGTAGAACTTGTCCATCTTGCCGTCGACGATCTTCTGGACGATGTTGTCGGGCTTGCCCTTGACCTGTTCAGCGGCGATTTCGCGCTCCTTGGCGACCAGGTCGGCCGGGACTTCGTCACGGCTGAGATGGCGCGGGTTGGCGGCGGCGATGTGCAGGGAGATGTCCTTGACGAGCGACTGGAAGTTTTCGTTGCGGGCGACGAAGTCGGTCTCGCAGTTCACTTCGATGAGCACGCCGATGCGGCCGGCCATGTGGATGTAGGAGGCGATGATGCCTTCCTTCGTCTGGCGGTCGGCCTTCTTCTCGGCCTTGATGGTGCCCTTCTTGCGCAGTATGGTTTCAGCCTTCTCCAGGTCGCCATCGGCTTCCTTGAGGGCGGCTTTGCATTCCATCATGCCCGCGTTGGTCTTTTCACGCAGGGTCTGGACGAGTTTGGCGGTGATTTCTGCCATGGTGGGAATCGGGTCGGGGATGGGG
>JBIJBO010000015.1:0-41042 GCA_044345215.1 Prosthecobacter sp. | reverse complement strand
CAAACTGACGAGGGCGGGGTGCGCTCGGCCTGCTACCTGCGCTGGCCAGCCGGCCTGCCGGCGGGTCGCACGGTGAAACCGATCAGCGGCGCCATCGACCTGCTGCCGACCCTGACCGCGCTCACCGGCGTGCCGCGGGTTGGCGAAAAGCCGCTCGACGGCCGTGACCTCAGCCCGCTGCTCAAGGGTGAGAACGTCGACTGGCCCGAGCGCCTGATCTTCAACTGCTGGGGTCAAAACGTCAGCGCGCGCAGCCAGACGCATCGCCTCGACAACACCGGCAAGCTCTTCGACATGATCGCCGATCCGGGGCAGACGACGCCGATCAACGCCCGCGAACCCGAGCTGGCCGGTCGCCTGCAGGCGGCAGTCAAGGCCTGGCGTCTGGAGATGTTCGGCAGCGCCGAAGCGCCGCCCGCCCCGGCCAAAGGCAAGGCCGGCAAGGCAGCCAAAAATGCCGCCAACGCGGTCGATCCGCGTCCCTTCCCGGTCGGCTACCGCGAGTTCCCGATCACTCTGCTGCCTGCGCGCGACGGCGAGCCGCGCGGCCAGGTCAAGCGCAGCAGCAACGCGCCCAACTGCTCCTATTTCGTCAACTGGACGGGCCTGGATGACCGACTGGTCTGGAACATCGATGTCCACACCGCCGGCACCTACGAGGTCAGCGTCGACTACACCTGTCCGTTGGCAGATGCCGGCGCGAAGATTGAGCTGAGCTTCCGCGACAGCCGACTGACCGGCACGGTGCAGCCGGGCTGGGATCCGCCGTTGTACACGAATCAGGACACCCTGCCGCGCCCGCATGGCGAGAGCACGATGAAGGAGTTTCGCACCCTGCCCCTGGGCCGCCTGCGCCTGGAGGCAGGCACCGGCGAAATCAGCCTGCGCGCCCTGGAAATTCCGGGCGCGTCAGTGATGGATGTGCGTCGCCTGACGCTGTCGCTGGTCGAGTGAGCCGTCTCACATGACCATGCCACCGTCGACCGCGAGCACCTGGCCGGTGATGTAGCGGGCTTCGGCGCTGGCGAGAAAGAGCGCGGCGGCGGCAATGTCGGCCGCCTGACCGAAGTCGCCGAGCGGGATCTTCTCCAGCACGGCCGCCTTGATCTTCTCGTCGAGCACACCGGTCATGTCCGTGCTGATGAAGCCCGGGGCGATGACGTTGGCGGTGACGCCGCGGCCGGCGAACTCGCGGGCCAGCGACTTCGTGAAACCGATGAGGCCGGCCTTGCTGGCGGCGTAGTTGGCCTGGCCGGCGTTGCCGATGAGGCCGATGACGGAGGCCACGTTGATGATGCGCGCGCCCTTCTGCTTGAGCAGGCTGCGCTGCACCGCCTTGATCATGTGGAAGGCGCCCTTGAGATTGGTGTCGACGACGAAGTCCCAGTCCTCCTCGCTCATGCGCAGCAGCAGGCCATCCTTGGTGACACCGGCGTTGTTGACCAGAATGTCGACCTGGCCGAAGTCGGCGATCACGGCCTTGCCGAGCTCGGCAGTGGCGGCGGCGTCAGCGACGTCGACGGCGTAGGCCTTGGCTGCACCGGGGTGGGAGGCATTGATCGCCTCGGCGGCAGCCTGCGAGCTGGCCTCGGTGCGGCTGACCACGGCGACTTTCGCGCCCTCGGCGGCGAAGGTTTCAGCGATGGCGCGGCCGATGCCTCGGCCCGCGCCGGTGACGACGGCGACTTTGTCCTGGAGTTTTCCCATGCGCCATCATGGCGACGCGCACAGGAGAGTCAAGACGCGGCGCACTCAGACGCCGGCCTCAATCATCTGGGCGAACTCGGCGAAAAAGTACTTCGCGTCGTTCGGACCGGGGGCCGCCTCGGGGTGGTATTGCACGCTCATGACCGGCGCCTCGCGATGGCGCATGCCTTCGACAGTGCCATCGTTGAGGTTGATGTGGGTGACCTCGACATTGGAGGGCAGACTGGCGGGATCGATGGCAAAACCGTGATTCTGGCTGGTGATGGCAACCTTGCCCGAGCGCAAATCCTTGACCGGCTGGTTGCCGCCGCGGTGGCCAAACTTGAGCTTGAAAGTGCGGCCGCCGTAGGCATGTCCAAGGACCTGATGACCGAGGCAGATGCCGAAGATCGGCTTCTTCCCGATCATCGCGCGGATCTGCTCATGGATGTAGCCAAGAGCGGCGGGATCGCCGGGGCCGTTGGAGAGGAAGATGCCGTCCGGATTGCGAGCCAGCACCTCGGTGGCCGGCGTGGCGGCCGGGACGACGGTGACGCGGAAGCCGCTCTGGCGCAGGCCGCGCAGGATGTTGCGCTTGATGCCAAAATCGTAGGCGACGACGTGATGACGGGCCTCGCCCAAGGGCAGGAAGGCGCCCAGGGGACCGCCCTCGCGGTTCTGACTCGGGCTGGGGATGTCCCAGGCGCGGCTTTCCAAATCCTCCGGATCCCAGGTGTAGGCCTCGGGGGTGCTGACCTCCTTGACAAAGTCGCTGCCATTCATGGGCTGGCTGTCGGCGGCGGCGCGCACCGCCTCCTCGATGGTCAATTCACTGGTAAGCACGGCGCGCATGGCTCCGCGGGTGCGCAAATGCTTGGTCAGGGCGCGGGTGTCGACTCCCTGGATGCCGGGAATGTCCCACTCCTTGAGATAGGCGTCGAGCGAGGCCGTGCTGCGCCAGTTGCTCGGCACCTCGCAGAGCTCCTCGACGACGAAACCGCGCACGTGAGGGCAGTCGCTCTCCGGGTCCAGACCATTGACGCCGGTGTTGCCGATCATCGGGTAAGTCATGGCGACGATCTGCCCCCTGTAGGAAGGATCGGTCAAGACCTCCTGATAACCGCTCATGGAGGTGTTGAAGCAGGCCTCGCCGGAGCGTGTGCCGGCCGCGCCAAAGGAGTTGCCTTCAAAATACCGTCCGTCTTCAAGTGCCAGGATTGCTTTCATCAAAATGGGAAACTCGCGCACCTAGCGCGGCTGGCGTGGGAATGCAAGAGGGGGCTGAGAAATCGCTCGCCTGTGCGCCCGGGCGCACTAGGTTGCGAACGGATGCACACGGAGCACGACATACAGTACGCCCTCGAAATGACGCGGGTCCTGCACGAGCCGGACCGGCGCATTGACACCTTTGGCAGCACCCGTTTCGAGTTCCAGCTTGTCTCCGAGCTCATGGATCAGGTCAACACCACCCGCATCCGCCAAGGACAGATCACTGCGGAGAAGCCGCTCATCCTGCGACCGGACCCGCAGATGGCGGCCGATTTCGATTTCGAGGGATTCGGCCCTCAGGGCGTCGCCTTTGGCGAGTTCCTCAAGCAGAACCTGCACCGCCTGGCCGTGCTCAAGTATGGCTTCCGCTTCCGCATGGACGAGATGACCGAGGATATCGTGCACGACCCGATGGAGGCGGTCTGCGGCCGCCTGATGGAGGACATCCGCGCCTCGGGCAACCCGATGCGCGCGGTCATTGCCGGCGTCGATGACGCCTGGGAAATCTGTCTGCTGCGCTTCACCGTCGAAATGATCGAGAAGTCCCAGCAGATCAACCTGTTCGACTTCAAGCGCCGCGGCCTCTTGGGCTGAGCCCCGCCGACTCCGCCATGGCCAGGGCCCAGTTCAAGCTCCTCGTGTACCTCGTCGTGCTGGGCCTGACGCTCGGCAGCATGGCCCTGGCCTACTACATCTACACGAAGGTGCTCTCGCCCGAGGAGCGCCTGCGCAAGGAACTGTCGCAGATCCGCCGCGCCGAACTGCCGCGGATCGATCCCGGCCTCAAGCGTTTTGACGCCGCCGGCGTCCTGCTCAAGGAAGGTCGCTTCAACGAGGCGCGCGAGGCGCTCTTCCGCATCGTCCAGCAATTCCCCGACTCCGCCGCCGCCCCGGAGGCCAAACGCATCATTGGCGAGATCAACATGGACGAGTTGTTCTCGCGCGAGCCGGTGCCAGGCAAACGCGATTACATCGTCCAGCCGGGCGATTCCCTGGCCCTGATCGCCACCCGCCAAAACACCACGATGGACCTGCTCATCCGCCTCAACGGCCTGATGGGCGCGACCCTGCACCCCGGCGACCACCTCAGCATCCTGCCGGTCAGCTTCAACCTCGTCGTCGATGCCTCGGCCAAAACCGTGACCTTGCGCCGGGTCGCCGGCGAAAAGGAAGTTTTTTTCAAGGAATACCAGGCCACCGACCTTCGCCTGCCCGCCGGGGTGAAACTGCCTGCTGAGATGGACATCAAGGGCAAGTCGGCCATGCTGGACGGTCGCGCCGTTCTGTCCACCGACCCGCGCTATGCCGAGGCCGACAAGTGGCTGCCGGGCAGCCGCGCCGGCGTCGTCCTGCGCACGCCACCGCCGCCCGAACCCGCGCCCGCACCCGGTCCGGACGGCCGCCCCGCCCCTCCACCGGCACCGCCGCCGGGCATTTTTCTCAACCGAGAAGATCTCGAGGAGATGTTTGCCCTCGTGCGAAACGGCTCCAAACTCTACCTGATCCGCTAACCCACTCCTTTCCCATGAAACAAGTTCTGGATTTCGAAAAACCCGTCGCCAAACTCCGCCACGAGATCGAGGAGGCGCGCCGCAAGTATGCCAGCAAGCCGAGCGACAAGCTCGCCACCCAAATTGCCGAGCTCGAGAAGAAGGCGGATGCCATGCTCCGGGACATCCACAACAATCTCAATCCCTGGCAACGGGTGCAAATCTCCCGCCACATCAACCGGCCCTTCATGCTCGATTACGTCCGCCAGTGCTGCGACGACTTCATTGAGATCCACGGCGACCGCCACATCGGTGATGATGCCGCCATGCCGGCTGGTTTTGCCACGATCGACGGCCGCAAGGTTGTCGTCATCGGCCATCAGAAGGGGCGTGACACCAAGGAAAACCTGCTGCGCAACTTCGGCAGCGCCCACCCCGAGGGCTACCGCAAGGCCCTGCGCGCCATGCGCCTGGCGGAAAAGTTCGCCCTGCCGGTCGTCACCCTCATTGACACCCCCGGTGCCTTTCCCGGCATCGGCGCCGAGGAACGCAACATCGCCGAGGCCATCGCCTTCAACCTGCGTGAGATGATGACGCTGCGCACGCCCGTCGTCGCCGTCGTCATCGGCGAGGGCGGCTCGGGAGGCGCACTTGGCATTGGCATCGCCGACCGTGTGCTCATGCTGGAGAACGCCTACTACTCGGTCATCAGCCCAGAGGGCTGCGCAGCCATTCTGTGGAAGCACCGCGAGCATGCCCCCGAGGCCGCCAGTGCCCTGAAGCTCAGCGCCCAGGATCTCGCCAAGCTCGGCATCATCGATGGCATCATCCCCGAACCTCCGGGCGGCGCCCACCACGATCACGCCGCCGCAGCCGCTTTCCTCAAGGAAGGCGTGCTGGCCGCGCTGACTGAACTGGACGGCAAGCCGATGGAGCAACTGCTCGAACAGCGCTACCAAAAGTTCCGCGACCTGGGAAAATACACGGAGAATTGAGCCACAGGCGACGTGTTTTTATCCATGCCCCCTGTGTCTGTCCGCGCCTTGGGCGCGACCCTGCTGCTCACTTCCTGCACCCTCGGTCCCGACTTCTCCGCCCCCGACCTCAAGCTGCCGGGCCGATGGAAACAGTCGCCCGCCGGCAATGCAGCCACCACGTCGCCCGACACCTGGTGGACCCTGTTCCGTGACCGCGAACTCAACGACCTTGTCGACCGCGCGCTCTCCGGCAACCAGCAACTGGCTGGAGCCCTGGCTCGTGTGCAATCGGCCCGCGCCCTGTCGCAGATCGAACGCGCCGCCTGGTTCCCGCAACTCGGCATCTTCAACTCGTCCACCTTTGAGCGCCTGTCCGCCAAGAGCGTGGGCGCCAACCTGCCCACCGGCGCAAGCCTGCCGGAACTGGAGCGCGACCGCTACCGCCTCTTCCTCGACCTCAACTACGAGCTCGATTTGTGGGGCCGCGTCCGCCGCGGGGTCGAGGGCGCCCGCGCCCGCGAGCAGGCCCAGCGCGATCTGGTCGACGCCCAGCGCCTCATCGTCGCCGCCGAGGTCGCCCGCCACCACTTCCTCACCGCCTCGCTCGAAGCCCAGGGACAAATCCTCAAGGAGACTGTGGCCCTGCGCCAGGAGGCGCTCGACCTGCAGACCTCACGTTTCCAGGGCGGGCTTGCCAACGAGATGGATGTGGCCCGCGCCCGCACGGAACTCGAACTGACCCGAGCAGACCTTGTTGCCATCGAGCGCCAGCGTGGCTCGCTTGAGCACGCTCTCGCCGTCCTCTGCGGGGATCCTCCAGCCGATTTCCAAAAGCAACGCAACTCCCGCCTGCCGGCACCGCCGCGCGTCCCCGCCGGCCTGCCAAGCACCATCTTGCAGCGCCGCCCGGACCTGCTTGCCGCCGCGCAGAACCTTCGCGCCGCCAACGCCGCCATTGGCGTTGCCATGGCCGATTTCTTCCCAAGCTTCCGTCTTGTCGGCACCGGTGGGCTGGAGAGCGTCGGTTCCGAGGACTTTCTCCAGGGACGGGCCAAGACCGCCAGCATCGGCCCGCAGGTCACCCTGCCCCTCTTTCAGGGGGGGCGTCTGCTCGGCGGCCTGCGCGGCGCCCGCGCCCGGCATGAGGAGGCGATTGCCGCCTACAAACAGACTGTGCTCACCGCCCTGCGCGAAGTGGAGGACGCCCTGCTAGATGCCCGCACCTTCGAGCTTCAGCGTGCCGCTGTCGCCGCCGCCGTCGCCGCCGCCCAGGAAACCGCCAAGCTGGCGCGCCTGCGCTACGACCGTGGCTTGTCGAACTACTTCGAAGTCGTCGATGCCGAACGCGTGGTGCTCGCCGCCCGCCTCAGCCAGGCCCAGCTTGATGGCCAGCGTCTGGTCGCAGCCGTGCAGATGCTGCGCGCCCTCGGCGGTGGCTGGTGATCAGACGTCGAATCCCGGCGGCCGCAGTTTGCCCAGATACCAGGCCAGCAATTCCGGGCCGCGGAACAACCAGACCAGCGCACCGCCCGCCAGGTAGGGCCCGAAGGGCAGCTTGCTGCCCCACGCGGCGAGTCCCAAGAGGCGGGTGGCGCCCGAGACCAGGGTGCCGAGCACCGAGGCGGCAAAAACCGTGAGGATGACCGCCTGCCAGCCGAGGAAGGCGCCAATCATCATCAGGAACAGCACGTCGCCAAAACCCATGGCCTCGCGCGGAATGACCACCTCGCTGGCCGTGCCCTCCAACAGGGTGACGTCCTCGATGCGGAACTCGCGGACCTGCCCGCCGGCGGGTCGCACGACCAGTTTTTCCGCCCACAGCTCGACGCTGGCGTCGCGCCACTCACCGGCATTGGTCTTCAGCCGGGAGCAAGCCAGCACCAGACGGTCGCTGGCACGGCTGAACAGGTCCTCCCAGGCATATTCTTCACCGGCGAGGGTCACGACTGGCGGCAGGCTGTCGTCGGGCTGGGTGACACTCCAGGGCTGCTGGCCGTCAAACCGGTGACGCTTGCGGCCGAAGGCGAGCTTGCCGAGCTCCACCACCAGCCAGAGACCGCCAAGACCGAGTGCGGCGCTGCCAAAACTGACCAGAAAACCGTACAAACGCGTCTCCTGACCTAGCAGGTCCGGCAGCAGGGTGGCGCATAACAGGCCGGCCACCGTGCCACCGATTGTGATCGGATGCGGCAGCAGGTAGTGCTCGATGTCAATGAAGGTGCCCGCCACCAGCAGGGCTGTGAACACCCAGTAGCAGAGCACACGCGGTCCCCAGTCGGCCGCCATAGCCCAGTCGCCGCCGAACCTCAAAAAGACGGCGTAAATCAGCAACCCGGTGACGATTTCAACGACCAGGTAACGCGCTGGGATGGGCGCGCGACAGTTGGCGCAGCGACCGCGCAGGAACAGCCAGCTCAACACCGGCAGATTTTGATGCCAGGGGATCTGCCAGCGGCAGGACGGGCAGAAGGAACGGCGCGGTTCATTGACCGAAAGCCCGCGCGGCATTCGGTGGATGACGACGTTCAGAAACGAGCCGATGCCCGCCCCGATGAGGAAGACGAGAAAGTGAAGCAGGGCAACGAGGATCTGATACCGGAGCATGCAGGTCATCATTGCCCGTGCCCAGGCGCGGCGACAAGTCCGCAATTTGCCCGGCTCAGGTCAGGCGCACCATCGCCGGCTCAGGGTAGTCGAAGCTGCGCCCCTCAAAATTGCGGATCAGGGTGCGCTGCTCGTCGCGCAGGAGAACATAATCCGGATTGACCGGCACCTTGCCGCCACCGCCGGGCGCGTCGATGACGAACTGCGGCACCGCGTAGCCGGTTGTGTGACCGCGCAGCTGCTCGATGATGTCGACCCCGGTCTGCACGCTGGTGCGCAGGTGCGAGCTGCCCTGGATGAGGTCGCACTGGTAGAGGTAGTAGGGCCGGACGCGGCACATGAGCAGTTTCTGGACGAGCGACTTCATCACCTCGGCGTCGTCATTGACGCCACGCAGCAGGACACTCTGGTTGCCCAGCGGCACACCGTGGTCGGCGAGGCGGCCAAGCGCCTCGCGAACCTCGGTGGTCAGTTCACGGGGGTGGTTGGTGTGGATGCTCAGCCAAAGCGGATGGTAGCGCTGCAGCATGCGGCAAAGCTCGGGCGTGATGCGCTGCGGCAGGAAGATCGGCACACGGCTGCCAATGCGCAGGAACTCGATGTGGGGGATGGCGCGCAGACGCGCGAGGATCAGCTCCAGCTTGGCATCGCTGAACAGCAGGGGGTCGCCGCCGCTGAGCAGGACGTCGCGCACCTCGGTGTGCTTTTCCAAGTAGCGGAAGGCGGCCTCGTGGTCGGTGTGCAGTTCCTGCTCGCCAACCCCGCTGACCACGCGGCTGCGCGTGCAGTACCGGCAGTAGCTGGCACAGCGGTCGGTCACCAGAAAGAGCACCCGGTCCGGGTAGCGGTGCACGAGACCGGGCACCGGCATGCGACCATCCTCACCGCAGGGGTCGGCCATCTCCTCGGGATCATCCCAGGTTTCCTCGATGCGCGGGATGACCTGGCGACGGATCGGATCCTCGGGATCCTCGGGATCGATCAGATTGAAATAGTGGGGCGTGATCGCCATCGCCAGCTTGTTGCCGCTCAAAAGGACGCCGGCGCGCTCCTCGTCGGTCAGCACCAGGTGCTTCTCCAGCTGGGCCAGGGTGGTGATGCGGTGACGAAGCTGCCAGGAAGCGGAATTCCATTCCTCCTGGGACACGACTTCATCCCTCCAGAATCCGGGGGCGTGCGAACGAAACTCCTTTTCGGGCAGCGGGGCGGGCAGCGGGCGCATTGGGGATTCTCAAATCAAGGTTACGACCGGGAAAAAGCCCCTGTCAAACTTGTTGCGGAAAAAGATGACAAAAGAACCTATGGGCCAAGAACCTCCATCCGTTAGGTCCGACCTGCGGCCATGATTCTTTCTCTCTTGCGCGACCTGCTCCCCTCACCCGCCATTGAGATCATTCGTCTTCTCAAGCAGTCATCGGGCATGACGGTGAACGAGCTGCGTGACCCGCTCAAGATGAGCTACATGGGCGTCAAGCAGCACTGCGACTCCATGGTGCGCAAGGGCTACCTGGACACCTGGCGCCACCCGGTGCCGCACGGTCGCCCGGAAAAGATCTACCGCCTGACCCCCAAGCTGAACCCGGTCTTCGACACTGGCTGCAGCGGCCCCATGCTCGAACTGCTTGCCCAGGCCGAGCGGGTGTTTGGACCGAATGCTGCGGAAAAACTGCTCTACGCCTGGCTGCAGGAGCGCACCGCCCGCTTCCAGCCGACCATCGATGCAGAAACCGTCCTGGAGAACAAGGCCATTGTGCTCGCCCGCCTGCGGACCCAGGATGGCTGTCTGTCGACGATCGAACGCGCGCCCACCGGCGCCCTGCGCCTAGTCGACTACCACTGCCCCTATGCCGAGGTCGTGAAAAAATACCCCCTCGTCGAAAAGATCGAGTGCGAAATGATCGAGCGCCTGCTCGGTTGCACGGTTGGTCGATCGGTCGAGGAAAACTCCGGCCTGCGCCGGGTGATTTACCGGCTCGACCGCGCCACCGAGGCCTGACTCCGGGAGGCGAGCAGCTTCTTGTCCGGCTCAAAGGGCCAGGTGACCCAGCGCCAGCAGGCCGTAGTAGGTGTACTCAGGATCGAGAACGTCGTCGGTCCAGTTGCCGTGAAAACCGCCCTCGGCGCTCCACAGCGAGTCGAGGAAGTCGAGACAGGGTTCGCGCAGCCGGGCCAGGGCCTGCGGTTGGTCAGAGAGGGCGTGCAGGGCCACAGCGGTCGACAACAAATCGGGAACCGGGGCTCCAGGCACGGCCAGAAAGCCGCCCGCCGGCAGGCACTGCCGTTCAAGCCAGGCAAGCGCGGCCACAGGCGGCGGCAGTTGCAGGTGGCGGTAGAGGGAGAGCATCGCGGCGGTCGCCGTCGTTGAACCCAGCGTCAGGCCGGGCTCATTCGACCAGGCTCCGTCGGGCGTCTCCAGGCGGTCCATGCAATTGGCGATGGCCAGCGCGTCGGGCGGCAGCAAGCCCAGATCCTGGTAGCCCCCCCAGGCGATGAGGCAGCCATAGGCACTGCCGTTGCCGCGACCGGGCGACTGGTGGTAGCCGCCGTCCGGCGTGCGCCAGCGCTCGAGTCGCTCGGCCAATTTCACCCGCGCCGGCTCCGACAAGCCCGCTAGACCGAGCCCCGCATGACAACGGGCCAGGCAACACAGGTGAACAAAATCGAGTCCCTCGCCATCGCCAAAGCCGGCCAGCCAGGCGCGGGTTGGCTCCAGCGGCACATTCTCCTGGAGGGCGGACAGTCCCTCGAGACCGAAGACCGTGTAGTAGAGATCAGGGCGACCCGCCCTATCCAGAAAAGCGCCCCCGGGATGCAGCCGCGAGCGAAGGAAGCCGGCGACGAGGCCGGCGGATTCACCCAGCAATTTCGGCGCCACCCGCGCCACCTGCAGCATTTCGAGGCGGAACGACATGGGCTCAGCCGGCGAAGGAAGAGGCCGGGACGCCGAAGGCCCCGGGCCGGCAGATGAAGAGGCGCCCCGCCAGCGGTTCGTCGAGGCCGGGCTTGAGGCCCGTGGTCACGTACAGATCGCCAAGATCAGCCCCCCCGAAGGCGCAGGCGGTGGTTTCAATGCAAGGGAAATCGATCTGCTCGACCACCGATCGCGTCGCCGGATCAAAGCAGACGACCTTGCCGCCATGGCAGAAGGCAATCCACAGGCGGCCGTCGCGGTCGATCGTCATGCCGTCCGGACTGCTCGGATCGGCGGACGTGTCCCAGAGGACACGCTCAGCGGAGATCGCTGAGGTGGCGACCTCGAAATCGAAGGCGCGCAGCTTTTTGCTGGGGGTGTCGATGTAGTACATCGTGCGACCATCGAGGCTCCAGATGATGCCGTTGGAGTTGGTGACCGGACCGAACTTCTTTTCGACCCTCAGGTCGGGATGCAGGCAGTAAAGCGAGGCTTCCGGGCGCCGTTTCAGGCAGATGCTGCCCGCCCAGAGGCGACCCGCGGGGTCGCACTTTCCGTCGTTGAAGCGGTTGTCCGGCAGATCAGGTTCGGGATCGGCGATGGCCGTGCTGAAACCGGTCGCTTCATCGAGAAAATGAAACCCGGTGTCGCCGGCCCAGACCAGGCCGCCGCGTGCGCGCGGCACCACGGTGCCAACCCGCTGGCCGACTTCCCACTCCTGCTCCAAGCCCGAGGCAGGATGAAGGGCGAGGATCTTGTGGGCCTCGATGTCAACGTAGAGCAGGCGGTCCTGATGCCAGATGGGGCCCTCACCCCACACGGAGACGTGATTGCCGACAGGTTGCGGAGAATGACTCATGGAGTCGCGAAGTAGGCGGAGATCGGCCGGAATGCAAGCTCCGCGGCAGAGGCTGCGATGGGCCCGTTCACCGCGCCAGTGCGCGAATTTCCCCGGCCTCCAAGGGTCGGCTCCAGAGCGCGAACTCGTCCATTGCACCGCTCAGGTGGCGGATGGCCACACCGCCCAGGCGCCGCTGGTCATTCCAGTTGCCCAGTTCGGCCATGCCCAACCGCAGCGGCGAGGCATCGCTCAAGGGCAGCCGCGCCAGCAGTTCACCATCGGCGTAGTGCCGCACCTCACGTGCCGCCGGATCAAAGACCACGGCCAGATGAGTCCAGCGCCCCAGGCGCTCGGGCGTGAAAAGCACCGGCGTGTCATAGTCGACATGGCGCTCGCCGGCGCGTCCTGCCACACCGAGGCGAACCTGCCCTTCGCGGGTGATCTGCCAGTGGGCCCGTCGGTCGCCCCAGCTCTCCGACATGAACAGAGAATTGAACGTGCGGTCGAGGCCGTGCACGCGCACCCAGGCCGACAGCGTCAACGCCGCCAACTCGCGCGGAATGGCCAGGCGGACACGATCGCTGACGTTGCGGAAATCGAGCGCCTGCTTGCCCGGCCATCGTCCCTGAGTCCAGGTGGCGCCAACAATGCTGCCATCGGCCACCTCGGAACCCGCAACGGCGTTGCGAAGCCGGCGGCTGCCGGCGACATCCTGAAAGTCAAAGCGGACCAGCAAACCCGCATCGCGATTGAGGCTTTCGCCGCGCTCATGCCAGCGGGCAAATTCAGAGCGCAGGGAATCTGCATTGCGCGCATCGAGCTCGCCGAGCGCTGCGAAATCGGCGGGATTGGCAACCCGCTCGTCCGTGCGCAAACCGAAGGCCACCGCCTGCCCCTCCCGGAGCGAACGCATCTCCGCCGCCCGGGGATGCACCTCGACCTCGCCCTTGAACACGTGCACTTCCGAAGAGCTGCCGTCGACCTGCAAGGCAAACTCGGTGCCGAGATCGACCACCTCGCCCTGCGGCGTGCGAATCCTGAAACCGACCGCCTGCGGCGGCACCTCGGCACTGAGCTTGCCGCGACGCAAAGCCGCCTCGCCGGCGGAGATCAGTTCCAGCTCGGCCGGCCCCTCGATGCGAATGCGGGCACCGGTGAAGAATTCAATCTGGGCGATGCCGGAGCGCAGCTTCAGAGGACCCGGCGCGAGCGGCGCCCCCGGCTCAATGCCCGGCCGGTCCCAGTCCATTTGCACGCCATGGGTGAGCACGGCCACCGCGGCCGTGGTCGGTTCCACCCAGACTTCGGCGGCCGAGGCAAGCCTCTCGAGGATCCAAGCCCCGGCAAGAGCGATACAGGCCGCCAGCGCGGCCACCGTGGCAAGCGTGCGAAACCGGTAACGGCGGCGCGGTGCAGGTGCGGCAACATAGGTCGGCGGCGCGCTCGCCCTCAGCAGGGCATCCATCTCCAGCTGGAGAAACAGCTGGTCCGCCAAGCCGGGATCAGCCTGCAGCCGATCGTGCAACTGGCACGCCCCGGCCTCGTCGAGTCCTCCTTCGAGATAAAGCTGGATGAGCTCGTCAGGTTCCGGCATGGATACCTCCTTCCCCTTCGAGTGAACGGCGGATGCAGTCGCGCAGCTTTTCGCGCACCCGCGACAGCGCCCGGCAGACGGTGCCGGCGGTCATGCGCACCTGACCGGCGATTTCCGGGGTGCGGATCTCGCGGTAGTAATGCAGCTCGATCAGCTCGCGACTTTTCTCCGGCAGTTTGGCAAGGCAGCCACGCAGGGCGCGCACCTCCTCCTGCCAGCGCGGCGGCGCGTCCCGCTCCTCGGCCAGCTGGCGGATGTGTTCGGCCAGTTTCTGCACGACTTCCGGCTGCTGGCGTGTGCGCTCGCGCCAGAGTCGCAGGGCGACATGACGCGTCATGGTCGCCAAGAGCGGCCGCAGGTCCTGCGACAGATCCCAGCGCGACTCCTTGGCGAGGAATTCGAGAAAGACCTGCTGGCTGATGTCCTCGACCAGGCCCGGCCAGGGCGCGTACTTCAACGCGACCCCGCGAACAAAGTCGTGGTGGGCGAGAAAGGCCTGGGCGGACTGGGTTTCGTGCAAGTTCATCCGTGCTGACTTTACCCCACATCAGCCGTCGGGACCGGACATTTTTTCGAGCCCCTCACGGCTTTTTCTTGCCGGCCTTGCGCGGCTTCGGGGCCGGTGGCTCGGGCAGATTGTCCGAGGGCTGGTCGCTGAACCGCCAGGGATCGTCGAGACGGCGCATCTCGCTGAGCAGCAGGGCCTGCATCTCGGCCAACTTGCCGGCATGGGCCGGATCACGGGCGAGGTTGGTCTGGCTGGGCGACGGCCGGATGCCGGCCAGGTCAACAAGCGCTGGATCACGGTGCTGGGGCAACCATTCGCCGGGATTTTCTGCGAGGTTGAACAACTGAACTTCATTGACCCCGCGGTCGGGCGCCTCGTAGCGGATGAGTTTCCAGTCGCCCTGCTTGACACAGCGCATGCCAGGCTTGCTGCCGCCGGAGTAGGCGCCATAGAGCACCTCGCGCACGCGTTCGCTGCGCCCTTCAAGCACCGGCCGGAAGCTGAGCCCCTCGTTCGTTTCCGGCGCCGCAATGCCGGCGAGATCACAAAGGGTTGCAAGCAGGTCGAGCAGGTAAATGTTGCCCTCAACCCGGCTGCCGGCCCGGATGCCAGGGCCCTTGACGATGAACGGGACGCGCCAGGTGTGCTGGTAGAGGTTCTGTTTGCCCATCAGGCCGTGACGTCCGATCGCAATGCCATGATCGGCGGTGTAGATGATGTAGGTGTTGTCGAGCTCACCCATCGCCCTCAGCTTCTCCAGCACGCGACCGATCTGCTGGTCGATGTTCTCCACGCAGGCATACTCGCGGCCGATCTCATTGCGGATGCTTGCCTCGTCACGCCGCTGCCAGACGCCGCTGACCTGCACCTCATCGCGCACGTCGGAGTGGGTCGTGTCGAACGGATGCCTGGCCAGGTAATTGCCCGGCAGCGGCGGCTGCAGGGAGTGCAGCGAGGGCGGAGCAGCGGGGTCCGCGTGATTCACCGCGCCGTATTTGGACAGCAACTCCGGCCTGCCATCGCGGGTGTCATGCGGATGCGAAAAACCGAACTGGATCAGGAAGGGCTTTGTCTCCGCCCCCGCCACGCGGTCGCCCAGGTAATCAATGACGCGGTCGCCGTGCCAGGCACTGCCGGACTCAGCATCGCCACCGCGCTTGCTGGCATCGTGGCGGACGGCGAACAGTCGGTTGGCGGCCTCGTAGCTGTTACCCAGCTTGCAGGTGCGCATGGTCGCATAGCCGGCGCGGTTGAAGACCGCAGGGATCGTGTTCTGCTCGAGCCGAGGCGGCGAGGTTTTTTGGCCCCAGGGCGAGACCGGCAGGCGCCAGACCGTGCGACCACTCATGATCATGTGGCGCGACGGCGTGCAGACCGCGCCACTGGACGAGCCCATGTGGTAAGCACCTTCGAACACCATGCCCTCGGCGGCGAGGCGGTCGAGGTTCGGGGTGTTCAGGGGCGACTTCGGATCATAGACCTTCAGGTCGAAGGGCGACTGGTCATCGACCAGGATGAACAGGAAGTTCGGACGACTGGCCGCGGACGCGAGACCGGCCAGGGTGGTGAGAAGCAGAATCAGGGAACGCATGATCAAGGAGGAACTGAAATGAACCCGCACGACCCCTCCCGACCGGACAGCCGGAGGGCTAGACAGCTCAGGTTTTCTTTTTCTTCTTGCCCGCGGCCGCGAGCCGGTTGGCGGTGCGCCCGCTCGGCTGGGCAGGATCGTACGCAGGGTTGGTGACCGGGAACAGGGCCCCCACCTGCTTGTGCCAGGCCTGCAACTCGGCGCGCAGTCGGGCGACCCGCTCCGGTTGGGCTGACGCGAGATCCTTCTGCTCGCCAACATCCTCGGCGAGGTTGAACAGTTCAACCTGGTTGTCCTCAAACCACTCGATGAGTTTCCAGTTGCCCCGGCGAATGGCCGCAGCCGGCGCACCGCCCTGGTTGCCGTAGTGCGGGTAGTGCCAGAACAGCGCCCGCTCCGGCAGCTCCCCACCGCGCAGAACCGGCAGCAGGCTGGTGCCATCCAGCACCTGTCCGGGGCCCGGCTTGCCGCCACTCACGTCGAGCAGGGTGGCCATGAGATCCGGGCTGCTCACCGGCGTGCCCACGACACGTCCGGGCTCGACCACGGCAGGCCAGCGCACGATCCAGGGTTCGCGAATGCCACCCTCATACATCCAACCCTTGCCGCCGCGCAACGGCAGGTTGGAGGTCGGCCAGCCCTCGCTGGTCGACAGTCCGCCGTTGTCGCTGGTGAAAACCACCAGCGTGTTCTCCGCCAGGCCGAGCGCGTCGAGCTTGGCCAGCACCGTACCGACCGCCTGATCCATGGCCTCAACCATGGCGGCGTAGACCGCGTGCTCCTGCACCAGCCGGACATCGCGCTCGTGCTCACGCCCCCACTTCTCCTGCAGACCGAGTCGCTGGCGCTTGGCCTCGTACTTGAGGCGCAGATCCTCGCGTGCCATCAGCGGCGTGTGCACGGAGTAAAAAGAGAAGTAGGCGAAGAACGGTCGGTCCTTGTTATGCTCAATGAAGCCCGCCGTTTCACGGGCCAGACGGTCCGGCAAATGCTCACCCGCCGGTCCGTCCTCGAGGCGTGGATTGCCGTAGGGCGAGAAGTACTTGCCGCCCCCATAGGGACCGCCGCGATCCACTCCGCCCTTATTGAGATCAAATCCCTGATTCTCCGGCCACCAACCCTCCGGCCCCAGGTGCCACTTGCCCGCAAAAAAGGTCGCATAGCCGGCCTCCTTCATCGCCTTGGCAAGGGTTGGTGACTGGAGGTTGAGTCGGTCCCTGTAGGGTGCCGGCAACAGCTTTGTGTTGCGCTTCCACTGCTCGGGCGTCAGCGGCGCGCCGATGTAGTCGGTGATCCCCGTGCGCTGCGGCCACTGCCCCGTCATCAGGCTGGCACGCGTCGGCGAACACACCGGGCAGGCCGCATAACCGTCGGTAAACCGCGCCCCCTCTCGGGCGAGTCGGTCGATGTTCGGCGTCTCATAAAACGTGCTGCCGTAACAGCCGAGGTCGCGTTGGCCGAGGTCATCGACCAGAAACACCACAACGTTGGGCGGCGCCGCTACGGCCAGCGCGGCAGTCGCCAGGAATGGCAGAAAACGAGTCATCATGTCAGCCCACTAACGCCAACATCACCCCGAGATTTCGGCAAATGGTTCGCGGTTCACAATCGTCATTCCGCATTCCCCTCACTCCAGCTCCGGCGCGACGTTCCCGTAGGTCCACGGACGGGCGAACGCCGGGGCCTTGGGATGTTCCGGCACCGGGCCGGGCTGCAGTTCCTTCGTCAGAGCGATGCCGGTGTCGGCCATCTGGCGGCCAGCGGTGATGACGAGGTTGCTGTAGGCGGTCAGGCGGGTTTCGTAGCCACCTCCACTTGGACCGAAGGCTTCCTCGGTCGGCACGTAGCCGACGCTGCCGTTGGCGAGCTCGACCGGAAAGGTGAAGGCGAAGGGACTGCCCTTTTTGATGTCGAGGCCGAACTGGACAAAGTACTCGGCCGGATTGGTCACGTAGGCGGCGGGACCCACCTGAACCACCTGCACCTCGCAATCAACCTGCGGCGAGACCTGGCAGAGGTGGTCCAGAAGGAGGATTTCCTTGGCGAAGAGGTACTCGGTGGCATCGCCCTGCGGCCGGCCGGCCTGGATGATCTCCAGGCTGCGCTGCACGCGCGCCGGCGACGGCTTGCGGCGTGGGATCGAAAGCACCTTCTGACGGCTGTCGAGCCTGGCTTCAGTGGCGCGCGGCATCGACAGCAGCACCTTGACCGCCTCGGCGCCGACCCGACCGCCGACCAGGCGCGCCCATTCCTCGGCGCCGGGCCGCCGGTGGGCACTGAGGTTGTCGACCTGAGTGACATCGCCGCAGGCGCCTTGCAGGAACACCACCGGTGCGCGGGTGTCGAGCGCGCCCTGGATCGTGCGTTCGAGGTAGTAGATCCAGTTCGCCGAAATGCCGCCCGGGTTGGTCGTGGCATGGCAGGCGTAATTGACCACCGTGCCGAGCAGCTGGCCCTGCAGATCCCAGACACCGACCACGCCGACCTGCGGATCGATGGGGCCGGCATACTCGAGCATGTCGGGGTTGCCCTGCCCCGGATGACTCCAGCTCTGGCCGTTCTTCATGCGCAGGCGACGGTTGAAGGCGACCTTGTCCTCGTGGCCGAAGCCGTAGCCGATCTGCGCCGGCACCGCGCCGGCGAGCGCGGCGCGCACGCCCTCGACGATCTCATGAGTGACTCGCAGCAGGAAGCCGGCATCGGCGCAGGAGGACTCCTCGTAGGCGAGTCGCTTCACCAGATCGGAAGCCGCATCGAACTCACCGGGCAGCACCATGCCGACCGGGCCCGAGGAATGCGAGTGCGAGGCACCGATCAGCACGGCATCGCCTGGCAATTTCAGTTCCTTCTCAATCCGGGCGCGGGCATCGACCACGACCGAGCGCGGCACAACGAGGGTGTCGAGTCCGACCAGTGCCACGCGGCGGCTGCCATCGTCAAAAACCGCCACACGCACCTTGCAGGCGTCGTGGAAGCTGCGGTGGTAGGCCTTGCCATAGCCGCCCGGCTGTTCCATGCCGATGCCGGGTGTGATGTCGCGCTCGGCAAAGCCGGCCTTCAGCGGCGCGGCGGCGAGATGGACACAGGGGACAGCAAGAAGGAGACAGAGCAGCAGTTTCATGGCACAAGGGGTACGCCGTACCGGAGCGGCTTCACACAGAGCCGTCTGCCGCACTTGGCAGGTGGCCGAACCTGCATCATCCTGCATGCTGCCAACGTACCCCTTCGCCATGCCGCTCCACCGCCTTCTGCCGCTGCTCTGCCTCGCCACCCTTGCCCCCGCCGCCGAACCGGCGGGCGACTGGATCCATGCGCGCGGCGACGAAGCCATGCGCGGCCTGTCGCCGGTGGCACTGCGTTTCCCGATGAAACCGGTCTGGCAGTTCCGTGCCGTGCCAGTCGAAAAGGCGCGCGGCGAGATGCTGGTCGCCAGCGCCGTCGTGCGCGCAGGCAAGGTCTATGCCGGCTGCAAGGAGGGCAAGTTTTACTGCCTCGATCTGGCCACCGGCGCCAAGCTCTGGGAGGCCGGGGGCCAGGGCGCCTTCGACGGCGCCGCGTCCTTTGCCGGAGAGCTGGTCGTCGCCGGTTGCCAGGACGGCTTTGTCTATGCCTGGAACGCCGACACGGGCAAGGAAGTCTGGAAGTTCGAGACCCAGGCCGAGATCCACGCCGCGGCCAACACCTGGATTCACCCGCAGAGCGGCGAGACCAAAATCCTCATCGGCAGCTACGACTACAGTGTCTACTGCCTCGACGCCAAGACCGGCAAGAAGGAGTGGGCGGCCGAGACCGGTTACTACATCAACGGCGGCGCCGCCACTGGCGACGGCGTCGTGGTCTTCGGCGGCTGCGACAGCGTCCTGCACGTGCACGATGTCGCCACGGGCGTGCAAAAGCGCGACATCGACGTCGGCGCCTACATCGGCAACAACGTCGCCATCGCCGACGGCGTGGTCTACGTCTCACACTACGGCAACCGGGTCGGCGCCTACAGCCTGAACGACGGCATGAAGGTCTGGGAGTACGGCGAGCGCGAGTTTGAGTTCTACGCCGCGCCGGCGATCTGGGAGAAGTCGGTCTTCGTCGGCGGACGCGACCGCCGCTTTCATGCCATCGACCGCGTCACCGGCGCCCGGATCTGGGAATACCGCAGCCGCGGCCGGATCGACAGCAGCGCGGTCGTATGCGCCGGCAAGGCGGTGATCTTTGGCAGCGACGACGGTTACGTGTACGCCCTCGCTCCGAACGATGGCAAGGAACTCTGGCAGTACGAAATCGGCGCCGCGGTCAAAACCTCGCCGGCGGTGGCCGGCGAGCGCGTCATCTTCGGAGCGGACGATGGCGTCATGTATTGCTTTGCGCCCGAAGTCGCCGCGACAGCACCGGCCGCGCCGCCAGCGCCCGATGCCAAAGCGAAGCTCAAATGAGCAAGACCTGGCTGACCTGAAGCACTGACAGCGCCGCACGACACACGACGTTCAAACCCCAGCTTCCGCCACCTGCACGCGGCGGAGAAAATCGCTGCGCATGAAGTCGAGCAGAAACTGATGCAGCGCACAGCAGATCAGCACCAGGTTGCCGGCGGGCAGCCGGTAGGGATTCGCCGTCAGATGGCCGTGAGCGAAGATGTGCCGAATGCAGGCCGCCAAGGTCAGCACGGAAAAGTCATGGCCGTCGCGATAGCGCGTCAGATGCGTCTCATGCACCGGCAACAGGCTCTGGGTGATGAGAAAGCCGACCAGCTTGTGCTCCGGATCCTGGCCACGGCAAAAGGCGGCGAGTTCGTGCACCGTGGAGCGCGGGTGATGGGCAAAGAGCGCACGAAAGGGCGGCCGGTCATTGGCGAGGTCGGCGTAGCGTTCGAAGGCCGACCAGGTGAAAAACACCTGGGTGAGGGCGTCGTAACCGGCGGCGGTGTCCTCGCCAAAACCCTTCAGGTGCAAGCCCCCAAAGCAGGCCGCCAGCCGCAGCCGGTTGGCAAAGCGGTAGAAGTCGTACTTGGTGCCGACAAAACCCAGGTCCGTCAGCGAATCGCCCGCCACCTTCAACACCGCCCGGCCCCGGTGGAACCCCGGCAGGGCTTCCTCAAGGTAGGGATAGGCGGCTGAATCTGCGTCGGACATGGGAACAGAAACGGAGCAGGCCACGATGGATTGCAAACCTTTGATGCCAGCCAACGGATCCGTGGCCGTCATCCACAATGGATGACCGGGTCAATGGGCAAAAGCAGACCGGACCCAACTCCAGTCAGGCATCAACAGATCGGCCCCTCGCATCGCCGTAAACACGCACCTCGACGACGCGGGCGTGATCGAGGCCGTTCGTGGCGGTGACGGTGAGGCGGAGGGCGCGGGTGGTGACGGGCTGGGTCAGGCGATGGACACGGCGGCGTTGGTGGTTGGCTTCGACGCGGACGAGTTCCTGCCAGCGGTCGGCGGTGGCGGCGGCGAGCTGGTAGTCGCGCACGGTCTCGGGCTGGGGGCGACCCCAAAGCATCTTTTGCGTGTAACCCTCGGCCATCGACAGGGTGAGCAGGCGGTGCAGGCCGGTGTCGTAAACGACCTGCACCTCGTGGATCGTCAGGGGTTCGGCCCAACGCAGCTCCAGCCAGGCGGGCAGGCCTGGTTCGCTCATCCAGCGGTGCAGGCCGGGCTGACGACGTTCGGCGGGCAGGCGCGAGATGAGGCGGGTGCGACCGCTGCGCACCTGCTCCGGCCCTGCCCCGGGCTGGGCGCTGGAGGCGACGATCTCGCAGGCGTGCGGCACGAGGTCCTCGGCATCGTCATGAGCGACACCGAGCAGGTGGGCGTCGTCGCGCAGCAGGCGCTGCTGGATGGCGTGCATCAGGTGCGGCTGGCCGGCGATGTCGGCGGGGGCGACGCCTGCGCGCAGGGCGAGGGCGGCGGCGGTGCCCACCCCCTGCCCCACTGCGGCGCAGGTGGCCATGACACGGGTGGAGGCGAAGGCGATGTGAGTGGCGGAGAGGTTGCGACCGGCAAAGAAGAGATTGCGCGGCCCCACCGAGACGCAGGCGCGCAGGGGGATGTCATAGACAAACGGCAGCTCGTGCTGGGTGCAGGGCGGCAGGTCGGGGGCATCGACGCCTTCGGGCGGATGGGTGTCGATCGGCCAGCCGCCGAAGGCGATGGCATCGGTGAAGGCGCGCGACTCCAGGAGGTCGCTCTCGCTGAGCCGGTGCTGGCCGAGGAGGCGCCGGCTCTCGCGTTTGCCGGGCAGGAAGCCGATCCATTCGAGCGCCCAGTGGTCGGCATCGACCTCGGAACGGTTTTTGACGAAGTCCCAGACGCCGAGGGTGATGGCGAGCAGTTCGTCGCGGATGCGTTCGTTGTCGCGGATGGTGTCGAGGTGCCCGCCCCATTCGATCCACCAGTAGCCATACTCGAGGCCAAGATCAAAACCGCTCTGGGCGTAGGGCCGCAGCCGGAAGTCGCCGGCCTCAAAGCGGCGCACCCAGGGCGGCGCGGTGAAGGGCATGGGCTGGTCGTGCCGGCGCGCTTGGAAGAGGATCGAAGAACCGAGCGTGCAGGCGTCGGCCACCTCCTGGGCCAACGATTCGCCGTGCTCAAATTTGGCCTCGCGACCGTGACGGAAGGGCGCGCCCGCCTCCAGGCCGAGACGGCCGTCGCCGGTGCAGTCGGCAAACATTGGCGCGCGTATGCGGAAAGCCTGCTCGGTGGAGGGCCGCTCGGCACGCACGGAGCGGATGAGGTCGCCCTCAACCTCGGCGGCGACCACCGTCGTGTTGAGCAAGAGCGTGAGATTGGGTTCGCGCCGGCATTTGTCGTACAGCAGCAGGTCCATCAGCGCCGGTGAGCGCTGGGGATTGTGCACGGCGAGGTCGAGGCGGATCTCCTCTATGAGGCCGCCCTCGCGCAGTTCATCGACGAGCTCCGTGCCACCGTGCAGGCCGGTGGCGCCGACGATGTGCATGCGCACCTCACTGGAGGCGTTGCCGCCGAGAACAGAACGATCCTGACAGAGGATCACACGAGCACCGAGGCGGGCGGCGGCGAGCGCGCAGCAAACCCCGGCGATGCCCCCGCCGGCGACCAAGAGGTCGGCGTCGAGCGATTCCTCGGCGGCAGCCGCCATGATCAGGGAATGAGCGAGGGCTCCCAGGGCCAGAGCGGCGTCAGGGCGCGGTTTTCGATCCAGCCACGCAGGTTCTCGGGTCGGGAAGGCAGCTCGGCATAGATCCAGGCGCCGCGTTTCTCGACGATCCGTACCTGGCTGCCGGGCGGCAGATCGATCACCGTGCCGGAGGTGGTGGTGGCAGCGGTGTAAGCGCGGATGTCGGGGGCGGTAACGATGTGAAGTTCATCGACCCTTTCCGCACTGGCGGGGCGCAGGGCGGCCATGGCCGCCGAGGGCAGCAGCAGGGCCAGGCCGCAGGCGGCGAGGGTCAGCACCCAGGAGGCGGGGCGACGCGAGAGCACGCGCCAGGTGAGCGGCAGCAGGGTCAGCCAGAGACCGGCAGCAGCAAGCCACAGCCATTCGTTGAGTGTCAGCTTGAGGCTCCAGCCCGCGAGGGTGGAGGTGTCGCCAAAGCTCAGAAAGCGATACTGCTCAAAAAGGTGGCGCAGGTTCTGGCGCAACTCGGGCGCACGACCGTCGAGCAACTGCGCGCGCTGGTACCAGAGGGCCGCGCGACCCGGATCCTCCTGGCGGTAGCGGGCGTGGCCGATGACTTCAAAGAGATCGGCCCCGAGCACCGGCGGCTCCCGCTTGGTCAGCCCCTCAGCCAAGTACTGGGCGCGGCCAAAGTCGCCCTTTTCCAAAAGCGCCACGGCCTCGCGGTACACGGCGTCCGGGCTTTCGTCGGCGGCGAGCAGCGGCGTGGCGCCGAGCAAGAGGATCAGCAGGACCGCGCGGGCCAGGGAATCCTGAAGCAGACGGCGCAGGCGACCGAGCAGGCGCGAGCGCTCGGCCTTGTCCAGAGGCGTCTGCGGGGTCGGCGCGAAGTTGAGCGACTGGTAGCGCTCAAGGAGGCGGCGCAGGTCGGCATCCTCGACGAGGTCCAGGCCTTGGGCGACGTGGACGAACTGCGCGGCGTGATGGAGGAACTCGGCATCCGGCAGCCGCGAGGCGGCTTCGAGCGGTGCCCAGGCGCGGCGCAGTTCACCGGCGCGACCGGATTGCAACGTTTCGCGGCGACGACGTGCCCAGGCGGCGACAAAGGCGATGGCGAGCAGGCCGACGGGCGCGGCCTGCACACTCCAGAACAGGCGGTTGTTCAGCAGCAGCGTGCCGGTGGGCGCCAGCCAGCGGGCCTCGGGTCGCGGCCGAATGACGATGTCGGCCAACTCCGGCTGGGGATCGGCAACCGGTGGTGGCGTTTCGGTGGCGACCGTCATGGCACCCTGGGCGGACTCGGTGGCCTTTGCGGCCGGCGCCGGGGTCATGGCGAGCGGGATGGCCGCGGTGCGCAGGGTGACGTACTGGCGGGTGCCGGGATTGAAGAAATGGATCTCAAAAGGCGGCAGCTCGCGGTGGACCGCCTCGGGAATGAAGACCTGGGAGAAGCCGATCTTGCGCTCGAGGGTCGGCGTCTGGTTTTGATCGAGGTTGCCCTCGATCGCGTAACGCTTGGACGGGTAGGCCTTCCAGCCGCCCTGTTCGAGCAGGCGAGGTTCGGTGAGCGCGTCGAAGTTGCCGGAACCCGCCACCACCAGATCCACCGCCAAAGGGTCGCCGACTGTCAGCGTCGTCGGCGTGGCGTTGGCGGTGAGGGTGAACTCGCCGACCGCGCCGCTGAAGTTCTCCGGTCGACCTTCCATGGGAAGCGGCAGGACCTTCAGAGTCACCGCTTGGCTTTTGACGGTCAGCTTGCGCGGCTCGGTCGGCACATTGAAAAAGCCGGGCGGGAATCCGGGCGGAAAGTTACCCTGGCGACCGGCATTCTCGACCGGCACATCGACAAGGATCTCCATCGAGGCAGGACCGACCTTCAATTCGCCGGTGCGCAGCGAGGAAAGGGTGCTGCGGAAGGTGAGCACATAATATCCGATGCCGTCGATGGTGGTCATCGTCTGGTCGCTCTGCTGCGGGAAGCGGGCGATGGCAAAGTCGCTCTTCTCGATCTCAACCAAACCGAGCCGACGCAGTTGCAACTGGCGCGGCACGTACAGACTGCAGTTGAGCTGCATAACCTCGCCCTGGTAGATCTCCTTGCGACCGGGCTCGATCTGAAGAATTGGCTGCAGGGCGTCGTCGCTGGCCGCTACCGGTGAACTGCCCTGCTCAACGACGAGCTTGACCTCGTTGGTGACGAGGGTGCGGCCACCGGAGACCAGCTCCTGCGCAGGAATGACAAACTCGCCCGGCTCGAGCGGCATGATGCCCCAGCTCAGGCGCACCACGGTCGAGCGCTGACCGTTGACGATGCTGACCTGGGTGGAGGTCGATGCGACCGAGGTCTGCTGGATCTGCAGGGGCAGACGCAGTTGGTTGTTGAAGGAATCGATCTGACCGTCGCGCACCTCGATGACGTAGCTGAGGACTTGGTTCGGGCGGGCGGTGCCGGGCACGACGCGGGCGTTGATTTCCTGGGCATGCAGACCCGCGGCAGCAGCCAGAAAAAGTCCCAGGAACAGATAGCGAAAATCAAATCGGCCAGTCATGATGGGTTACCAGTCCTTCCCGTTCACCGCCGGGTCGCGCGGGCGCACCAACTGCGCTTTTTTCTGGTCATCGGCGTAGGTGCGCAGGAAGGCACGCGCCTCATTGCGGCTGAAACCTGTCGCCTCGTTCTGGCCGTCGTCAGCGGACTCGGCCTGTTCTTCGCTTTCCTTGCCTTGCTCGCCCTGATTGGCGGCCTGGATCTGCCCCTCGGGCAACTCTTCCTTCCCGTCTTCTCCCTCGTCCTTTTTGCCGAGGCTTTCCTTGCGGCTGCGATCCTTGCCCTGGCCGTCCTTGTCGCCGGCCTCCCCCTCTTCGCCCTCCTCCCCTTCCTCGCCCTTGTCGCCCTTCTCGCCTTTCTGTTTGTCGCCCTTCTGCTTCTGCTCCTGCTGGTTGATCTGCTCCTGCAATTCCTCCAGGCGCTTCTGCACAAACTCGCGGTTCTCGCGCAGGGCGACATTCCCGGGGTTGTTCTCAAGGGCGGCATCGAAGTGGCGCACGGAATCGCGCCAGGCGCGCAAGGTGAACTTCGGCTGCTTGGCCAGGGCCTGGTCGCCCTGATCGTACAGGCTGTGCGCAAGTCCCTGGTGGGCGCGTTCGCGCAGGACGGGATCGTCCTCCTGCAGAGCCTGGCTGAAGCCAGCGACGGCGCGGTCAAAATCCTTGGCCTTGTAGGCGGAATAACCGAGCGCCTGAGCAAAAGCCGGGCGCTGGCGCGCGGGCAGCCCCTCGCGCAGGCTGCGATCGAGCAGGTCCGCCGCCTGTTTGGGATCGCCCCGTGTGAAGGCTTCACGAGCGCGTTCCGCGGTGTCGGCACCGCGCCCCAGCAGGGAGGCCCAGAACGGCGCCGCATCAGCCGGGGGCGCGGCGAACAACAAAATCGTGGCAGCCGACTGCACGGCGCGGGCCGGGCGGGACGAGGGGCGGAGAAACCAAGCGATCATAAGCAGCACGACTCCCATAGACAACGGCCATTGGTAACGCTCGATGGGTTTGACAATTTGCCGGGCTTCATTGGCCTGCGCCTGCAGGGCGGCAAGCAGGTCGCGAACCACGCCGGCGGCCAGAGGCTGGGAACCGAGACGAAGATGGCGGCCGCGCGTGAGGCGGGCGATCTCGACCAGAACGGATTCCTCGAGCCGGGTGCGCACCACATTGCCCTCGTTGTCGCGGACATATTCGCCGGCGCGATCGGGATCGGGGTCGGGAATGAGGGCGCCGCTCTCGGTGCCGACGCCGACGGTGAGCACCAGGATGTTCTTTTTGGCGGCCTGCTCGGCGAGGCCGCGCACTTCCGCATCGGGTTCACCACCGTCGCTGAACAGGATAAGACCGTGGTTGCGCGCCGGGTTTTTCTCGAAGGTCTCGATGGCCAGGCGCAGTGCACGGCCGATCTCGCTGCCGCCACGCGGAACCGAGGTAAAGTCGAGCGAATCAAGGGCCTCGATGATGGCCTCGTGGTCGGTGGTGAGCGGTGCCTGCAGGTAGGCGTTGCCGGCGAAGGCGATCAGGCCGACGCGGTCGGTCTTGAGCGCTCCCATGAGGTCCTGGGCGGCCAACTTGGCGCGGGTGAGGCGGTTTGGCGACAGGTCATCAGCCAGCATCGAGCGCGAGGTGTCCACGGCGAGGATGACGTTGCGCCCCGACTCGATCTGGGTCTGCCGATCCTCGCCCCAGCGCGGACCGGCGAGGGCGAGCAGGAAGCAGGCGAGGGCGAGGAGTTGCAGGGTGAAAATCAGGCCGGCACGCCAGGGCGAAACCCCGACAAGCAGGGCGGCGCGCAGGCGCGGCGCCGTGAGCTTGGCCACGGCCCGGCGGGCTCGCCAGCCGGCGCCGAAGCGCAGCAGAGCGAGCACAGGCAGGATGAGCAGCCAGAGCAGCAGGCGGGGTTCGGCGAAGCTGGAGTTCATGTGGCGACCGCCACCGGGGCGGCGTTGAGGACGGTTAGACGCAGGAACAGGGCCAGCGCCAGCAGGGCAGCGGCGGCGAGCAGTGGGTAGAAAAACATCTCGCGCGTCTCGACGATGCTGCGGCGCTTGATCTCGGTCTTCTCAAGCTGGTCGATGGTCGAGAAAATCTCCTGCAGGGCGTTGAGGTCCTGGGCCATGTAGAACTGGCCCCCGCCGATGCGCGCGACTTCCATGAGCGTGGCCTCGTCGAACTCCTGACGACCGCTGGTGATGACGCGGCCGTTGGGCAGCGGGATCATGTGCACACCCGGCGTGCCAATGGCGATGGTGTAGATCTTTTGGCCTAGGGTGGCCGCCAGCTTGGCGGAATCCTGCGGGTTGAGCTTGCCGCTGTTGTTGGCACCGTCGGTGAGCAGGATGATGACCTTGCTCGGCACCGTCTCCTTGTCGAGGCGGCGCGAAGCGGCGGCGATACCCGAACCGATGGCGGTACCGTCCTCCATGACGCCGGTCTGCACGCGGTCGAGATTGGCCTCAAGCCACTCGTGGTCAAGCGTCAGCGGACAGGGCTGGTAGGGGGCGCCGGCAAAAGCGACGATGCCGATTCGGTCGCTCTTGCGGCCGCGGATGAAGTCGCGCATGACACGCTTGGCGGCAATCAGGCGGTTGACCGGCCGGCCGTCGATGTAGAAGTCTTCGATGAGCATCGACAGCGAGACGTCGACGGTCAGGCAGATGGCGATACCCTCGGTGTTGTCCTCATCGTGGGAAATCACCTTCTGGGGTCGCGCCAGGGCGACAATCGCGGCGGCGAGGCTCAAGAGGACCAGGCCAAAGACAAAACCGCCGCGGTGCGAGCGCGCTTTGAAACCGGGCTGTCGGAAAAGGAAGGCGGTCGGGAACAGCACCGCCGGCGCGCTGCCGGGGCGACTGCGCCACCAGGCGAGCACGGGCAGGAGCAGCAGCATCCAGAGCCAGGCCGGCTCCGCCCAGATGAAGTCGTTCAGGAAGGGAACGTTCACGGCCGGTCCTCCTCCAAGTGGGCGATGGCTTGGGCGGTGAGTCGCTCCGCCTCCTCATGACTGGCGGGAATGGGCGCGAAGGACAGACGATCCAAGAGTTCCGCGAGCGGCGCGTAGCGATGCAGGCGCTGCGAGGTTGCCGGGATGGCCTCGCCGGCGAAGAGTTCCTGACTGGTTCGAAAGGGCGCGGGAATCTGGTAGCGCTCGAGGAAGTAGGTTCGCAGGGCGGCCGAAACCTGAGCCGAAGTGAGACCGGGGGCCTGGCTGGCGGCACGCTCCTGGATCTCGTGAAGGGTTTTCAAGGCCTTCTGGAAGGGACGCTTGAGCGGCACGGCAGCCGGTGCCGGCGGCCGCAGCAGCAGCCAGATCACCAGGCCCAGGAGCGCGGCAAGGCCAACAGCGGCAAGCGCGATCAGTTCCGGCGCCAAGCCGGCAACCGGCAGTTCGAGCGACGGCAGTTCCGGGTGCGGCAAGGGTTGCGGAGGCGGGCCCTTGGGCGTCGCCTGCTGGGCGAGCAGCAAGGCGATCACTTGCGTCTCCTCCTTGCGCGAAAGTAGGCCTTCATCGCCGGGGCATAGTCCTCGTCGAGCCGCACCTCGATGCGCTCGACACCGTTCTTGCGCAGCAGGCGCGCCAGTTCCCCGTCGCGAGCGACCACCGCCTCGGCGTAGCGCCGGCGCACGACCGGGTCGCTCGTGTTGACGACCCGCTGCTCACCGGTCTCGGGATCCTGCAGGCAGATGCGGCCGGCATCCGGCAACTCCTCCTCCTGCGGATCGCGCACCTCGGCGGCGACCACATCATGCTTGGCGGCGAGCGGGCGCAGGCTGGCTTCCCAGGCGGGATTGGGCATGTGGAAATCGGAGACGATCACCACAAGCGCGCGGTGGGCGATGCGCTTGAGGGCGGTGTCGAGCGCAGGCGCCAGATCGGTGCCGCTGCTCTGCGGCCGGATGGTGAGGATGTCGCGCAGGATGCGCAGGGCGTGGGCGCTGCCCTTGCGCGCCGGCAGGTAGTGCTCGACGCGGTCGCTGACCAGAAGCAGGCCGACCTTGTCCTGGTTCTGCACGGCACTGAAGCCAAACACCGCGGCCACCTCGGCGGCGCGCTCGCGCTTGCTGTCCTCAACGCTGCCGAAGTCACCCGAGGCGCTGACATCGACGACGAGCATGACGGTCAGCTCGCGCTCCTCGATGTACTTGCGCACAAAGGGCTCGTTCATGCGCGCGGTGACGTTCCAGTCAAGGAAGCGAACGTCGTCGCCGGCCTGGTACTCGCGAAAGTCATCGAACTCAATCCCCTGCCCCTTGAAGCGCGAGTGAAACTGGCCGCCGAGCGTCTCCTTGACCATGCCACGGGTGATCAGCTCAATGCGCCGCACCCGTTTCAGGATGCGCGCGAGCTTTTCGTCGTCGGTCTCGGTGGCGATGGACATGGCGGCGGTTCGGAGGCGCGTTCTGGACGGCGCGCCCGGGGTCACGGCACGGGCAGCTTGTCGAGCAGCTGGCGGATGACTTCCTCGCTGGTGACGCCCTCGGCCTCGGCCTCGTAGGACAGCAGGATGCGGTGGCGCAGGATGTCCGGGGCGAGGTCCTTGATGTCCTGGGGATTGACGTAGTTGCGGCCGTTGAGGAAGGCGAGAGCCTTGGCGGCGAGAGCGAGGTTGATGGTGCCGCGCGGCGAGGCGCCGCAGCGGATGAGCAGCTTCAGGTGCGGCGCCACCACCTCGGGCGTGCGCGTCGCCTGGATGATGGCGACGATGTAATCGCGAATCTTCTCGTCGACATGGATGGCGTTGACGAGGGTGCGACTGGCGACGATGTCGGCGGCCTGGGCCACCGGACTGACGTCAAGCTTGGGCGCAGAGGTGGCCATGGCGTCGAGCACGCGGCGTTCCTCGGCTGGCGTCGGATACACCACGCGCACCTTGAACAGGAAACGATCGAGCTGGGCCTCGGGCAGCGTGTAGGTGCCCTCCTGGTCGATCGGGTTCTGCGTGGCCAGCACCATGAAGGGATCGGGCAGCTTGTAGGTGTTCTCACCGATCGTCACCTGGCGCTCCTGCATGGCCTCCAGCAGGGCGCTTTGAACTTTGGCCGGCGCGCGGTTGATTTCATCGGCAAGCACGAGATTGGCGAAGACCGGACCAAGGCGCGGACTGAAGGTGCCGTCCTTAGGATGATACACCATGGTGCCGATAACGTCGGCCGGCAGCAGATCGGGCGTGAACTGGATGCGCTTGAAATCGGCCTTGAGCGCGTTCGCCAGCGTACGCACCGCCAGGGTCTTGGCCAAGCCGGGCACGCCTTCAAGCAGGACATGCATGTTGGTGAGCAGGGCAACCAGCAGTCGGTCGACCAGTTCGGTCTGGCCGATCAGGACGCGGGCGATCTCGCTGCGCAACGGCTGGACCCAGGCGGCGGATCGGGCAATGGTTTCCGAATCAGGGACGCTGGCTGGGGTGGAATCGGGGGGCATGGGATAAGAAAACGTCAATGGGTCGGGGTTCAGAGTCAAGAAAGGACCGGGCTGTTCAAAAAGTTGGCGGCAGGGCGACGGCGCGTCTCAATGCTCGTCCTCGCCACTGCTGCCACCGCCACTGGAACTGACCCAGCCGCCGAAGAAGAGGGCGTTGGCCAGCAGCTTCTCAGTACCCAGCCAGTGACCTCGAAAGACCGGGTTGTCGGTGAACAACACGACACGCCCGCTGCCGACAACCCGCACCTGCAGCGGGGTGGTGCCCTGCAGGGCGGCGAGGTTTTCCTTGGAGGCGGCCCCGGAGACGAGCGGCTTTTCAGTGTATTGCAGAGGGTTCAGGTAGGCGCTCGATGCCGGCTTGAGGAAGGTGGTGCCGTCGCGCATGAGCTGGATCCGCGGCCGATCACCGAGGCCCCAGGCCAGCGGATGGGTGGGATCAAACACCGCTTCAACGATGACGCCGTTGAGTTCGCGGGCGGTGCGCCGCTCGTCGGCCTCGTCATAGGGAAGTGACTGCTGGGTCGGCCTGTCCTTGACCACCGCCTCCGGCGCGGCCTTGGCGAGTTCGACCTTGCACCAGTCCTGGCTTGCCAACGAGCCGGTGGCGCTGCCGAGGGTGATCAGGCAGCCGCCACGCTCCACCCAGCCCTGCAGGGCCAAGCGGGCGCCGGTCGGCAGGTTCGTGAAGGAGGCACCTGCGAGGATGACCGAGGAGAAATCGGCGAGCAGGGCCTCATGGATCTGGCTTGCCTCGGCCATGACCAGCGGCGCCTGCCAGACTTGGTCAAACTGATGCCAGACCTCGCCAGCGAGCGTTGAGGTGACGCCCGGTCCGCTGACCAGCAGCACCCCCTCCAGCCGCACCGGCCGGAAGCTGGGACTGCCAAGGTCGGGCACGCTGCCGTGGTAGCCGGTGGCGAGCGCCTGCACCTGCAGGCCATCTTCGCGGGCGATCACCTGCACCAGCTCGCGCAGTTCCGCCGCGCTGAGCGACTCCTGCACACCCACCGGCACGACGATGCTGCCCTGCGGCCAGGTCTGGCGCGGCTTGCCGGCCGTGGTGAAGCCACGCGTCGCCGCCCAGCAGCGCACCTTGGCTTCCAGCAGGCGAAAGAGCGCCCGCGGTGCCTGGCGCGCCTCCCAGGAGAAGACATAGGCGTAGGCCGGCTCAGCCCTGCTCAGCGCGCCGGCAACCTTGTGCTGCGCCGCCTTCGCGGCCGCCGGCACTCCGGAGAGTTCCGCGCCCACCAGGCCATAGGCAGAAGGCAGATGCCAGGCCGAGACATCATAGAAATTGCTGCTGGCGAACTCAGTGCGCGTTTCAAAGACCGCCCGGATCAGCTTGAACTGACGCTGCCGCACCGGCACCACGAGCGACTCGGCCGCGCGGAAGGTCCGGCCGTCCGCGCGCACGTCGTCCGCCGGGCGATGGCTCTGGATGCGGTGACGGGCGAGCAATTCCTGGAAGGCCTGAACGCGGGCCGGATCGCCGGGCGCGGTGAAGACATGGGCCTGCACCTTCGCCGCCGCCGCCTCAGCCAGCGCCTCACGGTAGAATTCGCGCTGGTAGGCGAGCAGTTCCGGTCGCAGCGCCAGCGCCGAGCGCACGCTCGACAACGAGGTGGCGAGCTGGTTGCGGATCGTGAAGGCAAATGTCAGGCGCCCGTGCTCAGTCTCCTGGTGGTGGCCGCGCGAGCTGGCCTGCTCAAAGAGCACACCGACCGAGCCGTTGACGTCGGGATAGGTCGAGCCCTTGCCAATGTAATAGTCGTCGTAAGACTCGCCGGTGTAATAAAGCGAACCGATGGCGTCGAGCGCGCTGGCGTGCTCCTGCGCCATGCGCTCGGTGAGCGATTGATTTTCCTCGGGTGTGAGCGGGTGCACCATCTTGGCGATGCCGGGCTGGAAAAAGTAGGTGCGGTTGACGTTGCCCATCTCGTGGTAGTCGGTGACGAGGTTGGGCTGCCAGTCGTGGAACAAACGCAACCGGCCCTGCGACTCCGGATGCACGGCCGGCAGCCAGTCGCGGTTGAGATCGAACCAGTAGTAGTTTGAGCGACCGTTCGGCCAGCCCTCCTGATGCTCACGGTCGGCCCGGTGCCCACTTGGCCGCCTGCCGCGATGGCTGTTGGTCCAGTCGGCAAAGCGCTCGAAGCCGTCGGGATTCAGGCAGGGTTCCAGCAGGATGACCGACCTCTCCAGCAACTCCCGTGTCGCCGCATCGCGCGCCGCCGCCAGGTGGTAGGCGAGCAGCACCGCGGCGTTGGAGGCACTCGGTTCGTTGCCATGCACGCCATAGCCCATCCAGACCACGACCGGCGCGTTGGCGGGCACCTCCGCCGGCTGGGGCGACTCCACCCGTGCGACATGCGCCTGGCGGATCTGCTCCAAGCGGGCATGGTTGGCGGGGGCGGTGATTTTCAGGCAGAGCAGCGGCCGACGGCCGTGCGAGCGGGCATATTCCTCGACGACCAAGCGGTCGGATTTGTCCGCGAGCAACTGCAGGTAGTCGACCAGCTCATGATGGTGCAGGTGCCACTCGCCAAACCGCCAGCCCAGCGCCTGCTCAGGAGTCGGCACGGCCGGATCGTAATCGGCTGCGGCCACCGGCAGGAAGAACTCCAGCCCCGGCGCCTCGTCGGCAGCATCAACGTTTATGGAAAGGCAGAGCAGGACCGTCAGGGCAAACAGGAAGAGGCAGCGCATGGCAGCCGAGCACAAAGGCGTCGAGAGCCGGCATCTTTCCGGCTTTTTGCCCTGCCCTGCCCTGCAATGCCGTGGCGGCCCGGGGCGTTTGTTTGCGATGATTCGTCACCTCGCCCTGCCGCTGGTCCTTCTTCTGAACCTGCCTGCCACCGGCCAGCAACTCGCCCTGCAAAAGAAGGACGTCGTTCTGGCCCCGCTCAAAAGCCTCAAAACGAAACGGTCGCTTGGTTACACCATCCCGGTGGTCGACCTCAGCGCCGAGACGCAGCGCCAGGTCGTCGTCGATCGCGAGCCCGGCCAATACCTCGGCCACCCGACCACGGTGTTGCTCGAGGATCAGAAGACCCTGCTGACCGTTTATCCCAAGGGCCATGGCCGCGGTGCCATCGTGTATAAGCGGAGCAATGACGCCGGACTGACTTGGAGCGAGCGACTGCCGACGCCGAAGAGCTGGCAGACCTCGCTGGAAGTGCCCACCCTGCACCGGGTCGTTGATGCCGCCGGCAAAAAACGCCTGATTGTCTTCAGCGGACTGCACCCGATCCGCATGGCCGTCTCGGAGGACGACGGCGCCAACTGGAGCGAGTTGCGCCCGATCGGCAACTTTGGCGGCATCGTCACCATGTCGAGCCTCATTGAATTGAAGCAACCCGGCCACTACCTGGCGTTTTTTCACGACGACGGCCGTTTCATCCGCGGCGGCAGCGAGGCCAAATACCGCGTCCAGAGCCCGCACAGTGACCACATCAGCACGGCCGCCAAACCCTGGCGATTCTGGGTCTACACCACCTTGTCCAAGGATGGCGGCCTGACGTGGAGCGCCCCGACGCCGATTGCCTCCCTGCCTGACGCCAACCTCTGCGAACCCGGCGCCCTGCGCTCGCCCGACGGCCGGCAGATCGCCGTGCTGCTGCGCGAGAATTCGCGCAACTTCAACAGCTTCGTCATCTTCTCCGATGACGAGGGCCAGACATGGACGGAGCCCCGGGAACTGCCGGCCGCCCTGACCGGCGACCGCCATGTTGGCAGGTATGCCCCGGATGGCCGTCTCTTCCTTAGCTTCCGCGACACCACCCATGTCAGCCCGACCAAGGGCGACTGGGTGGGCTGGGTGGGGCGTTACGAAGACCTCGTCAATGGCACTGAAGGCCAGTTCCGGGTGAGGATCATGGACAACACCAAGGGAGCCGACTGCACCTACCCGGGTGTCGAAGTGCTGCCAGACGGCACTTTTGTGACGACGACCTACGGCCACTGGACGGAGGGCGAAGCCGCTTACGTGGTCAGCGTCCGCTTTAAGCTGGAGGAACTGGATGCAAAACAGCCTCGTTAAGTGTAACGTTCTTCACGTTTTATTGACGAAGAGCTCCGCTTCATGTAAAAGTTTTTTTATGCGCCGCCCTTGGATCAAAATTGAAACCGCCACGCCCGACAAACCGGAAATCTGCGCCATCGCCACACGTCTGCGGATCGATACCGACAGCGTTGTCGGCAAGCTCGTCCGCCTTTGGTCTTGGGCAGAAGTCAATCGAGTCGAAGCAAACGATATTGGCGTTACAAAAGAGTTTATCGATAAGCTCGTTGGCCGCAAAGGCTTTGCCGAGGCCCTGGAGGCTGCTGGTTGGTTGGTTGTCGCCAATGAATCGTTACAATTTGCCAACTTTGAACGTCACAACGGCAACGCTTCCAAGATCCGCGGCCAGACGGCTAAACGCGTAGAACGTCACCGCCAGCGCAAGCCCGGAATCGGCACTTCTTTACCAGCAAAGGACACCGTCGTCGTCGATGCCAAAATCCCTTCTGAGGGCGCGAATGCAAATTCCGTACTTAACGTTGAAAACGACGATTCACCATTGAATAAGAATCATTTAACTGTTGAATTTGATGATTGTCTTGCGACCCCAGAAGCGACTGTCCTTGTAAGTAAAGGCGACGTTTTTAACGTTACAAATTTCGAGGTATCCACTGAGTACTCGGAGACTGACACGACAACTGAAGCGTTCTCTGATGAAACGGAGTCTCCCGGCAAACTGCCGCGTCTGAGCAAGCGCTCAGCTCGGCTGCCGGCCGATGAAGATCAGCCTCTGCTGTTTTAAGAATCCCCACCATCTGTAACGATTAAATAGTTATATTTAAGCAGTTGATTCAAGAGGCTGCCCAGAGGCATTGATGGCATGCTGCCGCCGGCACCATTGGCAGTTGAAGCCACTCTTGTACCGGCCTGCCGGGGCTGCAACAGACACGGTGGTGTGCTGACCCCGACTTTTTTCCCGGGCCTGCAGCTTGGCGCTTGCGCGTGCGTCGGCCCTGCCGCAAACAGGGCGGGCGCATGAGCGGATTCACCGGTACACTCAACCCCCAGCAACGACAGGCGGCGACCCACATTCATGGTCCGCTTTTGATCCTGGCCGGCGCCGGCACCGGCAAGACCCGCGTCATCACCGCCCGCATCGCCTTCATGGTCAACGAGGGCATCCGCCCCGAGCACATCCTGGCGGTCACCTTCACCAACAAGGCCGCCAGCGAAATGCGCGAACGCGTCAAGGACATGGTCCGTGACGGCCTCGGCCGCAAGGTGGTGCTCGGCACCTTCCACGCCTTCTGCGCCCGCATCCTGCGCGAGTTTGCCGCCCATGTCGGCTACAAGCCGAACTTCGTGATCTACAGCCAGTCGGAACAGGTCAGCTTGATCAAGCGGGTGCTCAAGGACCTGCTGGTCAAGGATGAGACCCTCGACCCCCAGGCGGCGCTATCGCGGATCAGCAAGGCCAAGAACCACAGCGAGTCGCTGGGCGACCCGACGCAGGACCTGTATGCCGCGGTGGCCGAGCGCTACGCCGACGAGATGCGGGCGCTCAATGTCATGGACTTCGACGACCTGCTCTGCCTGGGCGTCCGCCTGCTGGAGGAGAATGCCGACGTCCGTGAGAAGCTGCACGAACGGCACCGCTTCCTGATGGTCGATGAGTTTCAGGACACCAATTCGCTGCAGATGCGCCTGCTGCGCGCACTGGTGCCGCCCCCTTACAACGTCTGCGTGGTCGGCGACGATGACCAGTCGATCTACGGCTGGCGCGGTGCCGAGATCACCAACATCACCGAGTTTGAGAGCTTCTTCCCCAACCCGACGGTGGTCAAGTTGGAGGAAAACTACCGCTCGACCACGCCGATCCTGCACACCGCCAACAGCCTGATCGTCAACAACGCCGGCCGCCGGCCGAAGAAGCTCTGGAGCCGCAACCACGGCAGCGATCCGGTGCGCCTGGTGGCGGTCGAGGACGACAAGGAGGAGTCGGAAATGATCGCCAGCGAGATTGAGCGCGCCCATTTCACCATGCGTGAGCCCTTCGAATCCTTCGCCGTGCTCTTTCGCACCAACGACCAGAGCCGCATCCTCGAGCAGGCCTTCCGCCAGCACCGCCTGCCCTACCGGGTCGTCGGCGCGCGCAGTTTCTTTGACCGGCGCGAGGTGAAGGACATCGTCAGCTACCTGACTGTCGCGCACAACCCGCACGACGACATTGCCCTGCTGCGGGTCCTCAACACGCCGACCCGCGGCATCGGCAACGCCACCGCCGAACTGGCGCGCGAGCGTTCGATGGAGCGCGGCGGCAGCGTCTGGGTCTCGCTCTGCGACGACGATTTCCTGCGCCAGATTCCGGAGAAATCCCGCACTGCGGTGCGCAGCTTTACCGCCCTGATCAACAAGTTCCACCAGTCGGCCCACACGGCGGGCACCCTGCTGGCCCCGATGACCGAGGCGCTCATCCTTGAGGTCGGCTACATGGACTATCTCAAGAAGCTGGCCAAGAAGCCCGAGGACATGCAGGGCTGGGAAAACGGAATCAAGGGCCTGATGGCCCAGATCACCAACTACGACGAGCGCAACCGCAAGGACGGCCTTGGCGGCTTCCTCGACGAGATCTCGCTGAATGACGAGCGCGAGGACAAGGACGACATCGAAAAGAAGAAGGGCGTCTGCCTGATCACCCTGCATGCGAGCAAGGGCCTGGAGTTCCCCATCGTTTATCTGCCAGGCCTGGAGAAGGGCATCCTGCCGCACAAGCGCAGCTACGACGAAGGCCGGCTCGACGAGGAGCGCCGTCTCTTCTACGTCGGCATCACCCGCGCCCAGAAGAAGCTGACGATGTCGCACGTTCGCCACCGCATGAAGTGGGGCCAGATACAGACCGAGCTGCCCAGCCCCTTCCTCGAGGAACTCGACCGCACCCACATCGAGGAACTCGACTACAGCAAGCACATGAAAGAGCAGGTGCCGGTCGAGGAAACCGGCGACTTCTTCGCCGGCCTCAAAGCCATGCTCACGGCTGAGTGAGTCGCACCTCCAGCCAGGCCGTGCCCGGCGCGCTGTTCGACGGTCGCCGCGCCGCCTCCGGCAGGGCCGCCGGCAGCAGGGCGAAATCCCCGGCCACGATCCGGACACCGCCCAGGCTCACCTCCCCCCGCGTCAGGGCCAGCACCACGGCCTCATCCGCCCCACCGACCGCGCGACCGGCCAAGGGCGCTCCCAACCGCACCTCGAAGTGCTCGCAGGCGACGATGCGGCCCGCGTCATCCACCTGTGCCCAGAACGGCTCGGGATCGTCGAAGCAAATGCTGCGCAGCGACTCCTGAACGTGCAGGGCCCGAGGCCGCCCGTCGAGACCCGGACGATTCCAGTCGAAAACCCGGTAGGTCGTGTCGCTGTTCTGCTGAATCTCGAAGATGACCAGGCCGGCGCCGATGGCATGAACGCGGCCGCTCGGCAGAAACAGCACGTCGCCGGCACGCGGTTCGTGCACTTGCAGCAGCTCCGCGACCCTTCCCTCGGCCAGGCCGCGCTCAAAGGCCTCCCTGTCGACCCCGGCCCGCAACCCGGCATACAGCTTCGCCCCCGGCTCGGCGTGGGCCACATACCACATCTCGGTCTTCGGCTCACCACCGAGTTCAACCGCCACCGCGGCAGGCGGATGCACCTGGATGGAAAGGTCGTCGCAGGCATCGAGGATTTTCATCAGCAGCGGGAAGCGCGGTGCCGAATGGGCGAGTGCCGCCTCCCCGAAAACCTCCCGCCGGCACCGGGCCCAAAGATCATGCAGGCTGGCGAAGCCGGCGACGGGCTGGCGGAGCAGGCTTTGTGCCCCGGGTCGGTCGCAGAGTTCCCAGGATTCCCCGCAGGGCAGAGCCTCCGCAGGCAGGGACCGACCAAACAGCGTCTGCAGACGTCGCCCGCCCCAGACACGGTTCTGGTAGAGCGGCGTGAACAGCAGTGGACGATCCCAACGCATGTCTCCGGCATTCCACGGCCGGGGCGGCGCGGCAAGCAAAACCTTGCCGGGACTGCCTCCACCGAATCTTCCTAGGAAACCAACAAGCCGGTGCGTTGTTCCAGCACATCCCGCCATGAAGCTCCCCGCCCTTCTTCTCGCCCTGCTCAGCCTGCCCGCCTTCGGCCAGGAACCCGCCGCGCCGCAAACTCTGACTCCTGAGCAACTCACCAACGTGCTCAAGCAGATCACCCAGTTGGAGGACCAGATCGCCGCCATGCGCGACGGCCGCCTCGCCGCCGCCCTGCAGAAGATCCGTGCCGGGGTCGCCAGTCCGCGTGACGCGCTCAACCTGTTCATGGAATGCGACAAGATCGTCAATGCCGACCGCAAGGAACTCGACAAGGCCGAAGCGCGCCGGCGCCAGGAGATGATGGAGCGTCGCGAGAAGAACGAGAACGCCGAGGATGACGGCCAGTTTTCCCAGGCGGTCCAGCTCGGCCTCAAGTACCTCGCCCTGACCCTCGAGGCCAACGAGCTCAAGGCGGAGGACAAGGCGGCGATGATCCCCAAACTCCAGGCCTACATTCAGGAACTCGTCGCCAGCGCCCCCAACCTGCGCGGCCGCTCGCTGCAGTACCTCGCAAGTGCAGTCAACGATCGCAATCCGATCGTCGATGCCCTGCGGCTCAGCCCCTTCACCAAGCCGAGGGACTGGAGCCCCCAGGCCATGGACATCGGCGGCATGTACAAAAACACGCTGCTTCCCACCGCGGAAAAGTACAAGCCCGAGCTGCTGCCCACACTCTGGACCGAGCGCATCAACGCCGAGAGCGCCCTGCGCAAGGAAACCATGCCGGCCCCGGAATACGAACTCTGGCTGCAGGACGATGTGCCGGCCCTGCGCTGGGAGCGCGCCAGCTATCTGGTGGAAAAGGGCCCCTCCAAGATCAATGCCATGGCCGACATGCTCGCCCTGATCAAGGAATTCCCAGGACACGCCGACGCACCTGGCTGGCTGAGCGAACTGCGCAAATCCCTCAACGAGGTCGCCCCCGAGGCACCCAGCCCCAACCTGCCAAAATAACGCCATGGCCAACGGCCTGCTCGCCAGCTTCGGCCATGCCGTGCGTGGCATCGCGGACAGTCTGCGCCACCAGCGCAACCTGAGGATTCACGCCGTCGCCACGGTCGCGATTCTCGGCCTCGGTCTTGCCGTCGGTCTGCCCGACTGGAAATGGGTCGCCCTCTGGCTCGCCATCGGCTTGGTCTGGAGCGCCGAACTGCTCAACACCGCCGTCGAGAGCCTCTGCGATCTCGTCCACCCCGCGCACGACGAACGCGTGCGCCGCATCAAGGACGCGGCCGCCGGGGCCGTGCTGGTCGCTGCACTCGCAGCGGCAGCGGTGGGCGTGGGGGTGTTTTTGTAAAGATCGCGGCTCGTAGGCACCACGCCTTTCGTGTGAATCCGAAATTTCGCCCCCCTTACAACCGCGCACCGGGCTGGACAAAAGCACTCTGCCGTGCAAGCTGCCTTTTCTATGCCTGAGTTTCGCCCCCTGAAGCCCGTCGTCTTCTCCCTCGCCCTGCTCTCCGGCCCGGCCGCCGCGGCCAAGGTCGACTTCGCCACGCAGGTCAAGCCCATCCTTGAGTCCGCCTGCACGCACTGCCACGGCGCCGACAAGGACAAGGGCGACTTCCGCCTGCACACTCTGGAAGACCTGAAGAAGGGCAACGACAATGGCCCCGGCCTTGTGTCCGGCGATCCCGCCAAGTCCTCGATTTACACCACCCTCATTCTGTCGGCCGATGACGACATGGTCATGCCACCCGCCAAGGAAGGCCTGCTCGACAAGTCGCAGATCGAGGTCATCAAGGCCTGGATCGAGCAGGGCGCCGACTGGCCGGCCGGCACCGTCCTTGGTGTCAAGCCGCGCATCGACTTCGTCAAAAACGTCCAACCCATCCTCGAGCAGAACTGCGTCTCCTGCCACAACCCCGAGAAGGACAAGGGCGGCTGGATCCTCAGCAGCAAAAAGGAAGCCTTCGAATCCGGCGACAACGCCCCCAATATCGTCGCCTTCAATGCCGCGAAGAGCGCGTTGTACACCCTCACCACCCTCGCCGAGGACGACGATGACCTCATGCCGCCCGCCAAGAGCGGCGGTCCGCTGAAGAAGGACGAGATTGCCATCCTCAAGGCCTGGATCGAGCAGGGCGCCGTCTGGCCTGACGACGTCAAGCTCACCGCCAAGGAAAAGGCCGCCGTGGCCACCAACAACCCCGACAACCTCGAACTCGTCAAAAAAATTCACGCCTTCATCGTCGCAACCTCCAAGGAGAAGGCCGAGGCGGAAATGAAGTCCTACGACACCAAGGTCCCGAAGACCGGCGTCGCTTACTCCATGGTCGCCATCAAGGGTGGTGAAGTCCTGCTCGGCAGCCCCGACAAGGAAGCCGGCCGCATCGACGACGAAGGCCCGCAGGTGAAGGCCCAGATCAAGCCCTTCTGGATGGGCAAGCACGAAATCACCTGGGACGAGTACGAA
>JBIJBO010000095.1:0-13539 GCA_044345215.1 Prosthecobacter sp. | reverse complement strand
CCGGTCGTTGCGGAAGGTGACGCTGGCGGCCCGGTAGGGTACGTAAGTGACTGTGCTGCCGTAGCCGCCCCAGTAGGGGTCCCAGGGCCCGCAGTAGCCCCAGCCGCGGCGCCAGCCAGCGGCACCCCAGCCGCCCCAGCCCCACCCGCCATGGAAGGTGTCGGTGTATACCGGCTGGGAGCCAAAGTAGGTCCACTGTTCGGTTTTCACGCCTTTTTGCACGCCCTCGGCGACGCCGTCGGGACGACCCCAGGCGAGAAAGACCGCCTCCTGGGGCATGCCCTCGCGCAACCGTCCCTGACGGACCAGCAGCTGGTCGGAGGGGCTCAGCTTGCCGAAGAGATCGGGATTGCGCTCGATGCGCTTTTCCAGCGGACTGGCGCAGCTCGCCATCAGGGCGAGCAGGCCGGCGCCGAGTGCGGCGCGCAGGATACGGGACTGGGGCATGGCAGGAATGGAGTTGCAGAGAGAGACTGGAATCAGACCTCAATCGTTCAAATTCGAGTCTTTCAGAGGCGCATGGCAAAGTGGACCTGACGGCCGATTTCCTCAAAGCCGCAGGAGGGATAGAGGCTCTGCCCCACCACGTTTGAGGCCATGGTCTCGATTTTCGCGACCTTCAGGCCCTGTTCGCGGAAGGCGTCGAGCGCATGATGGATGAGCCGGCGTCCCAGGCCGTAGCCTCGGGCGGCTTCGACCACCGCGAGGTTGGGGATGCGGCCGATCGAATTGAGCCGGTCGATGCGGGTGGTGATGTAGCCGAGCAACTCGCCGTCGCGTTCGGCGACGAAGCATCCCTGCGGATTGGCGTTGCAGTCGTCATCGATGTGGTCGGCCTTGCGGGCCTTCCAGTTGCGTTCATTCCAGACGCCAAGGCGCTCCTCGAGCATCTGGTCGAGCGCCACCGAGCCAAAGGAATCGACCGTGATGCGGCGCAGGGTCTCAAGGTCGGAGGGGCGGTAGGGACGGATGGCGATGGGAGACTCGTTCATGGGAGGATGGAACATGGAACGCCCGCCTGCGCCGGTGCTTTTGCGGAAATCGGCTGGCGGTCCGGCGCGGCTTGGTACACTCTCCTTTAAGCCGTTTCTGCTGCAAAAGCCAAGTCTTGATCCGCCCCTTTGCCATGTCACTGCCCGTGCACCTTGTTCAAATGGAAGCCTGCTGGGAGGACAAGCCGGCGGCCTGCGCCAAGGTGCTGGCCCAGCTGGCGGCTTCGCCGCCGTCGCCCGGCTCGCTGCTCGTGCTGCCCGAGATGTTCGCCACTGGTTTCAGCACCCGTCTGGAGACGACCTTGGAACCGCTCGAAGGTCCCACCACGACCTTCTTCCGTGAGATTGCCGCCACTTGGCATTGCGCCGTGGTCGGCGGCTTGGTGGTGCCCGGCCCGGATGGCCGCGGCCGCAACCAGGCTCTGGCGGTGTCGCCCGACGGACAGATCCTGGCGCGCTACACGAAGATGCATCCCTTTGCCTTCGGGGGCGAAACCGCCGTGCATGCACCGGGCGTGGCGCCGGTCGTTTTCGACTGGGGTGGTCTGCGCCTGGCGCCCCTCATCTGCTACGACCTGCGCTTTCCGGAGGCTGCCCGCGCGGCCATCGCCCTTGGCGCCGAAGCTCTGGTTTATCTGGCCGCCTGGCCCGCGCGTCGCCAGCAGCACTGGGTCACCCTCCTGCAGGCCCGCGCCATTGAGAACCAGGCGTATGCCGTCGGGGTCAATCTCTGCGGCCAGGATCCGCATTTCAGCTATCCGGGCCACTCACTGGTCGTTGATCCGCACGGAGTCATCATTGCCGATGCTGGCGGCCGTGAAACCCTGCTGACGAGTCGCCTCGAGCCGGCGGTGGTCCGCGAGTGGCGCGCCCAGTTTCCAGCCCTGACGGAATTTTTGCAGGCGCCATTGGCCTGAGCGCAGGGGTTTCCGATTGCACCGCCGCTGTGGCGGTTCTAAGACAGGCAAGCCCCCCTCCGCGCATGGTCCAGCCCTTCCTCAGCCAGGATTTTCACCCCCGTTGGTCCACCCTCGAACCCAAGGCCATCCGCGCCGACATCGCCTTGGCCTTGAGTGAGGCCGAGGCCCGGCTCGATGCGGTCATTGTCCAGGACCGTGGCAAGATGGACTTTGAAACGGTCGTGCTCGGCCTTGAGGAGGCGACGCGACCGCTCAACGAGGCCTGGGGCTTGGTCCAGCATCTCGATGCCCTTTGCAACAGCCCCGAGCTGCGCGAGGCCCACAATGCCATGCTGGCGGAAGTGAGCGCCTTCTTCGCCAAGATTCCCCTCAACGAGCACCTCTGGGATCTGCTTGAGACTTACAGCAAGACCGAGGCCGCGCGCAATCTGCCGCCGCTGCGCAAGCGCGCCCTTGAGGAGACCCTGGAGGGGTTTCGCCTCGCCGGCGCTGATCTGCCGCCCGAGAAAAAGCAGCGGCTCGAAGTCCTCGAGTCCGAGCTCTCGCAGCTCACCCAGAAATACTCGGAAAACGTCCTCGACTCGACCAATGCATGGGAGTTGGTGCTGGACGACGTGGCCCGTCTCAAGGGGCTGCCGCCCTCGGCGATCGAGGCCGCGCGCGCCGATGCCGCGGCCAAGGGCCTGGGCGCACCGGACAAGCCGCAGTTTCGCCTCACCCTGAAGGCGCCCTCGATGATCCCGGCGATGGAGTATGCCGAGGACGAATCCCTCCGCAAGGCGGTCTGGGAGGGCTCCAGTGGCATTGGTCTCGGCGCCCACGACAACACCGAACTGGTCTGGAAGATCCTGCGCCTGCGCCATGAGAAGGCCGAGTTGCTGGGGCAGATCCATTTTGCCGATCTCGTGCTCAAGCACCGCATGGCGCGCACCGGCGCCGCCGCGCTCGCCTTTGTCGAGAACCTGCACTCCCGGGTCAAGACCGCCTTCGACCGCGAGACGGTCGAGCTGCAGGAGTTCCGCGCCGACACCCTGGTTTGTCCCTCCGACTTGCTGGAGCCTTGGGAGGTTGCCTACTGGGCCGAGAAACGCCGCAAGGCCGAATATGATTTCGACGAGGAGGAGCTGCGCCCATACTTCCCTCTCGACAAGGTGCTTGGCGGCATGTTCCGCCTGGCCGAACTGGTCTTCGATCTGCGCATCACCGCGCGTGACACGGTGTATTACCTGCCCGGTCAGACGGGCCCAGCCAGCGCGCAGCCGGATGAGCTCGGGCCGGTCGAGGTCTGGCATCCCGAGGTGAAGTTTTACGAGGTTCGCAACGAGAAAGGGATACACATCGGCTCGTTCTACGCCGACTGGCACCCGCGCGACGCCAAGCGCGGCGGGGCCTGGATGAATTACCTGAAGGGTGGCCTGCCGCCCGTGGGCGAACGCGACCGCCGGCTTCACCTTGGCCTCATCTGCGGCAACATGACGCCGCCGGTCGACGGCAAGCCCGCCCTGCTCACCCACGACGAGGTCTGCACCGTCTTCCACGAGTTCGGCCATTTGCTGCACCAGCTCTGCGGCAGTGTCGAGGTGCCCTCTCTCAACGGCGTCAATGTCTACTGGGACTTTGTCGAACTGCCTTCGCAGTTGATGGAAAACTTTTGCTGGGAGCGCGAGAGTCTGGACCTCTTTGCGCGCCATCACGAGACCGGTGAGCCCATTCCCCAGCGTCTGTTCAAGAAGGTGCTGGCCGCGCGCAACTACCGCAGCGCCAGCGACATCATGCGCCAGCTCTCGTTCGGCAAGCTCGACCTTGAGCTGCACATGCACCATGCGCGCGACGAGGGCGCCGATCTCGACGCTCTTTCCCGCGATTTGCTGGGACAGTACCTGATGCCCCTGAAGACGGAGAACCCGAGCATGGCGCGCCGTTTTGGCCACCTGTTCAGCAGCCCGGTCGGTTACGCCGCGGGCTATTACAGCTACAAGTGGGCGGAGGTGCTCGATGCCGATGCCTTCACCCGCTTCCAGAAGGAGGGCGTGCTTAACCCCCAGGTTGGCCGCGAGTTCCGCGACCGGATTCTCAGCCGCGGCAACTCCGAGGATCCCGGCAAGCTTTTCCGCGATTTCATGGGTCGCGACCCCGATCCCATGGCCCTTCTCGTTCGCGCCGGACTGGCCTGATTCGCTGCGAGTCGGCGCGTCTACGCGGCGTAGTTCTGCGATGCGCGCTCTCCTGCTCTGCCTCACCGCCTTGTCCCTGCACGCCGCCGGTCCAGGCGAGGTCGTGCTCAACGTGGAACCCGGCAAGGACTCTCCGCGCAACTCTGAGGGGGCCTTCGTCACGCTCAAGGACGGCCGCCTGATCTTCATCCACACCCAGTTCTATGGCGGCGCCTCCGACCACAGTGCCGCCCGACTTGTGGCCCGTTCCTCGGCTGACGGCGGTCGTACCTGGAGCGGCGAGCCGCGCACGGTTCTGGAGAACGAGGGCGGTGCGAATGTCATGAGCGTCTCCCTGCTGCGCCTGCAGGACGGCCGGTTGGCCCTTTTTTACCTCCTCAAGAACAGCTGGATGGACTGCCGGCCACACGTGCGCTTCAGCAGCGACGAAGCCGCCACCTGGAGCGCGCCGGTGCGCATGACGAACGCGCCCGGCTACTTTGTGCTCAACAACGACCGTGTCATCCAGCTGCGCGGTGGCCGCCTGTTGGCCCCGCTCGCCTTTCACCGCGCCCGCGGCGAGGACCCCGACACCAGCAAGTCCTTCGATGCCCGTGCCATCGCACTCTGGCTGGTCTCGGACGATGCCGGCGCAACCTGGAGCGAGTCGCCGCAGTGGCAGGCGCTGCCGGTGCCGGCCACCCGCACCGGCCTGCAGGAGCCGGGGGTCGTGGAGCTCGCCGACGGCAGCCTGTTCAGCTGGTTCCGCACCGACCAGGGCCTGCAGTATGAGGCGCGTTCGACCGATCAGGGGCGCACCTGGACAGCCGTGGCGCCCGGCCCGATGCGTTCACCCGCCTCGCCCGCCAGTCTGAAGCGCCTGCCGGATGGAAGTCTGCTCGGTATCTGGAACGATCACGGCGGTGAATTCGCCTTTGTCGCCGGCAAGCGCACGCCCCTCGTCGCCGCGGTCTCCCGCGACGGCGGTCACACCTGGCCGGTGAAGAAGTTGCTCGAGTCGGATGCCAACGGCTGGTTCTGCTACACGGCGATTCACTTCGTCGACGATGCCGTGCTGCTCGCCTACTGTGCCGGCGACAGCAAGGTCGGCGGCCTCAATCGCCTGCGCCTGCGTCGCCTGCCGCTGGCCGATTTGCGCTGAAGTCCCGCTTCAGCGGGACAGAAAGTCGCACACCGCCGCCGCCATCACAGCGACCCCGGTTTTCAGGCAGGCTTCATCGACGTCGAAGGCGGGCGTGTGCAGCTCGCCGGTGATGTCCCGACTCGGGTCGGCTACGCCGAGGCGGAAGTAGAAACCCGGGCTGACTTGGGCGAAGTAGGAGAAGTCCTCGCCGCCCATGCCGGGAATCACTTCCAAGACGTTCTCCGATCCAAGCAGGCGACGGAAGGCGGGCAGGGTGGTGGCGATCAGTTCGGCGTTGTTCTGAATGCTCGGGTAGCCCTTGCGGTAGTCGAGTTCATAACTGGCACCATGCGCCTCGGTGACGCCCTTGAGGATGCGGTGCATGAGTCGGACCACCTCGTCCTGCAAGGCGGCGTCGTAGGTGCGCACGGTGCCGGTCATGACCACCTCCTCGGCGACGATGTTCGAGCGCTGGCCACCCTGGATGGTGCCGATGCTCAGCACCAGCGGCCGCTGGGTGTTGGTCATGCGGCTGCGGATGGTTTGCAGGGCCTGCACCGCCGAGGCGGCGGTGGCGATGGCGTCGACCCCGCGGTGCGGGGTCGAACCGTGCGCCATCTTGCCGCGCAGCGTGATCTGGAAGGTGTCGCTGTTCGCGTTGTCAGCCCCGATCGTGTAGGCGACCTGCCCGGCCTTCAGATAGCGCACCTCATCGTCGCTCATGTCGGATTGCAGGACGGTCGGCCGGCAGTGCAGGCCGAAGACCGCCGCCGGGCGCGGGTTTTCCATCGCTCCCTCGTTCACCATGAGCTTGGCGCCCCAGTCGCCCTGATAGCCGCTCGGCATGCCTTCCTCGGCGGGTTGAAACAGGAACTTCACCGTGCCGCGCACCTGGTCGCGGTGCTTGCTGAGCAGTTCGGCCACGCCGAGCGCCACCGTCGTGTGCACGTCATGACCACAGGCGTGCATGACGCCGGGGTTGCGCGAGCGCCAGGCCGTGGCGCGCAGTTCCTTGATTGGCAGGGCGTCCATGTCCGCGCGCACGGCCACACAGGGGCCGGCCTGCGAGCCCTTGACCAGGGCGACGACGCCATGCTTGGCGACACCGGTCGTCACCACGAGGCCGAGGCCGCGCAGGCGTTCGGCGACGTAGGCCGCGGTCTTTTCCTCCTCATTCGACAGCTCGGGGTGGGCGTGCAGGTGGCGGCGCGTCACGACGAGTTGCGGGAACATCGCCTCAATGTCGCGATCAAAGACTGCGTCGCGCGGGATGCGTGATTCCCCGGCGCCGGCGGCTGTGGCGAGGAGGAAGGGCAGGAGCAGGCGGTGCATGCGTGCAGACTAGGGAAAGGCGCGCCGGGCGGCAAGCCAGTGCATGGCTTTCAAGGGCATTTTTTGGCCGGTTCGCCTTGCAAGTTCATCCCCGTCGCCGGCGTTACCGGCGCATGTCACCGCAGTTCCTTGCTGTCTCGCGCCGCCATTTCCTGGCAGGGGCCGGAGTGGGCCTCGGCTCGGCGGCGCTCGGCTCGCTGCTGGCGCGTGATCTGCCGGCCGGTGCGGCGACTGCCGGACCGCATTTTGCGCCGAAGGCGAAGCGCGTGATCTACCTGCACATGATCGGCGCGCCGTCGCACCTGGATCTTTTCGATGACAAGCCCGTGCTGCGGAAGCACGACGGCCAAAAATGCCCCGACGACCTGCTCAAGGGCCGCCGCTTTGCTTTCATCGGTGGCGACATGACGCTGGCGGGTTCCCCCTACCGGTTTCAGCCGTACGGCCGCAGCGGCGCGGTCTTCTCCGAGCTGCTGCCGAACTTGGCGGGCGTGGCCGACGACCTCTGCGTCCTCAAGGGGATGCACACGAACGAGATCAATCACGCACCGGCGCAGATGTTCCTGCACACGGGTTTCGGCCAGGGCGGCCGCCCGAGCCTGGGGGCTTGGACCACCTACGGTCTGGGTGCCGACAACCAGGATCTGCCCGCCTACGTGGTGCTGCTGTCGGGACCGCCCGGCGGCGCCGGCACCTCGCTCTGGGGTACCGGCTTCCTGCCCAGCCGCTATCAGGGCGTGCAGTTCCGCGGCAGCGGCGAGCCGGTGCTCTTCCTCAATAATCCGCAGGGGCACAGTCGCCAGGACCGCAGGCAGGTGCTCGACGCCGTTCGCGCCCTCAATGAGGAGCGGCTCGGCCTCGTCGGTGATCCCGAGATCGCCACCCGCATCAGTCAATACGAGATGGCCTACCGCATGCAGGCCAGTGTGCCGGAACTGATGGACATTGCCGGTGAGTCGAAGGCGACCCTTGCCATGTATGGGGCCGAGCCGGGGCAAGCCTCCTTCGCCAACAACTGCCTGCTCGCTCGTCGCCTCGTCGAGCGCGGCGTGCGCATGGTCCAGCTGTACGACTCCGACTGGGATCACCATGGCAACCTCGACAACCGCCTGCGTGCCAAGACCCGCGACGTCGACCGGCCCATGGCCGCGCTCGTGCGCGACCTCAAGCAGCGCGGCCTGCTTGAGGACACACTCGTGATCTGGGGCAGCGAGTTCGGACGCACGCCGCTGCGTCAGGGCATCGATGGCTCGGGAGCGAAGACCTCCCCGGGGCGCGATCACCACAAGGACGCTTTCACGATCTGGATGGCGGGCGGCGGCGTCAAGCCGGGCATCACCCATGGCAAGACCGACGAGCTGGGCTTCGGCGTTGTTGAGGGCGGTGTCCACGTGCATGACCTCAACGCCACGGTCCTGCACCTGATGGGGCTCGATCACGAGCGCCTGACCTTTCGGTATCAGGGGCGCGATTTCCGGCTCACCGACGTCCACGGCGAGATCGTTCGGCCGATCCTGGCCTGATTCCCGCCCTTGCCGCCCGCGGCTGGCGCCGTTAAGCTGGCGATCATGGCTCGACGCGCCCAATCCGGACTCAAACCCGCGCACCTCATTGTCCTCCTTGCCCTGCTCGCCGGCGTTCTCGCCGGGGGCTACACTCTCGTCAACCGCGGGAGCGACACCCTTGCCGGTCTGACGCCGCTCAGCATGGACGAGTATCTGGAAAGCTCGACCGCTCTCAGCGGCAACGTCTACCGGCTTGAGGGCGCGGTTGACGATCGCCTTGACAACTGGAAGGCGAGCGACGGTCGCTTGTTCAGCGTTCAGGTTGGCGAGGCCGGCAGCCACGCCCCGGTCTGGGTGCCCCCCAGCCTGGAGGTCAACATCCAGCGCGGCCAGCGTTACCATTTCAAGGTCCGCGTGCTGGAGACCGGCATCCTCGAAGTCCTGCAACTCACCAAAGCCTGATCGCCATGAAATCTCCATTCCTCGCCGCCGCCTGCCTGCTTCCCGTCGGCCTCTGCGCCCAGGTGCTGCCGGCGCCGACCGCGCCCGCTCCGGTGGCCAGTTCCGCCCCCGCCGCCCAGGCCAGTGCCGGTGGCGGTGGCGGCTCGTCCGGCAACCAGGGAAGGCAGCAGGGCTCGATGTTCGGCGGCCTCGTTCCGCATGTCGATCCCGGCAGTGAGACGGTGAGCTGGGACGGCAAGATGTGGAATCTTACCAACAACCGTCTCGCCCGCGCGAAGTTTGAGATCTACCTCGCCACGCCGGAGGCCGACAGTGCCGATGACCAGGCCTACCGCGAAGTCATCGCCGAGATCATTCAGTTGCTCGCGCCCACCCGTCCGGGCGGAGTTGACCTCTCGCGCGCCTTCGCCCTACTGCCCGAGGCAGGCGCCTTCCCGATCGACGGCGGCATCTGCAACACCATCGCCAACGGTGTCTGGGACGTCTGGCTCGCCCAGAAGAAAGTCACCAACCTGCGCTCCGCCAATGACGCCATGCTCAAGCGGCGCAAGGACCTCGAGTGGAACGCCGAGCAGGGGCTCAACAACGCGCCGCTGGCTCCGAACACGAGCGGTGGTTCGACCAAGGGCGGCGCCAACGGCACCGGCCGCCAGCAAGCCGTCCAACAGCAGCAGACCAACACAATGACGGTCGGTCGCGTCTCCGGATACATCAAGAACATCGCCGAAATCGAGGCGCGCATGAAGCTCAACGAGACGGCCATTGGACTCTCGGAAGTCACCAGCAAGACCCAGTTTCAGGCGCTCATGGTCCAGCTCTTCATGCAGCGCCGCTTTGAGCATGCCATCATCGCCTGCCGCCTCTACCCGCACATGTTCCGCGATGGCGACAGCGTCCTGCAGCTCGACGACAATTCGGACCTGAAGAAGATGTTTTCCGCCGGCATGGGCGTGCCGCCCACGGTGAGCCTGATCGACGGCTTTGCCGCCGAGGCCATTCGCGGTGTCGACGAGGCCGTGGTCGCCTTCGAGCAGCTCGTGCTGCGCCAGGATTTCGACAGCGCCAGCCGCCGTCTCATGGAGGCCTACGCGATTGGCGAGTACCTGCCGCGGATCCGCCGTCTGCCGATGGTCACCAAGCTCAAGGTGCTCGACTACGTGCGCGACGGCAACCGGTTGATCAATGCCCTCGAGATGAAGGATTTTGGCCTCGCCGAGGAACTCGTCACCAAGCTGCGTGCCGCTTCCAAGGACTTCGACTTCTCCAAGCCACAGGCCGCCATCGAGACCGCGCGCGCCCTCTGCGACATGCGTCTCACCGCCGCCAAGGCCGCCATCCTCAAGGGTGACCAGAACACCTACGCGAGCGAGCTCAAGGGCGCGGCCGAGATTTGGCCAACGAATCCGAAGCTGCGCGAGCTGTCCAACATGGTCGGCCAGAACAGCGACATCCAGGCCCAGGCCCTGCTCGACCTCGACCGCCTGCTTAGCCAGCGCAACTTCCGCCAGATCTTCAACGATCAGGGTCGCTTCCTCGCCGCCGCCATCAACGATCCCGCCCGGCAGGAGCAGATCAAGAAGGTGCTCATCGACATGAACCGCGTCAACATGGTCGTTCACGGTGCCGCCCAACTCGCGGCCAGCAACCCCTATGGTGCCTGGGAACAGGTGGAGAAGGAGTATCGGCAGTTCCCCGAGGATGCCGAGATCACGCGCCTGCGTTCCGAGCTGAGCGTCAAGGCCAGCGAGTATGTCAGCGCCATCGAGAAGGCCAAGCAGCACGAGCAGCGCAAGCAAACCGGCTCGGCCCTCGCCTGGTTCCTGAAGGCGCGTCGGCTCTACCCACCCAGCGAGTTTGCCCGCGATGGCATCCAGCGACTGGTCGCCGGCTTGAATGCCGCCGATGCACCGCCGCTCTGAGGTCGTCGCACGCGAAGTCACCTCGCGTTGAAACGCCAGGAAGGGCAGGGGCGTGGCCGCCGTTGTAGCGGGATGCCTTCCCGTCGCTCCCTCCTGCAAACCTCCGCCCTCGCCCTCGGTTCGGCCCTGCTGCCGACCGCCCCCGCCCGCGGCGGCCAGTTCACCGGCAAGATCCGCAAGTCGCTGAAGTGGGGAATGGTCACGGAAGCGAAAAAGCTTTCGTTGCTCGATTGCTTCCAGAAACTGCGCGAGTGTGGCTTCGAGGGCGTGGAACCGAGCCTCAGCCATGTGCCAGCCGACCGTGAGCCGGAGTGGATCGCCGCCAGCAAGGCCACCGGACTCGTGATCGACGGCACGGTCGGCGCGCGGGTCGACACCCTGGAGCCGGGCCTGGAACTGACGCGCCGTCTTGGCGGAGATTCGATGCTGGTGGTGCTCAACTACGACCTCAAGGCGCCTTTGACGGCGCAGTGGCGGGCTGCCCGCGAGCGCCTGCAGGCGGCGGCACCGCTCGCGGAAAAGCACGGCGTCAAAATCCTCGTCGAAAACGTCTGGGCCACCTTCCTGATCAGCGCCTTCGACATGGCCCGCTTCATCGACGAGGTCGGCAGCCCCTGGGTGCAGGTCCACCTCGACATCGGCAACCAGATGCGCTGGGGCGTGGCCGAGCACTGGGTGGAAGTGGTCGGCACGCGGGCGAAGAAACTCGACGTCAAGGAATACGACCTCGCCAAGGCCATGAACGAGGGCCTGCGCAAGGGCTTCGACGTGCCGCTCGGCGAGGGCAGCATCGCCTGGCCGGCCGTGCGCGCGGAACTGGCGAAGATCGGCTTCACCGGCTGGGCCGCCGCCGAGGTCCGCGGCGGCGACTGGGCCTACCTGGCCGATCTCGCCCGCCGCATGGACCAGGTGCTCGATCTGTGAGTTGATCACCCATCCCGGCGACCGGATATTCCAGTCCGCTGCCACGTATTTCAAGCATGCGCCATTTCGTTCGCTCCTTTGTCATCCTGCTTCTGCCCGCCGCTGCCGGCGCGGCCGAGCCGGTGTCGTTCGCGCGCGACATCCTGCCGATCCTTTCCGACACCTGCTTCGCCTGCCACGGTCCCGACGAGGCGGGACGCAAGGGCGGCCTGCGACTCGATGTCCAGGCCGCGGCCTACGGCGAGGGCGAAAGCGGCGCGGTGGCCCTGGTGCCCGGCAAGCCGGAGGCGAGCGAGGTCATTGCCCGCATCCTCAGTCAGGATCGCGACGAGGTCATGCCGCCTCCGAAGGCCCTGCGCCAGCTCACCGAACCGCAGAAGGATTTGCTCAAGCGCTGGGTCGCCGAAGGCGCGGTCTGGGGGCGCCACTGGGCTTATGAAGCGCCGGTGCGCCCGGCCCTGCCAAAAGGGCAGGGCGTCCGCGGTCGCCATCCGATCGATGCCTTCGTCGCCGCGCGTCTGGAGCGCGAGGGCCTGGCCTTTTCGCCCGAGGCGCCAACCGATGGGCTGGTGCGCCGTTTGTCGCTCGATCTCACCGGCCTGCCGCCGGTCGCTCACGGCCTGCAGCCCGGTGCCACCACGGATCTGGACACCGTGTTCGACCGGCTGTTTGCCAGCCCGGCTTTCGGCGAGCGCTGGGCCTGGGACTGGCTCGATGCGGCGCGCTACGCCGACACCAATGGCTACCAGGGCGATCCCGAGCGCACGATGTGGCCCTGGCGCGACTGGGTGGTCGACGCCATCAATGCCAACCAGCCCTACGACCAGTTCACGGTCGAGCAACTCGCCGGCGACCTCCTGCCGTATGCCACCCGCTCGCAGCAGCTCGCCTCGGGCTTTCACCGCAACCACATGCACAATGGCGAGGGCGGTCGCATCGCCGAGGAGACGCGGGTGGAGAACGTCTTTGATCGGGTCGAGACCACCGCGACGATCTGGCTGGCCGCCACCTTCAATTGTTGCCGCTGCCACGACCACAAATACGACCCGCTCGCCCAGCGCGATTACTTCGCGCTCTACGACATCTTCAACCAGATGTCGGAAACCGGGGCCGGTCGCGGCGGCCAGGCGGCACCCGCCCTGGATTTTTCCACGCCGGCGGAAACGGCCCGGGTCGAGCAGGCGCGGACGCGGCTGACACAGGTCGTCGCCGAGGTCGAGGCCTTTGAGAAGCGCAAATTCCCGCGACCCGAAGGCGCGCCTCTGACCGAGTCGGCCGCCGGCAAACTGCCGGGCAATCTTTCGGCCACCCTCGCCGCGCGCACACCGGCCCAGCGCGGCGTCGATGCCATTCTCGAGGCGATCGGCTACTTCGAGACCGACGGCGCCGATCCGGCCTATGTCGCCGTGCTGAAGAAGCACCTGGCCGCCGTGCGCGCCCGCGACGCCGCGCAGGCCAATGTCACCCGGGTGATGATCATGGACCAGGTCAAGGACCTGCGCGACACCTTCATCCTCGACAAGGGCGCCTACGACAAGCCGACGCCGGTCAAGGTGACCGGAGCCATGCCGGCGATCTTGGCTGGGGATGCCGCGGCGGCCGGCGCGCGTGCCAACCGACTCAATCTCGCGCGCTGGCTGGTCGATCGCCGCAACCCGCTGACGGCGCGTGTGACCGTGAACCGCTTTTGGCAGGCCTTGTTCGGCACCGGCCTGGTCAAGAGCGTCGAGGACTTCGGTCTGCAGGGCGAAAAACCCAGTCACCCGGAGTTGCTCGACTGGCTGGCGGTCGAGTTCATGGACAGCGGCTGGGACGTGAAGCACCTGCTGCGGCTCATTGTCACCAGTCGCACCTATCGACAGAGCTCCAAGGTCACGCCCGAACTGGCCGAGCGCGATCCGGAGAACCGCCTGCTGGCGCGCGGCCCGCGCCACCGCCTGCCGTCCTGGATGCTGCGCGACGTTGCCCTAGCCGCCGCCGGTTTGTTGAGCCCAACCCAGGGCGGGCCGGCGGTCAAACCCTACCAGCCCGAGGGCATCTGGGAGGAGGCCACCTTTGGCAAAAAGAGCTACATGCAGGACCATGGTGAGGCCCTCTATCGCCGCACCCTGTACACCTACTGGCGGCGCATTGCCGGACCGACCATGCTGTTCGACAACGCCGCGCGCCAGGTCTGTGAAGTCAAGCT
>JBIJBO010000113.1:0-11896 GCA_044345215.1 Prosthecobacter sp. | reverse complement strand
CGCGCAGGCATAGCTGCTGAGAAAGGGCAGGAACGCCTTGCCATTGAGGCCGACAACACTCATCAACCGGTCCATGATGAAGGCCAGCCGCGCCATGTAGCCGGTGTCCTCCATGATCCCGATAAAAAAGAACAGAATGAGGATCTGCGGCAGGAAGACGACAACGCCGGCGACGCCGTTGACGGCGCCGTCGACAAGCAGGTCGCGCAGGTCGCCGGGCGGCATGGCCGCGGTGATGGCGTTGCCGAGGGCGGCAAAGGCCTGCTCAATCCAGCCCATCGGCCCCTCGGCGACGCGGAAGATAAGGTAAAAGAGGAAGGCCAGGATGCCGAGCAGGACGGCACCGCCAAAAATGGGGTGCAGCAGGAAGCGGTCGAGCCGGTGGGTGAAGGTGCGCACCTCCTGCTCCGGTCGCACCAGCACGGCGGCGGTGAGCTGTTCGATGGTGGCGTAGCGGTCGGCGACCAACTGGTCCTCCCAGCCGGGGTGAGCGCATTCAAGAGCCTCGCGCGCGGTGCGGATCTGCGCCAGATGACCGTCCTCAAAGCCGTCGTGCAACGGGTTGTGGTCGGCCATCAAATAGATCGGCTCCAACAGTGTGGCGCGGTCGTGGATGGCGCCGTCGGCGGCGAGTTGGTCGCGACTCCGCTCCAGAGCGGCACGCAGGTCGACCGGCAGCGGCGCCGAATGCCAGCGCGGCTTCGGCAGGTCCTCGCGACTGATGGCCAGGCGCAGTTCCAGGAAACCGCGCCCGCTCACCGCCTCCATGGGCACCACCGGCACGCCCAGTTCCTCGGACAAGCGTGGTAGGTCGATCCGCCACTGCTTGTGGTCGGCGACGTCCATCATGTTCAGCACCAGCACGGTGGGCAGGCCGAGTTCGAGCACCTGGCTGAGCAGGTAGAGGTTGCGCTCCAGATTGGAGGCATCCGCGACAAAGAGAATGCGGTCCGGCCGCGGGGTGTCGCCGCGGCGGCCGAGCAGGACATCGCGCAGGACCGCCTCATCGGGGCTGCGCGCGTTCAGGCTGTAAGCGCCGGGCAAGTCGATGACGCGCAGTTTTTTGCCGTGCTGGGTGCGGCACTCGCCGATCTTTTTTTCGACGGTGACACCGGGGTAGTTGGCCACCTTCTGACGCAGGCCGGTCAACAGGTTGAACAGCGTCGTCTTGCCCGAGTTCGGGTTGCCGACCACGGCCAGCAGCGGCGGGGTGGCGTCACTCATGTCAGCGAGACGGCGATATCGGCAGCTTCGTGGTTGCGCATCGCCAGGTGCGAGCCGCGCACGGTGATCTCGATGGGCTCGCCCAGCGGCGCCCGCCGGACCAGTCGCACCAGGGCACCCGGCGTCAGCCCCAGCTCGCGCAGACGGGTCAGGCCGACACGCCCCGTGGGCAGGGATTGAATCACGGCCTGCTGGCCGACGGCAAGTTGGGCGAGGGTGAGGGGCATGATCGCTATTGAGACGCTATCGCAGACTCTATCCTAGCGCGGGGTCATCGCTTTGCAACCGCGGCTTGCCTGCCTTCAGCGCGGCTGCGGACGCAGCGCCTGCAGGAAGCCGGCAACGTGCTCCCAGCGGCGCACCGCCGTGTCGATCAGGAACAGCAGCAGCAGGGCCAGCAACAGGTCGGGCCAGAGTTCGCGGTGTTCGAGCGTGGGCGCGGCATCCAGCGGGGCCGCTTCGCCCGGTGCCAGCAGGCGACCGCCGGTCAGGCGGGTGGCCTCTCCGAGCATGGCCTCGTTGACGTTGCCCAGGCCGGCCTCCGAGCCGGGATTGTGGACCAAGCCGGCCGACACCAGGTCGGCTCCGCTCTGGGCGCGCACCAGGTAGATACCCGGCTGGTCAGGCCGGAAGCTGCCCTCGTAGAGACCGGGTCCGGTTTGTTCGAGACGCAGCTTCTGGCGACTCTGCAGCGGTGCCCCCAGGGCCTCGGCGGCCACAAAAAAAACCTCGGCGTCGACGCGGGCATCGTTGGCGCGGGTGCCGGCATCGATCAGGCGGTCGACGCGCAGGCGCGCAACATCGCCGTCGAGGTGCAGGGCCAGATCGAGCTGGCGTCCCTGGGGCGGGCGGGCGGTTTCGCGCAGGACCTGGGCCCAGAAGCGGCTGAAGTCTGGCCAGCGGGCGATCCACAGCGAGGCCCAGCGGCTCTTGGCATCGCTGGTGAAGGCGGTCACCTTGCCGAGTCCGTAGCGCCAGTGCGCCAGCAGGGGGTCGCCGAGGTCGGTGACCAAGGGGGCCTGGGCGGTGGTCTTGCGCAGGGTCTTGACGTGACCGAGCAATGGCGGTGCCCCCCAGGCCTCAAGCCCGGCCAGCATCGGATGCTTTTCGGCGACCTGCGCCTCAAAGGGTTCCTCGCGCAGCATGCGCCCCGCGTGCAGCAGGGTGTCCTGGGTAAAAATGCGGGTGATGGCGGCGGGATCGAGGGTGGAATAAGCCTGACCGCCACCGCCGGCAGCCACCGCCTGCAGCAGGGCCACGTGCGAGCCCTCGCCGATGGCGACGGTGGAAATCGTGATGCCCTCGCCGCGGCACTGGGCAGCGAGGGTTTCGTAACCGCCTCCCGCCGTCTGACCATCGGTCAGGATGATCATATGGCGGACGCGCGCACGGGCGCGCAGCAAGGCCTCGCGCGCCTGGCGGAAGGCGGGCTCGAGGTTGGTGCCGCCGCCGGAGGCGAGCGCCGAGATCTGGCCGGCAACGGCCGCGGGCGAAGCCAGCCGGGTCATCGGCACCACCAAGTGCGCCTCGCTGTCGAAGGCATGCACGCTGAGCAGATCGTTGCGGCCGAGCACCTCGGCGGTGGCGATGGCCGCGCTCTTGGCCATCTCCAGGCGTTCACCCGCCATCGAACCGGAGCGGTCGATGACCAGGGCGATCGCCGCGCTCTGCTTTTCCTCCTCGTCGGGCGCCTTCAGCCGCACCGGCAGCAGGTCGCCGACCGGGGTCTGGTGATAACCACCGAGACCAAAACTCTCCGGCCCGCCGAGCATGATCAGGCCGCCGCCAAGCTTGTCGACGTAGTCGCGCAGCGCGTTCATGAGTGGCTCGCCGAGTCGGTGGGCCGGCACGTCGGACAACAGCACGCCGTCGTAGCCGGCCAGCTGCTCGAGGCCGACGGGAAACTGGCCGGGCGCACGCAATTCGATCTCGATCCCCTCCTTGGCCATGGCCCGCAACAAGTAACCGCCCTCGGCGGGATCCCCCTCGAGCGCCAGCAGGCGCAGCCGTCCACGCACATCGACGAGGGCAAGCGCAGCGTTGTTTGCCGGGATGGCATCGCCCGGCACCTCCTCGAGCACGGCGCGGTAGCGGTGAATGCTGCCACCGGCAGGGGTGCGCGTGAAGGTTTCCGTGCGCGCCGCCCCGGGCTGCAGGTCGATCAAACGGCTGTCGACCTCGACGCCATCTTCATACAGACGCAGTCGTCCGCGCGCGGCGAGGGTGCTCTCGAGGCGCGCCACCAGCTGCAGGGTGGCCCCCTCCTGCAGGCGCGGACGCGAGGGTGTCAGATCGAGCACGCGCGCGTCGGGCTGGAGCGGCCCGGCGACCGGCAGGACATGCAGACGCACTCCGGCCAACGCCGCCTCCCGGGCGGCGTCCAGCAGGCTACCGCGCGTCTCATGACCGTCGCCAATGAGCAGCAGCGTGCGACTGGCCCCCGGAGGAAACAGGCTGCGGGCAAACTCCACCGCCGAGGCATAGTGACTGTCGCCGCCGTGGCGTGCCCGCCAGTCGGCCGCCGCCTCGGGCGTCTCGGGCCGGTCGTCACGCAGCAACTCGGGCCTGGCGGCAAAGCGCACGACGAAGCTGTCGCCCCCCGCCTGAGCTCGCACCCGCTCGGCCTCGGCAAGCGCACGCGCAGCACCCTCGGCTCCGAGGCTCTGGCTGACATCGACCAGGATGCCGAGCGAGGCGCGGCGACTCTCTGCCACCCGCGCCGGTCCGGCCAGGGCGGCAAGGGCGAGCAGCACACCGAGAGCGCGCACGAACAGCAGGAGGCGCCGGCGCAGCATGCCCATGGGATGCGCGGAAGCGCCCTCGATCCACAGCAGCAGAAGCAGGGCGGGCAGGACAAGCAGGAGCAGTTTCGGCGATTCCCAGTCCATCGGCGCGTCCATGCTACGATGGATGTGCCGGCTTCATAGCGCGAATTGCCGGAGCGGCCCGTTTTGCATCTTGAAGGCCCGGGCTTCCCGGCCTAACGCATCGCATGAAGCTCTCCAAGAAGGCCGAATACGCCCTGCGCGCCCTGCTGGCGATGGCGCGCGCGCCGGCCGGCACGAACTTCTCGATTCATGACCTGGCCACCAGCGAGCGCATCCCGCTGAAATTCCTCGAGCAGATCCTGCTCGCCCTGCGCAACGGCGGCCTGCTGCGCAGCAAACGCGGCGTCGGCGGCGGCTACCAGCTGCAAAAGCCGGCCGCCCAGATCAGCCTGCGCGAGGTCGTCCAGCTCATCGACGGCCCCTTCGAACCCGTCGCCTGCTCGGCTGCCGCCGAGAAACCCGGCCAGAGCTGCGCCTGCGGCGTCGCCGGCGCCTGCGGCCTCGGGCACGCCTTCGCCCGCCTGCGCGACGAGGTCGATGCCTGGCTCACCGCCACCACACTCGAGGGCGTGCTCGCCCTCGAAAAGAAGCCGGAGACGCTGTCGTTCGACATCTGAGACGGTTCTCGGTTCTCGGTTCTCGGTTCTCGGTTCTCGGTTCTTCCATCTACCATCCCATGCCCACCCTGCTTTGCTTCGGCGATTCCAACACCTGGGGCTTTCATCCGGCCAGCATCACGGCACCCCATCCGGAACGGCATCCGCCGGAGGTGCGCTGGACCGGCGTTGCCGCGCGTGAACTGGGCAGCGACTGGCGGGTCATTGAGGAGGGCCAAAACGGCCGGATGACCGTGCACGACGATCCCTTCAACGTGGCGCGCAACGGCCGCGCCTACCTGCCAGCCTGTCTGGAGAGCCACAAGCCCGTCGACGTCGTGGTACTGATGCTGGGCACCAACGATCTCAAGGCCTGGCTGCACCTGCCGCCCAACGAGATCGCCGCCGGTGCCGGCTTGCTGGCGCGCCTCATCCTAGCCAGCGATGCCGGTCCGGGCCACCGGCCGCCGAAGCTGCTGCTGGTCTGTCCGCCGCCCATCGGCGACCTCAATCACCTGCCCGATCTCGCCGCCCGCCTGCCAGAGGGGAGCACCCGCAGCCGCGCCCTGCCCCGCTCCTACGAGGCGCTGGCGCGCACGCTCGGCTGCGCCTACCTGAACAGCCAGGCGTTCGTCGAACCCAGCCCTCTCGACGGCATTCACCTCGATGCTGAAGCGCACGCGGTGCTCGGCCGCGCCATCGCCGCGGCGGTGCGCCAACTCGCCTGAGACCGGCTTCAGAAGAAGTCTTCCAGGCACATGCCCTTCTGGGCGCCGACGAGGACGTACTGACACTTGCGGCAGCCCCAGGCGGCGACCGGGTGACCGTTCACCTGCTGCACCGGCCCGGGTTCGCGACTCGGCAGCGCCGCTTCAGGCACCAGGGCCTCGCGCTTCAGGACGAAAAGATGCGCCGCGGCATCGCCCTTGCGGAAGCAGATCATCGTCACCTTGCGGCCGCGCCATTCCAGCACACGGCAGCCGGTCGGCCGCGCCTCGCGCAGGCCCGCCTGCATGAGGTAGGGCAGCGGCGCGCCGGCATCGGCAAGCCAGATGTTGACCTCGGCGAGTTGGTCGGTGACATGATCGAGCGACAGGCCCTCTGTGCGCATGCGGTCGAACATTTCGACGAGTTCGACCTCGGCCTGCGCCAGCGAGGTGCGGGCGGTGGCCGGCGGCAGCCAGAGCACCACGCCGGCGGCGGCGAGCAGGGCGGCGGCAGCCACCCAGGGCAGCCAGACGCGGCGGGCGCGGCCGGCTTGGCAGAGTTTTTCCGCGGCCAGGACCTCGGCGCGCAGGCCGGGAGGAATCGGGGCCTGCTCGAGTTGACGACACACCGCGCGGTCGAATTCGGTCTGCCGGCCATGCCACTCAGCCAGCCCGGGGTGGCGCGGCAGGGCCTCGAGGGCCTCGCGAATCCACGGATCGTCGGCATCCTGGCCGTTGGGGCGGGAGGCGCTCAGGCGCAGTTGCAGTTCGGCGTCATCCATGACGTTGCTGGGGGACAAAGGGAATCACGTTGGGGTTGGCCGCCGCCTCGGGGCAGCTGACAAGCTGTTGGCGAAGCTGCGCCTTGCCGCGCGAAAGGCGTGACATCACCGTTCCAATGGGCAGGTCGAGGATACCGGCAATCTCCTGGTAGCTGTGCTGCTGAAGGTAAAACAGGGTCAGCGGAGCGCGGAAACCCTCGTCGAGCCGGCCGAGGGCCTCGAGCACCGCGGTGCCGTCAAGGGAGTCCACCGCGCGCGGATCCACAGATGGCAGCTTGCTTTCGGCGTCGCCCAGTTCGAGGTGCGGGAAGCGCTGGTGGCGCCGACGGCTGGAGAGGAATTCGCGGTAAAGCGTGGTGAACAACCAGGTCTTGGCCTTGCCGCGCTTGCGCAGCTGAAAGCCGCGCGTAGCCCAGCGCAGGAAGGTCTGCTGGGTCAGATCGGCCGCATCCGCCTCGTTGTGGGCGAGGCTGTAGGCGAAACGGTACAGCGGCTGGTAATGCTCGTTGACCAGCTGTTCGAAGTCCACGGCGGCAGATCGGCGCGCGCCTGCAAAAGCGGGCGCGCGGTCACATCAATGCTTCTTGCTGTCACAGGATGAACAGGCGGCCTTTGGCTTGGTGCAGCATTCGGCCTTGGACTTATCGCAGCAGCTCTTGCAGGCGGTTTTGCAGGCGGCACAGCTGGCCAGAGTCAGCGAACCGGCCGCGAGGGCGAGGAGTAGAAGGCTTTTCATGGATGAATCGGGTTGGGATGATTTGAAATATCCTGTTCACAGGATGTTCCTGTCAGAGACAGAAAACGCGGGATTATTCCTCCGGCTTGAAAAAATGTCCAAGCACCCCAACAAACCGCCTGATTCCCGCATGACCCGCGTTGCCCTGTTCCTGCTCGCCCTGCCGATCCAAGCCGCCGAGGAAGCCGACGTGCTTGTCTACGGCGCCACCCCCGGCGGGTTCTGCGCAGCCGTCGCGGCGGCGCGAGAAGGGGCCTCGGTGCTCCTGCTTGAGCCGACCGGCCACATCGGGGGTGTCAACACCGGTGGGCTGTGCTTCAGCGATTCCAACCAGACGGTGCGCAGCACCATGCTCGGCCTCTTCGAAGAGTGGCATCGCCGCGTCGAAGCCGACTACCAGCGCCGTGGTGTCGAACTGCCCTACCGGGTGGACGTCAAGGATCACAATCCATGGACCTATGAGCCTCATGTTGCCGCCCGGGTGACCCGTGAACTGCTTGCCGAGGCCGGCGTCCGTGTTCTGCCCCGACATGCCCTCACCCTTGTGGTCAAGGACGGCACACGCATCACGCGTCTGGAAACAGCCGCCGGTGGCTTCAGCGCCCGCGTTTATGTCGATGCCACCTATGAGGGTGACCTCATGGCGGCGGCCGGCGTGGACTGGACCATCGGTCGCGAGGGTCGGAAAGCCCATGGCGAATCCTACGCCGGCCGTCAGTATCCAAAGCAGAAACTGAGCATCCGGGGGCTCGACGACGCGGGAGCCCCCCTGCCCTTGGTGACGGCGACCGGGGCCGGCGACGAGGCCGAAGGCGACGGCAACGTCATGGTGTACAGCTTTCGGCTCTGCCTGACGCGCGACCCCGCCAACCGTGTGCCCTTCCCCGTGCCTGATCACTATGATCCGGCGCGTTTTGAAGTCGTGCGCCGCTACTTCGCCCAGGAAAAACGGCCGCATCTGCTCTGGGATCTGTACCCGCTTCCCGGTGGCAAGTTCGACGCCAACAACGGCATCGGCAAACAGTTCTCCATGGGCTTGGTCGGAGCCTGCAATGGCTGGAGCGAGGCGGATGCGGCAGGCCGCGCGGCGATTTGGGAGGCGCATCGCCAGTACACCCTGGAGTTTTATCACTTTCTCACCACCGACTCCGCCGTTCCGGAAAAGCTGCGCCAGGAACTCGCCAGCCTGGGCCTTTGCCGCGACGAGTTCGCCGAGCATGGGCACTGGTCACCGCAACTCTACGTGCGCGAAGGCCGGCGCATGCGCGGCGCCCACGTCATGACCCAGCGCGACATTGTTGAAACGCCCGAAAAACCCGACCCGGTCGTCGTGGCCTCCTTTCCCATCGACTCCCATGACTGCCGGCGCATTGGCACGGCGGAGAGTGTCATCAACGAGGGCACGATCTTTCCGGTGCGCATGCCAGGCCGCCGGCATGGCTATCCCCACCACATCCCCTACCGGTCCCTGACCCCCAAGCCGGCGGACTGCACCAACCTGCTGGTGCCGGTGGCCCTCTCCTGCACCCACGTCGCCCTCTCCTCCATCCGAGTTGAACCGACCTGGATGGCGCTCGGCCAAAGTGCAGGCATCGCCGCCGCCCTGTGCGCACGCCTTGATATCCCCGTGCAAAACCTGCCTTATCCCGACCTGCGCAGCCGTCTGCTGGCAGGGAATCAGGTGCTCGACCTGCCCGTCCTTCCCGAACTGCCCCCCGAACCGGTCAGCATCGACCCAGCGAGCCTGCCCGGCCTCGTGCTTGATGATCGCCAGGCGGAACTGCAGGGGGACTGGAGCCGATCCTCCAACTTCAAACCCCACCTTGGCAGCGGCTACCTTCATGACGACCGGCGCGGGGACGGCCGATCCAGCGCACAATTTCGATTCCAGGTGCCGAAGACCGGCCGCTACGAACTGCGCATGGCCTACTCCGCGCACGAAACCCGCGCCAAAACTGTGCCCGTGACTGTCACCAACGGCGGCCGTCGCAGCGAATTTCTGGCCGACCAAAGCCTGCCCCTGCCCTCTGGCTTGTTGTTCCGCACCCTGGGCAGGGTCGTGCTCGAGGCCGGCGCTGAGGCCACCCTGACCGTCAGCAACACGGGTACCGACGGCTTTGTCATCCTCGACGGCTTTCAGCTTGTCGCCGTGCCCGAGTAGCGCATCTCACCGCGTTTGCACCCGGGATTTTCTGGACGATGCTGTGGTGTGCCTGAAGAGTTGATTGAGCGTTTCATTCTCCACCTTGCGGCGGAGCGCGGTCTGTCCGTGAACTACCAGTTGCTCGTGCGCCGCGTGCTGGAATCCCTCGTCTCCTGGCTGCGGTCCTCCCAGGACGTCGCGGAACTTGCGGACGTCAACACCGGCCACCTCGCCGCCTGGCTTGCACGACGCAAGCAGGACGGCCTGGCAGCATCCAGCGCGCGCGTGGAACTGGTCGCCGTGAAGATCTTCTTCCGCTGGCTGGCGGCGCGCGGCCACCTGCCGGCCGATCCGGCTGAACCGATCCTGCCGCCACGACTCGAAAAGCATCTGCCCGGCACCCTCAACGAGGAGGACGCGCGCAGCCTGGTCGAGTCCGTCACCGGCAACAGTCCCCTCGACCGCCGGGATCGTGCCCTGCTGGAGCTGTTTTACTCCAGTGGTCTGCGCCTCTCCGAATTGCTCGGTGCCCGTTTGGAAAACCTCAGCCTCGAAGAGGGCTGGATCCGCATCACCGGCAAGGGCGGCAAAACCCGGCTGGCCCCGGTCGGCGGCGCCGCGCGCGAGGCGCTCGCCGCCTGGCTTGAGCACGGCCGGCCCCAGCTCGTGAAGCCACGCACACAGAGCCATGTCTTCCTCGCCCAGCACGGCCAGCCGCTCACACGCGCCCGCGTCTGGCAGATCGTCCGCGAACGCGCCACCCACGCCGGCCTCGGCACACGCGTGCATCCGCACCTGCTGCGCCACTCTTTCGCCACCCACCTGCTCAACAACGGCGCCGACCTGCGCGTCATTCAGGAGATGCTCGGCCATGCCGACATCGCGACGACGCAGATCTACACCCACGTCGACCAGAAACGTCTCAAGCAGGTGCACCAGCGCTTCCACCCGCGCGGCTGATCGGGAGGGGCGGAACCTCAGGCGCTGAACGGCACGACGATCTTCTGCGCATGCTGGTCGTGCGCCGGATTGAGCGCCCGCAGCTCAAACTCCATGTGGTCGGCCAGGGCGCGCGCGGCAACCCAGCCGTTTGGCCGCGCGGGGTTGAAGACATAGGCCGTCGGCGGCAGGTTGATCAGGTGCAGGCCGTCGGCGGCGATGCGGTGTGACCAGTTGTGGGTGTGACCATACAAAAACGCACGCACCTTGGCGTGCCTGCCTAGCACTTTGAGCAGAGCCCCGCTGTCGGTGAGACCGGTCGCTTTCTGCCCCTCGGCCAAGGTCTCCTGCGGATTGTGGTGGGCCAGAACGAAGGTCGGACGTTCGGGCAGCTTGGCGAGCGTGCGATCCAGCCAGCCGAGTTGGGCTTCGCCGAGCACACCGGGTGTGCTGTTGACCTGGTCGAGAGAGTCGAGCAACACCCAGTTGACGCGCGCGCTGCGGATCACCGAAACGTGCTTGCCGACCACCGGCCGAGGCTCCTCCGGGCTCGTGAAGGCGGCAAGAAAGGGGTCGCGATCGTCATGATTGCCGAGCGCGCAGTGCACGGCGACGCCGGCCTCGCGAAGCGGCGCGACGCCAGCGGCAAATGCCTCGTAATCCCCGGCCTTGCCGTCCAGGTAGGCGACGTCGCCATTGACCAGCACGCCGTAGGGCTTCTGCCGGCTCTTCAGGGCTTGGTTGACACAGCGAGTCAGGTTTTCCGCCATGTTGACGCCGCGGGCTTGAAGGGTGGTGTCGGCGTGGATGTGGGTGTCCGAGAAGAGGATCCAGGTCTCGGCATCCTCCGCCTGCGCACGGGCATGCGGGGCAAGCAGGGCGGCGAGACTGCCTTGGAGCCAGCGGCGGCGGTTGAGGGCGGGCAGAGTGACAGGCATGATGCCACATCTTCCGAACAGCCCTCGGCGAACGCAAGGCCAAATGCGTCGCCCCCGCCACTCAGGAAGCCTTGGCCAGGTACTCGGTCACAACCTGCCAGGCACGCTCGTAGTCGCCGAGTCGGGCGTGCGCCTGCGCCAGTTCGAGCGGCAGAAAGGGTGGCGCGTTCGGCAGCCGCGCCACCTTCTCCAGCACGCGCAGCGCCTGCTTGTCGTCACCGGCCGCGCACAGGGCATGGTACAGCTCGACCGCCGGCCGCGGATCGTTCGGATTCATCAGCACGACGCGCTCCAGCCGGGGCACGTCGGAGGCCAGCAGGCTGGTGGCACGCGGCGGCGGGGGCACCTGGGTGCTGGCCAGCTCAAAGGCCTCGCGGAAACGACCGGCCCGCGCGCGCTCCTCCGCCAAATGACGCCAGCCGTAGGGCAGCCATTCGGGATGCTCGGTGAGCAGCGCCACCAGCCGGGCGCGATCGCCACGCGCTCCCCACGCATCAAACAGGGTTTTCAACAGTGCCTTGTCCGCCAGCTCCAGCCGCGGATTCTGCGCCAGAACCTCCTCGAGTCGCTCCTGCCAGAGCTCGCCGCCCGGCGATGCGTTGAGGAAAAGCACCTGCAGTTCGAGACGATCGGCCAACTGCCAGAGCGGATCCAGGAGTTCCGGATGCCGGCCCATCTGGTTGAGCATCATCTGGTAGTTCCCATGTGGCCCCACCGCGTACTCCGGATCCCGACGCAGGCACTCGCGCCAGGGAATGACGGCAAACAGGGGCCGGAAACCGAGCCAGTACATGCCCTCCTGCAGGCAGGTCGCGGCATAGCCGGGCTCGAGCGCGCGTGCGCGACCGAAATCCATCAGGGCGTCATCAGGGGAAAGGCGCAGCTGGAGGGCCAGTTGCGCGCGCAGGTAATACATGCGAAAGTTCAGCGGCGAGAGGGCCACTGCGCGATCGGCAAGCTCGTAGGCCTCGTTGTGGCGTCGCGCCCCCCCGGGCACCACCGG
>JBIJBO010000235.1:0-4152 GCA_044345215.1 Prosthecobacter sp. | reverse complement strand
CGGCGATCAGGTTGCCCACCCCCATCATCATCCAGGAGATGAGCAGCGTGCGGAAATCGCGGTCGATCTTCACCCAGTGCAGGGCCGCCCAAAGACCTGGCGGCGCATCAGCGCGGGCACTCCACTTCACCGAGGGCAGGCGCTGCGTCAGCCAGCCGGAGACAAAGGCACAGGCGGCGAATCCCCAGAGCAGGCCGCGGTAGTGGTCGAGATCGCGACCGATCAGCCAGCCGCCCAGGAAGCCAAAGCCCACTGCGGTCGCCGCTCGCAGCACCCCGGCCAGGGCAAACAGCCGGCCGCGCGCCGCCTCCGGGTAGTTGAGCCGGTAAATCTGGGTCAGCAGGGGGATCTGCATGGAGAAGCAGAACAGCCCGAAGCTGCTGCCGAGGATGAACAGCCAGGGCGACGCCGGGAAGAGCGCCGCCAGTGCCAGGAAGGCCCCGCCGACAAACTGCACCCGCGCCGCGGTCGCCGCCAGGGTCGCTCGGGCGCGCAGCAGCAGCGGTACCACGAACAGACTCGTCATCAGGCCGCCACTGGTCGAACTGAGGAAGATCGACTTCGCCAGGTCGTCCATGTGGAACACCCGCACGGCAATCAGCATGCCAAAGGTGCCCGACAGCGTTTCGAGGACTCCCGAAGGCATCGATCGCCACACCTCGTTGCGGAAGGTCAGGCGCGTCGCGTGTTCCGTGGCTGGTTGCACTGGGGGGATGCAGTGCGGTCCGATGAAAACGCTGATTTTGCAATCCGAATTTCCCGGCCCGTCAGCGGGCTACGTGGCATTCGGGCTTCAGTTTCTCGCGAATCATCGAACCGTGCAAGTCTTTCCAGGTTCCATGAACGCAGCTCTCTTGACCACCATGCAGTGACACGCTTCTTTCATCGCGTGTTTCGACTGCCGGCCATCCTACACCGGGCTTTTCTCGCACTGGCTTTGGTGACTGCCACGGCCTGCACGTCGAAGCCGGCACCACGGGTGGGGGCGTGGAGGAACAGTCTGGGCATGGAGTTGGTGCCGGTGCCGGTGGCGGGTGGTCGGCCGGTGCGCATGGCCTGTGTGGAGACACAGGACTGGCATTTGGCGCAGTTCAGGCGGTCGCTCGGGCAGTCGGCGCCGAGTTCGGGGCGACCGGCGGCGCGGGTGAGTTGGATCGAGGCACGGGACTTTTGCGACTGGCTGACACGGCGGGAGCGACAGGCGGGTGTCATTGGCCCCGGGCAGCGCTACCGGTTGCCGACCGACCATGAATGGAGTTGTGCGGTCGGTCTGGGCGATCTGGAGAAGGCGGCTGAACTGCCCGAAGCCAAGTCGGGTCGCATCACAGGGCGTTATCCCTGGGGCGAGATCTGGCCGCCGCCGTCGGGGGCGGGCAATCTTTGTGGGCGTGAATCGCGGCGTGACTTCCCCGAGACCTGCCTCACCGATTACCGGGATGCGTGGAGCGGTGGGCGCCTGGCCGCGCGGGCCTCGGCGCCGAACGCCCTTGGCTTGTTCGATCTGAGCGGCAGTCTCTGGGAGTGGTGCGAGGACCGCTATCGCACCAGCACCGACTGGCGCGTGCTGCGCGGCGGGTCGTGGAAGAGCAGCCGCGCGCAGACTTTGCTGAGTTCCCATCGCACCCACGATCCTGAGGGCTATCGCAGCGACAGCGTGGGTTTCCGCTGCGTGCTGGCGGAGGAATCGTAGCAGGAGCGCGTTGGCGGTGCAGAGTTACTGCCACTTCAGCTCGGTGCCTTCCGGCAGCAGGCGTGCGGTGCGGACGATGTCCCAGTTGGTCATGCGGAAGCCGCCGACGCTTTCCTGGCGGGTGAGGTAGCCGGGGATGCTGGTGCCGTGCAGCCCGTAGGGCAAGACGGAGTCGCTGCCTTTTTTGGCGAGATTTAACCAGAGCAGGCCGACGGGGTTGTTGGGGCCGGGGGGCAGAACGAGTTCGGGTGCGGGCGGCGGAGGAGCGCCTTTTTTGGCGTCGGAGGGTTCGCCGGTGCTGATGAGACGCGGCCGCGGGACGGTTCCGAGCACCTTCCACGTGCCGCGCCCGCGCAGGCCGGGGCGGGCAGCGGAGACGGGCAGGCGGGCGATGAGGCGTTCGTGCAGGCGGATTTCCAGGCGGGTGCCACCAATGATACTGGCGGTCACCGGGGCCGCCGGATCTGGTCGCGGACGGATGGGGTCGGCAAGGGCGGTTTCGATCTCAAAGGGCGCGACGTTGGGCACCAGAAAGACGCTGCCGGGGCGCTCGGGGGTTTTCACGCCGGGGTTGATGCGGCGCAGGAAGGATTCCGAACAGTGGAAGCGTTCGGCAACAAATTCCCAGGCGCTGCGGTAGGCGAGGAAGGGCTCGGCGATGAGGCTTTCCCAAGTGGGTTCGGGCGGCGTCGTGGTTGCCTTGTCGCGGTTCTTCTCGGCCGCTGCCGGCGGGTTGATCCAGCGCAGGTCATCGAATTTGAGGGCATAGTCGGTGAAGGCCTCGCCCATGGCTTCGAGCACGGCGGGTTTGCGCCCGGCGTCGAAGGTGAGTTCGCCGGGGTGCTCGGCCTCGTAGGCGGCCAGGGCGGCATCGAACATCATGCCTTCCTGACCATCGATTGGCCCGGTGGAAAAGCCCTGTCGGTCGAGATAGGCCTGCAGCAGGACGATGCGGGCGCTGGCGCGGGCGACCTGAGGCAGTTGCCGTTCGGGGGCTTTCTTCGGGGCGGGAGCGGGTGTGTTTTGACCGGGCTTGAGTGGCGGTGGCGGTGGCTGCAGGGCGCGCAGCTCGGCCATGGTCGGGATGCGCAGGACCTGGCCGGGGTGGATGATTTCCGTCTTGAGGTCGTTGGCCAGCTGGAGTTGCTCGACGCTCAGGCCATAGCGCCGGCTGATGGCGTAGAGGGAGTCGCCCTTGCCGACGGTGTGCTGGCTGGGGTTTGCCGCGGGGCGGGCGAGGCTTTTGCCTCCGGGCGCGGTGCTGCCGGTGGCGCTGGGATCGTCGTCGAGGCGCCAGCCCCAGACAGCGGGATCGGAGGGAGCGACCTGCCAGCGCCACTTCACGGCGGTTTCCAATCCGGCCTCGACGGTGCGGGGCGCGGTCGGCGCCAGGGCGGGCAGCGGCGCGGGGCAGAGCAGCAGGGCGGCGACGAGGCCGGAGCAGGCGTTCGGGAAGATCCTGTCGGTCATGTGGCCAACCTGCCTGCAAAGCCGGCGCTTGCAAGACCGGGTCGGGTGGCCAGTGGGAGGGCAAAAACCCGGCCAGGCACCTGGTGCCGGGCCGGGTGCTGAGGGGCGTTTACTCGCGGGCGACGCCGTTGTTCCATGCGGCGAACATCTCTTCGGCCGTCGGAATTTCCAGCGGGCGCACGATGCGGAAGCCAAGCCAGGTGGCGTCGGTCAGGTACCAGATGCTCTTTGGCAGCTGCGGGTCCTGCTGCTTCCAGCCGGGTTCCGAGGCGCGGCGGGCGGCGCTGCGCAGCATTTCCGGATCATCGTCGTAGTGACCGCCTCGGGCGACGTGCGGGTAGGGGGTCTTCGAGGGCACCCACTTGCTGCCGCTGCCGAGTGCGGCGAGCTGCTGGTAGCCATCGGGCAGGTACTGGTCGAGCGTCCATTCGCAGACGTTGCCGTAGATGTCGTAGAGTCCCCAGGGGTTGGGCTTCTTCTTGCCGACAGGGCTGTACTGGAAGTTGGCGGCGTTCTCAAAGAACCAGGCATACTCGCCGAGCTGGGCGGGATCATCGCCGAAGAAGTAGGCGGTGGTGGTGCCGGCGCGGGCGGCATACTCCCACTCGGCTTCCGTGGGCAGACGGTAGAAGTGACCGGTCTGGGCGCTGAGCCACTGGCAGTATTTGTTGGCGGCATGCTGGGTCATGCAGATGGCGGGGAAGCCGTTGCGGCCCATGCCGAAATCCATCGGCTGGTAGGGCGGGGTGGGCTGGGAGATGAGGTCCTCGGGCTTGTCGTTGGGCGACCAGACCTTGCGGCTGCCATCCTTGTTGCGGCCTTCGGCGGTGAGTTGGAAGGGTTCGTACTCGTCCCAGGTGATTTCGTGCTTGCCCATCCAGAAGGGCTTGATCTGGGCCTTCACCTGCGGGCCTTCGTCGTCGATGCGGCCGGCTTCCTTGTCGGGGCTGCCGAGCAGGACTTCACCGCCCTTGATGGCGACCATGGAGTAA
>JBIJBO010000094.1:0-13668 GCA_044345215.1 Prosthecobacter sp. | reverse complement strand
CCGACTGATCCGACTGATCCGACTGATCCGACTGATCCGACTGATCCGGCTGATCCGGCTGATCCGTCTCGGGGGTGCCGGCGGGAACCAACTTGCCTTCGGGCGTGAATTTCATGCCGGCGGCCTTGGCGGCCTCGGCGGCGGGCCCGCCAAAGCCGAGCAACATGGCCACCTCGTCCTGCACTTGGGCGAGTTCGTCGAGGTGGAGGTCGGGGTCGCGGATCAGGAAAACCTCGCCGGTCTTCTTGTTTTCGTAGAAGAGCATGCGGCCGTTTTCGGTTTCCTTGGCGGCGGTCGGCGTCAGGATGCGTTTCCGCTCCAGCATGAGGGCGAGGATGTAGCGGGCGTTTTCGGTGGCCGGATGATCCTCCTCGATGAAGCGCTGGAGCAGGTTCATGGCGCTCTCCTTGCTGGTGACCTCGGGTTTTTCCTCGACGACATTCGGGCTGTAGGTCGTGCGCCAGTAGGCGATGGGCTTGCGCTCGCTCGTTTCCTGCTGCCAGGCGTCGAGGGCGACGTCCCGGCGCAGGTAGCCGCTGGTTTCCGGGTCAAAGTAGATGGCCGTGTGGAAGACCTCGCCCTCCACGAAGGGGCGTTCGGTGAGGGCGCACTGATGGGCGCGGGAGCGGATGGACCAGTTCTGGATCATGGAAGGAGATCAGGCGGCGGCGCGACGGCGCGGGCGAACCAGCGCCGGCTTGCGCTTGAAGAGGAAATCGAGGCTGAGGCGCGGCAGATCGCGGTTTTGCGAGCGCAGGTGCAGCAGGAAGAGCCCGAGACTGCCGAAGACCGCGTGCGGAATCCAGGCGGCGGTGGCGGCGGGCAGGTGGCCGCCCTTGGCGAGGTTCAGGCACAGATTGTTGAGGAAGAGCACGCCAAAGAACAGGAAGATCGAGCCGGCAATGCCGCCGACGGCGCCGCGGCGCGACCAGGCGATGCCGAGGGGGGCCGCCACAAGGGCGAGCGCCAGGCTCTGCCAGGGCATGGCGAAGCGATGGTGAAGGTGGGCGCGGAAGTCGGCGAGTTTCTCGGCCGGATCGTTGGCGTGGGTCTTCAGGTAGGAGACCATCTCCGGCACCCCCATCGACTCGGCTTTGAGGGCGTAGCTGACCATGCTCCAGGGCGTCTCGGTGAAGTCGCGGGTCTCGAAGACCCCGCCGGCGGGATCATTGGCGGAGGCCGCGCCGGGGAAAGGCTGGACCAGGGCGGGCCGGCCCTCGCGGTAGCGCACCTCGCGACCGTCAAAGAAGCGCCAGCGACCGTCCGGGCGCCAGGTGGCGGAGTCGGCGTGGAGGACGCGCAGGAGGCGTGAATCGGCATCGAACTCGCGCACCTGGACCGAGCGCAGGCGCCCCTCGCGCAGGGAAAAGGGGAAGCTGCCGACATACCAGACGCGGCGGGTGACCGGGTCGCGGTGGAGCAGGGCGTAGGCTCGGATCGAGTCCTTCTGGCGCTCGCCCATGGCGCGCAGCACGGCTTTGCGGTTGCCCTCGGCACGCGGCGCCCAGTGGTAGTTCGCGGCGGTGCTGAGCAGGGCAGCGCCCACGGCGACCGCGAAGATCGGCCGGAGGATCTGGCCGACGCTGCGGCCGGAACCAAGCATGGCGACGATCTCGTTCGCGCGCGACATGCGGGTCAGGGTGTAGAGGATGGCCAGCAGCAGGGCCGCGGGCATGACCGACACGTAGATGAAGGGGATGATGCCGACGTAGAACAGCAGCACCTGGCGCGCCGAGCTGCCGACGTCCTGAAACTCCTTCAGGTTGTCGAGCAGGTCCATGATCATCCAGAGCGAGGTGAAGGCGATGAAGCAGAAGACCAGCGGCGCGAAGAAGGTGCGCAGGGTGTAGCGCTCCAGCGCCCCCTGGCGAACGTAGTAATTCACCAGGGTCGGCAGACAGAGGGCCGCGAGCCCGATCATGACCAACTTCACCCAGTAGGCGGCGAGCACGGGCGGCTCACCCAACTCGGTCATCTGCATGGGCCCGAGGTGCTGGGCAATGTCGGCGCAGATCGCCCAGGCGGCGACCGAGAGGCCGGCGACCCAGCTGGGGAAGACCAGCTTGACTGGGTTGCCCCACTGGCGCAGCAGGGTGAAGAGCAGGATGCCACCCCCGACCAGCATCCACGTGTCGAGGTAGGGCAGCAGCAGGGAAACCGTGCGCAGCAGCGGGCCGGCCGCAGGCACGCCCGCCTCGGCGATCAGGCGCCCGTCGCGCACGTCGTAGCCGGCGACCTCGGCGGGATTTTCCAGGTGGTGGCGCTGGCTGGCCAGGAACATCATGGCCAGCAGGCCAACGGCAAAGGCGGTGCGCCCCAGGTATGGCCACGTTCGCAGGCGCGCGGCCAGGCGGCCGACGCCCTGCAGCAGTCGCTGGAGGCCTTTCATCATGCGGAGGAGGAGACTTGGCCAGAAGCCGGGCGGAGTCAATGCGGGAAGGCCGCTAGACCGGCTCATCCAGCGCCTCGCGCAGGGCCGCCGCCACACGCGCCGGGCTCAAACCGGTCAGGCAGTCGTAGTGTCCGAAGGGGCACTCCCGCTTGAAGCAGGGGCTGCAGGGCACGTGGTGGCGCAGCACGCGGTGGCGATCGCCCACCGGCCCCGTGAGCACGGGTTCGGTGCTGCCGAACAGGCTGACCGTTGGCACGCCGAGCGCAGCGGCCAGGTGCATGGTGCCGGTGTCGTTGGTGAGCAGGAGGCGACAGCCGCGCAGCTCGTTGATCAGCTCGGACAGCCGGGTCTTGCCGACAAGGTTGCGGTGACGGACCGGGCCGGCCAGGCGCGAGAGCTCCTCACCCATGGCCGCCTCGCCGGGCGCGCCGAAGAAAACCCACTCGAGATCCGGCCGCTCGCCGCCGACCGTGCGCAGGACCTCGGCAAAGCGCTCCAGCGGCCAGCGTTTGGCGGGACCGTACTCGGCCCCGGCGCAGAGACCGATGCGCAGCGGGCCGGGCGGCAGGGGCGCCGCCGGCGGGCCCTGCTCGAAGCCGGCGATGTCGGCACCGCAGCTGTGGGCGACGTAGAGGTAGCGGCGCGCGTGATGCCACGGCGGGCCGGCCACCTTGGGTTCCTTGATGACCTGATGCAGCAGGCGCGAGCGCAGCGAGCCGCGGTACCCCACCAGCCGCGGCAGGCCGGCCAGCCAGAATTCCAGGGTGCTGCGCGTCGAATTCGTCAGCAGGATGCCGGCATCCCAGCGGGGACCGGCCTGCCGCAGGCGGCGCGCGACCGCGAACAAGCCTTCCTTGCCGGCCTTGCCGATGTAGGCATCGACCCCCGGTTGCGCCTCCCAGAGTTCACGCAGCTTTTCCGGGCCGAAGACCGTCAGGCGCAGGTCCGGCCGGCCGGCCTTCAGTGCGCGCACGGCGGGCAGGGCCATGCAGGCGTCGCCCAGCCAGTTCGGCGAGCGGACCAACAGCTCAAAGCGCTGCAACCGGGCGGGATCGCAGCCCTCCGGCAGGGCGATGCCGCGCTTGTAGCGGCGCAACAGGAAGCGCGGGCGCGGCGTCTTCCAGCGGTTGTGCACCCAGAACCAGTTGTGCGGCTGCTCGCGAATCACGGCCTCGACAATCTCGTTCATCCGGCAGGTCAGGCCCTCGATGGAAAGTCCGGCGGTGGTGGTGTCGATGGGCGGGCGGCCGACGACGCGCCAGCGCGCCGGGCCATCGTCGTAAACCGTGAGCGGCATCATCAGCCCGCGGGCCCGCTGGGCCATGAGGGCGGCAATCGGCGTCGTCGAGGCCAGGCGACCGAAAAACGGGCACCACAGACCCTGATCCCCCGAGTGCTGATCGGTCATCACGCCCAGGGCGCCGGTCTCGCGCAGGTGCTTGATGGGGCCGTTGAAGCCCTCCTGGCGGTCAAAGAGGCGGTACCCGAGCTTGAGCCGGCGGCGCTTGAGCAGGGCATCGAGAAAGGGATTGCTCAGCGGCTGGTACATCGTGGCCGGCGCGGCGTTGTGGGCAAAGAGGCTTGGCACCTGGGTCAGCAACTCCCAGCAGCTGCTGTGACTGATGACATACACCACCGGCCGGCCGGCCGCGGCGGCGGCATGGGCGGGCTCCATGCCCTCGATGCGCACGCGGCGCAGGATTTCCGCCGTCGGCAGCACGGCGAAGCGCAGGCCGCAGAGCAGGTTGGCGGTGAGCGAGGCAAAATGGGCGCGCGCCGTGCGCCGCCGCCAGGCCGCGTCGTGTTCGCTTCCGAAGGCAATCTCCAGATTGTGCAGCGCCAGACGGCGGTAGCGGCCGAGCAGCACGTAGCCAAGGTGGCCGATCAGCCGCCCGATGGACCAGACCGCCACCATGGGCAGCAGGCGCAACAGGCCCTCGAAGCTTCGGAAGAGGGCGTAGACCAGCCAGTGCCCGGCGAGTTGCAGCGGGGTGTGGGCGGGAGGCTCGGGAGTCGACATCGGTCGACCATGGCAAGTCCGCGCGGGCCTTGCAACCGCCGCCCGGTGCCGGCGAGTTTGCGTTGGCAGCCGCCGCGGCTGTGGTAGATTCTCCTTTCATGGCCCTCCTGCGCGTCGACAACCTCCAGGTCCACTTCCCGGTCCGCACGGGCTGGCTGCGGCCGGCCGCGGTGGTGAAGGCGGTCGACGGCGTCAGCTTTGAGGTGGAGGAGGGCCGCACGCTCGGGGTCGTCGGCGAGAGTGGCAGCGGCAAGTCGACCGTCTCGCGCGCCCTGCTCAAGCTGGTGCGGCCGACCGGGGGCCAGGCCTGGTTCGAAGGCCGCGAGATTCTCGGCCTGAGCGAGGCCGAGTTCCGCCCCCTGCGCCGGCAGATGCAGATGGTGTTCCAGGACCCGATCGGCTCGCTGAACCCGCGCATGACGATCGAGGCCGTGCTGGCCGAACCCCTGCAGCTGCACTTCAAGGACCTGAACCGCGCCCAGCGCCGGGATGTCGCCGCCGCCCTGCTCAGCCGGGTCGGCCTGCCCGAGGACTCGCTGGTGCGCTATCCCCACGAGTTCAGCGGCGGCCAGCGCCAGCGCATCGGCATCGCTCGCGCGCTGGCGGTGAAGCCGCGCTTTCTGATCTGCGACGAACCGGTCAGCGCGCTCGACGTGAGCGTCCAGGCCGCCATCCTCAACCTTCTCAAGGACCTGCAGGACGAGTTCAAGCTCACCTACCTGTTCATCGCCCATGATCTGGCCGTGGTGCGCCACATGAGCGACCGCATCGTCGTCATGAACGGCGGCAGGGTCGTCGAGGCCGGCCCCGCCGACCAGATCTGCGAGCGGCCGCAGCACGAGTACACCCGCCGCCTGCTGGACGCCGTGCCAGCGCTCGGCTGACCCTTCCGGAACCGCCATGACCCCGCTGTTCAAGAAATTCCTCGGCATCAACTGGCTGCTCATGCTGACCATGGCGGGGCTGCTCAGCTTCGGCGTCTACGCGATCTACAATGCCTCCGCCTTCCGCGAGGCCTCGGACTTCGCGCTCAAGTGGAAGCAGCAGCTGACCTGGATCGGCCTCGGCGTGCCCTTCCTGTTTGTCGCCAGCCTGCTCGACTACAAATGGGTCCGCTGGGCCTGCTGGCCCATGTACGTCGCCGGCATCGCCGGCCTCGTCTACCTCCACCTCTACGGCATCGAGATCAACGGCAACAAAAACTGGGTCATCATCGCCGGCCAGTCCGTCCAGCCCTCGCAGTTTGCCATCATGGCCGGCATCCTCATGCTCGCCGTGGTCTTCGGCGACCTGCCACGCATCTGGCCGGTGTTCCGCCGGCCCTGGCTGCGCATCCTCGTCGGCGGCATCCTCGCCGGGGTGCCGGCGGCCATGGTCATCAAGGAGGACCTCGGCTCCGGCCTGGTCTGGGGTCCCGTCTTCCTGTCAATGCTGCTCGTTGGCAGCATCCCCTTCCGCTACCTCATCACCTTCCTGCTCGGCGCTCTCTGTGTCATCCCGCTCGTCTATTTCTTCGTGCTCAAAGACTACCAGCAGGCGCGCATCGACACGACCTGGTACCTGCTCACCAACCAGAGCGACAAGGTCGACACCCGCGGCCACGGCTGGGTGCCGAACTTCGTGCAGACGGCGGTCGCCTCCGCAGGCTTCGAGGGCAAGGGCCCTCTCTCCGAAAAGGTGCCCGACCAGCGCTCGATCCACCGCCTGTTCTTCCCCGAGGCCGAATCCTTCAGCGACTACATCTTCGGCGTCATCTGCGAGGAATTCGGCTTCCGCGGCGCGGTCCTGCTGCTCACCGGCATCGCCCTGCTGCTCATCCAAGGCGTCTTCATGGCCTTCTACTCGCGCGACCAGCTCGGCCGTCTCATCGTCGCCGGCATCGTCACGATGTTCTTCGCCCACACCTTCCAGAACGCCGGCATGAACCTGTGCATGCTGCCGGTCATCGGCCTGCCCATGCCCTTCATCAGCTACGGGGGCACCTTCATGATCGTCACCCTCTTCCTCATGGGCATGGTCCAGAGCGTCTGGGTGCACCGCAACATCTCGCCGGTGCTCAAGAAGGCCGGCCCCCACCACCCGGCCCCCGCCGAGGACGAGGAGGCGTGAGGCCCTCATCTTGGGCTTGTGCCCGGCCCTTTTTGGTTTTCAGTGACTTCCCATGCTCGAATTGATCGGCGTCTCCCGGCGTGTCCCGCACAAGCGCGACGCCCTGACCGTTCTGCATGAGGTGAGCTTTGGCGTGCCGGCCGGCCACCTGATGACGGTGATCGGCGCCACCGGCAGCGGCAAAACCTCGCTCATCCGCCTGCTCGCCGGCTTCGAAAAAGCCGCCCAGGGCACCCTCCTGTTTCACGGTGAGGACTGCGGCAAGCGCCCGCCGCACCCCAACCAGATCGGCTACGTGCCGGCCGCCGACGACGTTCTCGACGAGGCCCTGACCGTGCGCGAAAGCCTGATGAGCGCCCTTGTCCTGCGCGTCGCCGGCCTGAGCCGGGACGAGCGCATCGCCAAGGCCTCGCACCTGCTCGTCGCCGTCGGCCTGGAAACCCTCGCTGGCGACCGCGTCGCCAGCCTCGGCCTGCCGCAGCGACGCCGCCTCAAGCTCGCCCTGGCCCTGGTCAGCGACCCGGCCCTGGTGCTCTGCGACGAGTTCACCGATGGCATGGACGCGCGTTCCGAGCGCGAGCTGGCGGCCCTGCTGAAGTGCGTCGCCAGCGATCACCCGGCGCGCGTCGTCATCCACGCCACCCAAACGGTCGGCAACCTCGCCGCCTACGACACCGTCGTCATCCTGCACGAGGGCCACGTCTGCTTCCACGGCCCCTCGCGCGCAGTCACCCACTACTTCAGCATCGCGGCGATGGACGAGCTCTACCCGCGCCTGGCCAAGCGCCCGGCCGAGCGCTGGGGCGATTCCTGGTCGCGCCACCGCGACTCCTACTACGACGCCTTCCAGCTCGGTGGCCTCGGCGAACCGGCGGCCACGAGTCAGGAGATCGAAGCTGCCGCCGCGCCGCCCTCGAAAAAGACCGGCTACGTCGACATCCGCCCTGTTCCCGAAGGCCGCAAACCGCCGCCCCCCCTGCCCTCCGCCCTCGCCCAGGCAGGCCACCTGATCCAGCGCCGCTGGACCCTCCTGGGGCGGACCCGCGCGCAGTGGCTGCGCCACCTGAGCGTGCTCTTGCTCGCCCCGCTTGCCACCATCCTGCTCGTCCTGCCCAACCGCGGCTTCCTCGCCCGCCTCGCCGGCCAGACCCCGCCGCCGGAAGTGCTCTGGCCCGCCGCCTACACCTGCATGATGGCGCTTTGGCTGCAGGTCCTGCTCGCGCTCATGATGGGCGTGCGCGCCGGAGCCCGTGAAATCGGCATCGAACGCCCCCTCTACGAACGCGAGCGCGCCGGCGGCCTGCGCCCGGGAGCCTACCTGCTGTCGAAGCTGGGCTTCGTCCTGCCGCTCGTGCTGGCACAGGCCTTCGCCCTCGGCCTGCTGCCCGACCTGCTCACCGGCGGCCTGCCCGGCGATGCCCTGCCGCGCCTGCCTTTGCTGGCCCTCACCGGGGTCGCCTTCGCCTGCCTCTGCCTGGGCATCTCCGCCTGCAGCGCCAACGCCGAGCGGGCGCACAGCCGCTCGTGGATGCTGTTCTTCTACAACCTCATCCTTGGCGGCGCCCTGCTCGGCTTCCCGCGCGCCCTCGGCAACCTCATCCACCCCTTCATCACCGCCTACTACGGCTGGTCGGGCAGCATCGAAACCCTCGCAAACACGGTCGTCTTCGTGCCGATCACCCAACTCGTCCGCACCTGGTTCGCCACGCCGGGCCAGGCCTTCCTCGCCCTCGGCATCCATGCCCTGATCGGTATCCTGACCGCCTGGTTCGGCCTGCGCCAGCGACGCTGACCCCCTCAGCGCGGGGCCTCGCCGGGCCGCCAATCGCCGGCCGCCGGCCGGGTGATGTCGACCGCCTCGATGCCGGGATGGGTGAAGCGCAGCCGCTTCTGCCGGAAGAGGGCGCCGAGCGCCTGCTTGAAGGCCTTCTTGCTGGCGCCAAAAACCTCGCGGATTTTTTCCGGCGGACTGTCGTCATCGAGATCCAGCCGGCCGCCCGCCGCCTTCAACGCCGCGAGGATCTGATCGGCCAGGGGCTCCACCCGCTGGTAGCCGGCGGCATCCAGACTGAGGTCGATCTTGCCGCCCGGACGCACGGCGGTGACGTAACCGCGCAGGGCCTGGCCGGCTGTCAGCGGCGGATCGCCGGGGCGACGGAAAATCAGGCCGAGGTGGCTGTTTTCGACCACGGCATTCCAACCGAGCGGGGTGCGGTTGGCGACGAGCAATTGGACCGGGCTGCCGGCGCGCCAGGGGGCGGGCTGGCGGCTGGCATGGCGGCCCAGCCGGGCGCTGGCCATGAGGCGATCGCTCTTCGGATCGAGCAGGACGTGGACGACCACGGTATCGCCGACGCGGACGCGGCCCTCCTGTTCGCCATAGGGCAGCAGCAGGTGCTTGGGCAGGCCCCAGTCGAGGAAGGCGCCGGCGCGGGGATGCACGTCGACGACCCGCAGGGCGGCGAAATCGCCGGCCATGGCCAGCGGTCGCTGGGTGGTGGCGACGAGACGATCTTCGGAATCGCGGTGGACAAAGACCTCGAGGGTCGTATCCGGGGCGGTCCCGGGCGGCACCTGCCCCATGGGCAGCAGGATCTCGCCGTGCTCACCGCCGTCGAGGTAGGCGCCGTGCGGGGAGCCGCGGACCACCGTCAGCACGTTGAGTCTGCCGAGCGCGGCCATGGCATAGCAGCCCGGGAGACGGGCGAGCGGGAAAAAGCGCCGCCCGCGGGCGGCGCAGCAAAGGCATCAGGCCTCGTTCTGGCCGACTTCCTTGACGGTCATCGCCTGCTTGCCGATGCGACCGCGCAGGTAGTGCAGACGGGCGCGGCGAACCTTGCCCTGCTTGGTGACCTCGATCTTGGCGACCTTCGGGCTGTGCAGGGGGAAGACGCGCTCAACGCCCTCGCCATAGGAGATTTTGCGGACCGTGAAGGCCTCGTTGATGCCGGTGCCCTTGCGGGCGATGACGATGCCGGCGAAGATCTGAATGCGCTCCTTGTCGCCTTCGACGACGCGGGTGTGAACCTTGACCGAGTCACCGACCGTGAAGGCGGCGATTTCAGATTTCAGCTGTTCAGATTCGATTTTGGCGATGATGTTGCTCATGACGGATGTCCTTTCCCCCTCGTCAACTCAGTTCCCATGAGGGGCGAACCGGGAGAGGGGTGCGCATAGTGGATGCGATCTCGGCTTTCGCAAACGGTTTTTCATGCCGTTGAAAACCTTTTGCCGCCGGCACCAGCCCCATGCATAGGGGGGCCATGACCGCCGAATTCCTGCTTGCCGACGTCGGCAACGGCCGCATCAAGCTGGCTCTCGCCTCGCCGGAGGCCCTGCTCGACCGCCGCGATTGCCCCACCGCCGGCCTCGACGCCGCGGCCCTGAGAGCGGCACTGAAGGGCTGGTCATTCCGCCACACCGTGCTCTGCAGCGTGGTTCCGGCCGCCGTGCCGGCCTTCCGCGCGGTCTGCCCGGTCCTCACCGAGCTGCGCCACGACACCCCCCTCGGCATCGGCATCCGCTACCCCCAGCCGGAGCGGATCGGCGCCGACCGCCTGGCCAACACGGTCGCCCTGGCTCATTTGTATGGGGCGCCCGGCATCGTCATCGACTTCGGCACGGCGGTGACCTTCGACATCCTCTCGGCCGACCGGCATTACGTCGGCGGCGTCATCGCGCCCGGCCTGCGCCTGATGACCGATTACCTGCATGAGCGCACCGCCCTGCTTCCCAAGGTCGAGCTGCGCGAGCCGGAGCACGCCATCGGTCGCTCGACCGAGGAGGCCATCCTGGCCGGCGCCGCCATCGGCTACCGGGGCATGATCCGCGGCATCCTTGAGGCCCTGCGCCGGGAACTGCCGGCCGGCCCCCTGCAACTGGTCGCCACCGGCGGCGATGCCGGCTGGATCACCGCCGGCCTCGGCGAAAGCGTCGTCGTCGACGCGGATTTGACCTTGCAAGGCCTGCGTTTGGTGGGCAATCTCGCCGCCGCCCGGGCGGACAACTGAAGCGCCCGCCCCCTTCCCCACTCCTGCCCTGCGGCCTGCCCCCATGTCCACCGCTCCCATCACTTCCGTCGGCATCGATTTCGGCGGCACCTCGGTCAAGCTCGGCGTCTGCCGCGACGGCGAACTGCTCTGCACGGACACCCCCATCCCGACCGCCAACTTCCACGGCCCGGCCGCCCTCATCGGCGAGATGGCGGCCCGCGTCGCCAAGCTGCGCGAGACCTACCCGGACATCGCCGCCATCGGCGTCGGCGTGCCCGGCCTAGTCGACTTCGAGCATGGCTTCGTCCACATCCTCACCAACGTGCCGGGCTGGAAGCACGTGCCCCTCAAGGCCCTGCTCGGCGAGAAGACCGGCCTGCCGGTGGTCGTCGAGAACGATGCCAACGCCATGGCCTACGCCGAGTTCCGCTACGGCGCCGCGCAAGGGCTGCGCAACGTCGTCGCCCTGACCATGGGCACCGGCATCGGCGGCGCCCTCATCCTCAACGGCCAGATGTACCGCGGCAGCAACTGCGCCGCCGGCGAGATCGGCCAGATGAGCATCCACTTCGACGGCCGCGCCGGCCACTACGGCAATCTCGGTGCCCTGGAAAAATACACCGGCAACCAGCAGATCGCCGAACACGCCCTCCAGCGCTACGCCGAGGCCGGCCTCGTCAAGACCGCCGACGACTGCACGCCCAAGTGCATCGCCGAGGCCGCCCAGGCCGGCGACGACATCGCCCGCCAGATTTGGGACGAGGTGGCCGACTGGCTCGGCACCGCCCTCTCCAGCATCGCCTGGCTGCTCAACCCCGACGCCTTCGTCATCGGCGGCGGCGTCGCCCAGGCAGGCGACCTCATCTTCGACCCGCTCAAGCGCAAGGTGCAGTCCATGCTCAGCACCGTCGTCTGGGAGCGCCTGCAGATCCTGCCCGCCCGCTTCAGCAACGAATCCGGCATCATCGGCAACGCCGCTCTCGCTGCCGACAGCCTGAAAAGCTGAGCGCCTCCTTCGTCATTCGTCATTCGTCATTCGTCATTCGTCATTCGTCATTCGTCATTCCCCCATGTCCCTCGAATCCGACCGCGCTGAACTGGCCGCGCTGCTGCGCGCCAAATCCGTCAAAACCGGCACCTTCACCCTCGCCTCCGGCAAGCAGAGCGACCTCTACGTGGACTGCCGCGTCACCACCCTCGACGCCCGCGGCGCGGTGCTGGTCGGCCGCGTTCTGCACGACCTGCTGCGCCGCGAGGAAGCCGCGCGCGGCCTGAGCATCGGCTCGCTCGGCGGCCTGACCCTCGGGGCCGACCCGATCTCGCTCGCCGTCGCCATGAGCTCCAGCCTGGCCGGCGACGCCGATCCCGTGCAGCCCTTCACCGTCCGCAAGGAGCCCAAGGGCCACGGCCGCGGCAAACGCATCGAGGGCAGCTTCAATCCCAACCGCCCCGTGGTCGTCGTCGACGACGTCATCACCACCGGCGAATCCACCCTCAAGGCCATTCAGGCCATCGAGGAAGAGGGCGGCAAGGTCGCCTTCGCCCTTGTTCTGGTCGACCGCCAGGAAGGCGGCAAGGAGAACATCGAGGGCAAGAGCTGCCCGGTGGTCGCCGCCTTCACCCGCGAGGAGCTGGTCGGTCCCGCCGCCTGAGCCGCGCCATGCCCGCGCTGACCACCTACACCAAGCCGCTGACGCCCGCCCAGGCCAACAGCCTGCGCATCCTCCTCGAGGAGGAAGGCTGGGCCTTCGAAAGCAAGCCCTGGTGCCTGTTCGCCGCCAGCCGCGGCAAGGTCAACGTGCTCGTCTATGAAAAGGGCCCGAAAGTCGTCGTTCAGGGCAAGGACACCGAGGCCTTCGTTCTCAACACACTGGAACCGCGCGTGCTCGGCGTCGCCGAACTCGGCTACGAGGAGGTCCATCACCCCGAGCACTTCGAGCCGCACCTGGGGGTCGATGAAAGCGGCAAGGGCGATTTTTTTGGCCCGCTCGTCATCGCCGGCGTGTATGCCGATGCCAATGTGGCACGAATGCTGCGGGAGATTGGTGCGGTGGACAGCAAACAGATCGGCAGCGACGCCAAAATCGAGAAACTCGCCGAGGCCGTCCGGGCCATCCCCGGCCTGCGCTGGGAGGTCGTGCAGATCAATCCCGAGCGCTACAACGCCCTGTACACGAAGTTCGGCAACCTGAACCGCCTGCTCGCCTGGGGCCACGCCAAGGTGATCGAAGTCCTGCTCGAGCGTGTGCCCGACTGCCCGCGCGCCGTCTCCGACCAGTTTGCCAATCCCGCCGTGCTCCAACGCGCCCTCCAGGAAAAAGGCCGCGGCATCGAACTCGTTCAGCGCACCAAGGCGGAGAGCGACCCCGCCGTCGCCGCTGCCTCGATCCTCGCGCGTGAACGTTTTGTCACCTGGCTGCGCGACACCGGCGCCAGCCTCGGCATCCCCCTGCCCAAGGGCGTCTCGGCCGCCGTCAAGGACAGTGCCCGCCAGATCGCCGCAAGCCAGGGCGCCGACGGCCTGGCGCGTTTTGCCAAAATGCATTTTCGCACCTCGGCCGAGGTGCTGGGCGGATGAAAATGCCCCGCAGTCAGCGCTTCCGGCAACGTAAGACTTGCAAGCCCCTCCCGACGCTCTAGCGGTTCCCATCCCACTCTCGACATGGCCAACATCACCAAACGCGATCTCGTCATCGAACTGAGCAACAAGCTCGGCCTCCGCCAGCAGGATGTGCTTGCCCTCGTGGACGGCTTCATCGAGCAGGTCAGCGCCAGCCTCGAGCGCGGCGACGAAGTCACCCTGCGCACCTTTGGCACCTTCGAGCTGCGCAAGGCCAAGTCGAAGATCGGCCGCAACCCCAAGAAACCCAGCGATTCCGTCGTCATCCCCGAGCGCTTCGTCGTCCGCTTCAAACCCGGCCTCGAGCTCAAGCACCGCGTCGCCGCCCTGCCCGTGCAGCCGAAGGAGTGAAGGGGGCGCCTCAATCAGCCGACGTGTTAGCGGTCGGCTGCATTGACTTGTTATGTGATTTTAATTCTTCTATTGATAGTGCAGGTCTTCTTTTGTGTAGCATTCTATGGCAGTTAGCGCAGACTGGGCGAAGATCTTTAAGCGGATCTATCTCATATTCCTCAGCGATGTCAGCGATTTGTTT
>JBIJBO010000234.1:0-4173 GCA_044345215.1 Prosthecobacter sp. | reverse complement strand
AACATCAGCGGGGTCGACCATCAGCGGGAGGCGCGCAGCATTCCACGGCAAGGCCGCGCTTGGCCAGCGAAATCGGCGCGCGCGGATTTCCCAAACCCGGGTCGCGAAAAACGCCACGCCGCCGCGTTTGCCTTCCATGCTCCGCGTTCTACCCCTTTTTCTCGCCGGCAGTCTGTTCGCCCAGGCCCCCGACGCGGTCTTCGTGCACGGCCGTGTGGTGACCCTCGACGCCGGCGAACGCGTCGTCGAGGCACTCGCCGTGCGCGAGGGCCGACTGCTCGCGGTCGGCAGCGATGCCGAGATCGAAAAACTCGCCGGCCCGCAGACCGAGGTGATCGACCTCAAGGGCCGCATGGTTCTTCCCGGCCTGATCGAGACGCACTGCCACAGCATCGGCGCCGCGCGCTCCGCCCTCGCGGCCGACTACCGGGAGCTGTACAGCATCCCGCAGATTCAGGACTGGGTTCGCCGCCGTGCCGCCGAACTGCCGGAGGGCACCTGGATCGAGGTCCCGCGCAACGAGATCACCCGCCTGTTCGAGCGCCGCTTCCCGACTCCCGAGGAACTCGATGCCGCCACGACCCGCCACCCGGTGCTCTTCGTTTCCGTCACCAAGTCCGTGCTCAACAGCGCCGGTTGGCGCGCGCTTGGCGTCACCCGCGAGGGCGACACCGTCAGCGGCGGCGACGTTGTTTTTGAAAACGGTCGCCCCGTGCTCATGCGCGGCGGTCAGGCCGCCCTGCGCACCCTCATGCCGCAGCCCCCGGCCCCCTCGCCCGCGGACCTGCGCGCCAAGTTGCGCGAACTTCACAGCGTCTACAACTCGGTCGGTTTCACCAGCATCTTTGAGCGCGCCACCGACCGCGCCGGCTTTGACCTCTTCCGCGACCTCGCCGCCCGGGGCGAGCTCACCACCCGCGTGCGCGGCACCTTCCGCTTCTCCGCCAAAGACGCCGCCGGCGTGGAAACCTACGTTCGCTCGCTCGGCCTCCAGGCTGGCGAGGGCGACGACTGGGTGCGCGCCACCTGCCTGAAGATCACCGTCGACGGAGGCATCCACTGGGGCACCACCTGGCTCAGCGAGCCGCATGGCGAAAAGCGCACCGCCTTCTACCGCAACACCGATCCCGCCTACACCGGCACCCAGTCCTACACCGAGCCGCAGATGCGCGAGATCTTCGGTGCCGCCAACCGTCTCGGCTGGCCGATCAGCGCCCACGTCACCGGCGACGGCGGCGCCATGGCCGTGCTGCGTGCGGTTGAGGCCGTCGCCGCGGAGCAGCCCTCCATGCGCGACCGCCGCTTCAACCTCATCCACTGCTACTTCCCCGATGCCGCCATGGTTGCGCTGGCCAAGAAGGTCAACGCCGGCGTCGACACCCAGGGCTACCTCTATTACCGCGACGCCGATTTCATCGCGAAGATTTACGGACCGGCCTGGGCGGAGCGCTTCATCGGCCTCGGCGATTGGGTGCGCGGCGGCGTGCCGGTCGGGCTCAACAGCGACCACATGATCGGCTTCGATCCCGATCACGCGATGAACTCCTTCAATCCCTTCCTCATGCTCTGGCTGGCCGTCGCCCGCCAGGACGACCAGGGCCGCGTGCATGGCGCCCATCAAAGGCTCGGCCGGCTCGACGCCCTGCGCACGTTGACCACCTGGGCCGCCTGGCTGAGCTTCGATGAGGACCGCCTCGGCAGCCTCGAAGCCGGCAAGCTCGCGGACTTCGTCGTCCTCGACCGCGACTACCTCACCTGTCCCGAAGCCGAGATCCGCCAGATCCGCGCTCTGCGCACCGTCATCGGCGGTCGCACCGTCTGGCAGCGCTGATCAGAGCAGGCTGCTGTCGTCGCGCTTCTCCAGGCGGCCGATCTTCTTTTTGATCGTCTCCAGGTGCACCGTCATCTCGTGCAGCGCCTTCAGGCAGTCCGCCTGCGTCTCGGCATCCTGCAGGCCCGGCAGCGCTGGATGGATCTTCATGAACTGCAGGGCCACCGTCTTGCAGGCCTCACGGATGTGCTGGATCGATTCGGGTCGGGTCATCCTGGAAAATGAAGCTGGCAACGCCCCAGGCAAGCCTGGAAATGCAGCCGCCACCCCGAACCGGAGCCGGCTTCCCAGCGATCCTCCGCCGATGGCGCCGAGGGGCGTGTTTCGGCATGGGCAGTTTTGATATTCATGTCGGCGCAAGGCGTGCATCGTAGCCGGGCATGAGGGCTCGCGCGCGGCTCGTTGCCCGACCTCAAACCTCGGTTGACAGGGAAAAGGTCCTCCGACAGGCTCCATTTTTGCAGCAAAACTAAGAATGACTCCCGGCTCGGATCCTCACTCACTTCAGCGTTTCCTAGGAGCCCAGGAACGAGATTATACCGTGGCTCTCCGGGAGTTGACGCGGGGAAGGAAGCTCTCGCACTGGATGTGGTACATTTTCCCGCAAGTGGCGGGTTTGGGCAGCAGTCCCATGACCCGGCGCTATGCGATTCACTCCCGCGCGGAAGCCGAGGCGTACCTGGCGGACGAGCGGTTGGCGAGCCGTCTTCGCGCCTGTGCGGCCGCGCTTTTGCCGCATCGGGGCGGGGACATTCGTGAGATTCTGGGGTTTCCCGATGATTTGAAACTGCGTTCCTCCCTGACGCTGTTTGCCGCTTTATCTTTGGCGGGCAGTGTTTTCCACCAGGTTCTGGATGCGTTCTTTGACGGTCGGCAGGATGAACGAACGGTGGCATTTTTACAGTCTGCATGAAGCACGAAGAAGAGGGATCCCGGCGCGCTCCGAATTTCGAACCTGCGCCCGAAGGCGGCACCTTCGGTGTGTGGGAGGCACTCCAGGCCCTGCTGAGACGCGTCGTGCCGCCTGCGCGGGGCAGCGGCCTGAAGATTTGTGCCATCCTGGTGCTGCTCGCGGGCTGCACCCAGGCCGCAGAACCCCTGCAAACCTTTGAGGGCTGCAGCTTTGTCGCCGAACCCTGGGCGGATGGGGACAGTTTTCCCGTGCGCTTCCCCGACGGTGAGGTTCGCACCGTGCGGCTTTACGGGGTCGACTGCTTGGAAAGCCAGGTGGAGGGCGACGAGGCGAATGCACGCCGACTGCGCGAACAGAAGCGCTGGTTCGGGATTCGCAACATCCAGGAAGCCCTGCGACTCGGGCGGGAGGCCAAGGCGGAGACACAGCGCCTGCTCGAGCAGCCCTTCACCGTCAGCACCAGCTTTGCAGACGCCCGTGGTGACAGCCGCTTCTCACGCATCTATGGTTTCGTCAAAACGGACTCGGGGCTGGACCTGTCCGAGTACCTGGTCGTCAAGGGCCTGGCCAGAGCCTTTGGCGTGGTCAGGGAACGACCGGACGGCACCAAGGGGAGCAACTGGCGTGATCGTCTGGGCGATCTGGAACTGCGCGCCGCCAAGGCTGGCAATGGCGCCTGGGGCTTGACGGATTGGGACTCCCTGCTGGCCGAGCGCCAGGCCATGCGGGAGGAAATGGCGGAAATCGAGAGTGTCAGAAAAGTCGACGTCGACCCCGGCCTGCTGGCCCTCGATCCCAATCGCGCCTCGCGCGATGAACTCATGCGCATCCCCGGGGTCGGCGAGGTCATGGCGCTGCGCATCATCGAAAACCGTCCCTATCGAAAACTCTCCGACCTGAACGAAGTCCCTGGCATTGGCGAAAAAACCCTCGATAAGCTCGCTCCCTACTTCCGCTTCCCCTAATTCCTGGATTGGATCATGGGCAGGTGCAGGTCAATTCGGCTGCGAGTGTGGCGGCTGCTGCGCACGGTGATCGGTGAAATGCTGAAAATCAACCGATTAAGTCGATCAATGAAATTGATTCTTTGGTCTAAGAAGAATGGGTTTCCGGACGCTGGATCGTTTTCCCTTGCACTCGCTTTTCTCACTGCCAGTCTTGCGCAGACCAAGTAATCCATGAAATTAATATTCCTAAAATTTAGCTAAAAGCACAAAAACAGGCTGTGATAATTAGCCTATCCTGTAATCCGTCTCGGCAGTTAAATATTCATCTATTATTTCCTTTGGGAAATAATACACCACAGTTGACATGTTTGGTAAAATCAAGAAAGCGAATCAGACCAAAATCGCGCCCAAGCCCCCTCCGCTTTCGATGGGGATGGTCTTCAATTGCACCACCCGTGAATTCAAGGAATTGGGTGCGAGTC
>JBIJBO010000093.1:0-13735 GCA_044345215.1 Prosthecobacter sp. | reverse complement strand
GGGCCGGATCTTCTGTTCAAAGCTGTCCTGCCCGCGCTCGGCGGCAAGAGCGGTGGTGGCGGCGAGGGGAAGCAGCAGAAGGGAGCGGAGCATGGCAGACAGGATGGGGCGGACGCCTGCGCGTCACCCATGATACGCACGCCGGTGCTCCCGGATTTCCTGGCTGTCAATTGCCATTCGGCAAGCCGATTCAGGCTCGACGCCTCAACGACGGCTCTTGAGGAAGCGCTCGAGGTCCTCGAGGAACTTGCCGACGCTGTCGCGGGGCTTGAGTTCCTGGGCCCGCTTGAGCAGCGGAATCGCCTCGGCATACTTGCCGGACCCCGCGTAAAGCTGGGCCAGGCGCACCTTGGCGTCGGCCTCGAAGGCCTCGATGTTGCCGGCCGTCTCATAGTAAAAGGCGGCCTTTTCCGGTCGCCCCTCCTTCTGGTGATGACCGCCGAGCAGCAGCAGGGTCTCGCCATCGAGCGGATCCTGCTCGGCCACACGGGCCAGCAGTTCCGCGGCCGCGGCCTCGCGGCCTTCGGCCATGCCGATGCGCGCCTCAAGCTTCAGCACGCGCAAGCGGTCGGACGCGCTCAGCTCCCTTTCCCCTTCCCCGAGTTTCTGCAGCATCTCGCGCGCGGCCTGGTAGCCCTGCTTGGCGAGCAGCACCTCGGCGGCGCGCAGCGGCACACCGATGTCACCGCCAGTCTTTACGTGGGCCCGCAGGTAAGCGCCGGCAGCGGCGTCCAGCAGGCCCTCATTGACGTAGATGTCGCCGAGGGTGGAAAGCTGGGCGGCCTCGAGCTTGCCCAGCCGGTCGAGCACCTCGAAGTTGGCGGCGGCGGCAAGCATGTCCTTGCGGCCGAGCTGGGCGCTGGCCTGCAGGCTCCACAGGCTGTCGTCCTCCGGCGTTTCGCGGATCATGCTCTCCAGCAGGGCCACCGCCTCGGTGAAGCGCTCCTGCAGGTAGAGGGCACGCACCAGACCGGTCTTCCAGTCCTTGACGTCGGGAGCGAGCAACAGGGCCATTCGGAAAGCCTCCTCGGCGGCGGTGAAGTTCTGCAGTTCCAGGTGAGAAATGCCGAGCAGGCCGTACTGGGTCGAGTCGGCGGAGCCAAGACGGATGGCCTCGCTGAAGTGACGCACCGCCTCCTTGTGACGGCCGGACTGGGCGTAGAGGATGGCCAGGTTGGCATGGGCCTGGCGGTAATCGGGGAACTTCTCCAGCGCCTTGACGAAGTCGGCTGCGGCCTTTGGCTTGCGGTTGTTCTGGAAGTGCAGGTTGCCGATGAGGAAGTCGAAGCGGGCGCTGCTGTCCGGCAGAGCACGCAGCTTCTCAAGGTACGCAAGGGCCTGTTCCGGGGCATCCTTGATGAGAGGCAGGATCTGCTCGTAGTCACTGCGCTCGTTGTCAGACATGGGCGGCTCGACCTCGCTGCTGAAACCGAAGCTGCCGAGCAGGCGCTTCTGAAAAACCGGGTTGTCCCAGACGGAGGCCGGCGCGGCGGCGAGGTTGGCGACACCGAGCAGGCAGCAGAGGAGGAATCGGGGAGTCATGGCGGTAAAAAGGTCAGCGACCGAACTTGAAGGGCATTTTGGTCTTGTAGGGCACGCGCTTGCCGCCGCGCTGGCCTGGCTCGAAACGCCACTGCTTGATGGCGGTGAGCACCGGCTCATTGAGGGCGGCATTGAAAGTGCTGGTGACACGCGGGCTCTGCACGCGACCCTGAACATCGACGACAAATTCGACCTCGATTCGGCCTGCCGCGCTGCGCAGATTGGCCGGAATGCGCGGCTGCACTTGGTGCACCGGCCGCGGTTTCTGCCCCATCTCACCGAGGCTGAAATTGGCCATGGCGCTCTCCTCAACACCGCGTCCAAAATTGCTGGGCATGGCGGCGCCACCGCCACCCACCGGACCGCCGAGATCAAGCGATGCCGCTCCCAGGTCGGGTGGCTGCTGCATTTCCGGCGGCGGTTCTTCGTTCGCCTCCGGCGGCGGCGGGGGATCGTCGAGCATCGAATCAGGTGGCGGCGGCGGCGCGGTGACGGCGGCCACCGTTCGCACGATCATGTCCTTCTTGGCACCACCGGTGACGACCTGCAGGTACGGAATGATGCCGAACACAAAAATCGTCAGACCGGCACCATACGCAGCCATGAAAAACAGCTGCACGAGCACCCAGGCGCCGCGGCCCTTGCGGCGTTCGGTGGTGGCTTCCGGGTGGGAGGCGGTCATGCGTGCGGCGATCGGACAGGCTACTTGCGGGTGGCGACGGAAACCTTCTGGGCACCGCCGAGTTTGGCCTCGTCGATGACGCGCACAAACAGGCCGGACGGCGCCTTCTCGTCGACTTGAATGATGACTGGCGTGCTCTCCTCCTTCTCGACGAAGCGGCGCACGGTGGGCTGGACACCGGTCATGCCGATCTCCTTGCCGCCATAGACGATCTGCCCCTCGGACGTGACGGCGATCATGACACTCTGCTTCTCAAGATCACTGGCGGACGCGGCCTGAGGTTTGTCGACTTCGATGCCGGTCTCCTCGACAAAGGTCGTCGTGACAATGAAGAAGATGAGGAGGATGAAGATGCAGTCGATGAGGGGCGAGATGTCAATCGCCGCATCCTCTTCGCCGTCGCTGGAACTGCCGAATTTTCTGGCCATGGTGGAATGAATCAGGCGTTGGCTTTGCTGCGCTTGAGCATGCGCTGGCCGCAGGCGTTCTGCAGGTGCTCGATGAAGGCCTCAAACTTTTCCCGCCGACTGGTCAGCAGGTAGTGGAGGAAGTAGCCCGGCAGCGCGATCATGAGCCCGGTCTCAGTGGTGATGAGCGCCTCGGAAATGCCACCGGCGACCACGTTCATCGTCCCCTCGCCACCTCCGCCCTTGGCCAGGCCGTCGAAGGTGGTGAGCATGCCGGTGACCGTTCCTAGAAGCCCCCAGAGCGGGGCGGCGGCGATGGCCACCGTGATGAACTTCAAATCGCGATCAAGCGGCGGCAACTCATGCGCGCGCAGTTCCTCAAAGGCGGCCATGACATCGTCGTAGCCGGCCTGGTCGCGCAGGCGCACCTCATGGAAGTCGAGGTAACGCTGAGCACTGCGGTAGGCGGAGAGCGAGGCGGCGCTGTCGGCGCCGAGACGAGTCACGACCTCACGACCGCCGAAATAGCGCCGCTGGCGATAGCGGATGAGAAAGAAGGTGTAAAACATGTCGCCACACTTGGCGTAAAGGACAAAGGCGGTGATCGCGAGCGGGAACATGCCCCAGCCACCGGCATCCCAGAGATCGCGGACGCTTTGCAGGTAGGCGCGCGGTCCCTCGGGCAGCGAAGCCACCCATTCGGAGAGGATTGAGGCGAGGAACATGATGACTCGACGGTCAGGCGGCGGTCACAGGCAGGGCGCCAGGCGCCTCCGGTTCATCCGCGCCGGAACCAGACGACACAGAACCCATGAGTTCCCGGGCGTTGCGATGATTCATGATGCGCACGGCCAGCTTCTCCATGTCATCAAGTGCCGCACGCGACAGCCGGGCAAGGAAAGCAGCCATGAGCAGGCATGGAATGGCGGTGATCAGGCCCCATTCGGTGGTGATCAGCGCCTCGGAAATGCCCGATGAGAAGGTGGAGGCGTCCTGGGTGCCGAAGACGGTGATCAGGTTGAAGGTGTTGATCATGCCGGTAACCGTGCCGAGCAGACCGAGAAGCGGCTCGACGGCCGCGGTGATCTTGACCAGGGGGATGTATGCATTGAGCCGGGTCTTGGCATCCAGCACCCGCTCGAACATCGCCTCCTCCAGCATGGAAGCGGGTTCACTGTAGTGCTGGAGCACGGCGCTCAGCATGCGACCGATCGGCCCACCGGTGCGCCGGGCAATGGCACCGGCGTCCTGGAGGCGCCCGGCATCCAAATGCTCAAGAAACTGCCCTACCTGTGTATGATTGGGGCGGCGCACTAGGGCAAGCTGCAGCCATTTGATCAGGCCGACGAGCACAGCCACCAAGCCGATACCACCGATCGGCCACATCACCGGGCCACCCTTGAGGAACTCCTCCAGAATGGTCATCTTGGTTTCCTCGACCTTGAAGGCAGAGCCACGCGTCGCATCGACCGGGACCCGGCCTTTGCCTTCGGCAAGCGTGGTGACGATTTCCTCCGGGCGGGCCTCGGCCGGCAGGGTCAGGATGGCAGGCTCGTTGCTGCCAAGGCGGAGGTCGGCAAGGCCAAACTGCCTGCCATCGCCTCCGGCAAAAAACGCGAGTGGTCCCATGACCAGGAACTTGCCCTCGGCCACGACGCCACTTTTGGCCTCCACCGCAGAGCCGGCAAAAACGGCGCCACCGAGTGCATCGTCGATGCGGTCAAGCGCCAATTCGAGCACGTCAAGGCGGGCCGCCTGGCGGGCGACCGGATCGAGATTGGCGTTGTTGGCAGCATTGCGCTTCGCCGTCAGGACGTCACCATGGCGCTGGACCTCGGCGATGTGGAGGCGGGTTTCCAAGTTGCGGATGAACTCATCGATGGCATTCGCCACGTAGTTCGACTGGTCCTCGCGCGACTTGATCTGGGCGCGCAGGTTGGTGAGGTCGAGCTGACGGGCATCGGCGAGGCGGAGGACACGATCGTACTCCTTGCGCGCGTCGATGACTTGGTCGTCGAGCTCGTTGAGGCGGCGCGTGAGCGGCACCTTTTCCTTCTCGATGCCGGCGCGCGTTTCGGCGAGCTGGCGCGTGGCGGTGTCGAGGCGCTTCTGAAAGTCATCGGCCACACCGGTGAGCGGCGAGGGCGTCTGGGCGACCGCACCGGCGGCCAGCAGCAGGGTGAGACAAAAATGGGGTCGCATGACGAAAATGTTTCAGGACTGAAGTTCAGCGCACCTGCACCGGCAGCGGCACAAAACCGGCGACTTTCTCGCCCTTCTGCATGGCAATGACCTCGTCGACGAGTGGCGCGAGTTCCGCGTCCTCGACAACCTCCCAGCCGCTGGCGCCGGGCAGCAGCAGGCCGCCGACGTTCGCCGTCTCGCCACTGCCGGCGAAGTAGCCGGCCGCCAGGCCAAAGTAGATGACGCGCACCTCGATCTCGCGGCCACCGGCGACCTTGCGGCGTTCGTTGACGACGACGATGTCGCTGTGGAACTTGTTCACCTCGTTGAGAATGACCAGCACGTTGACCATGCGCTCACCGGTCGAGAGCTTGATCTCCTCGGGCTTCATGGCGGCCGTCGGCAGGCGCTCATACTGGCCCTGGAGCTTCTCCTTCAGGTAGTCGGGCAGCCGAGGCCAGAGTGCGTGCATGCGCGCCTCGAGCTTGCCAAGGCGGGCCAGCAGGGCGTCCTGAGTGGCGCCGAGCTCGCGGTTCTGGGTCTCCAGCTTGCCGCGCTCGGTGTCGTTGGCGCTGATGTTTTTCGACTGCTCGGCCGTCTTCTCAGCCAACTCCTTGAGCTGGGCCTCGAGCAAGGCCAGGCGACTGTCGAGAATTTCCCGGCCGGTCTTCCAGTCAGACTCCTCCTTGGCGAGCAGTTTCTGGGTTTCGTAATACTTGCCGAGCAGGTCGCGCGAGAGCGCCAGGTAATCCTGGTTGATCTTGGTGGCGGGTTCAGCCGCGACCGTGAGCAGGCCGGAACAGAGCCATGTGACGAAAAGGTAGCGAAGCGGGGGCACTCTGCGACAGGTGCCGTAAATCCGCGAAAACCAAAGCCGATTCGGGTGACGAAAAAGACACAGTCAGCCGTTGCTCAGCCCTAGACCAGCCGCCCCTCGTGCAGGCGCAGGGTGCGATCCATGCGCGCCGCTTGGGCGGGATGGTGAGTGACCATGACGAGGGTGGCTCCGGAGCGGCGACAGAGGTTCAGCAGCAGACCGGTCAGGGCTTCGGCGTTGCGTTCATCGAGGGCGCCGGTCGGCTCGTCGGCCAGGATCAAGCGCGGTTCGTTGATGAGCGCGCGCACGACCGCCACGCGCTGGCGTTCACCCCCGGAAAGTTCGGCCGGCTTGCCATGGATGCGACCGCTGAGGCCGACAGCCTCGAGCAGCTCGACAGCCCGCTCTCGCACCCGGACGGGATCCGGCCGCCGCGCAAGCGCGAGCGTGGGCAGCAGAACATTTTCCAGGGCCGTGCACTGCGGCATCAGGTGATGGAGCTGGAAAATGAAACCGATCTTTTCGCCACGCAGCGCCGCCAGACGCTCGGGCCCGCACAACGAGACCTCCTCGCCATCCAGCATGTAGCGGCCGGAGTCCGGCGTGTCGAGGGTGCCGAGCACGTTGAGCAGGGTGCTCTTGCCGCAGCCCGAGGGACCGACAACGGCGACGGACTCGCCGGCTTCGATCGCCAGACTGACGCCGCGCAGCACATCAAGGGCGGCGCCGCCGGGTTCGCGGTAGGTCTTGCAGATGTCGGTGAGGGCGATGAGGGCCATGGCGGGAGGTTACGCGGAAAAAGGGTTCAGGAAATCACGCGCCAGCGCCGGGCCTTGAATTCGTGGCGCGGCAGGCTGCCGGACTCGGCGAGGCGCACGGGAATGCGCAGGGAAAAGGTGTCACGCAGACGCGCTTCCAGGCGTTTGGCAAGGTTTTTGGCCTGCGCCTCCGGCGCCTCGATGACCAGGCTGATCTCATCCATGGCGTCGACCTTGCGCTGCTCGACCTGGTATTCGACAACCTCGGGAAAGCGCCGGACGACGGCCTCCACGGCGCTCGGATAGACGTTGACGCCGCGCACGACGACCATGTCGTCGATGCGGCTGAGCACGCCGCCCTCCAGCATGAGCCGGTTGTGCCGGTACCCCTTGCGCACCCAGTCGCCGGTGCGGTAGCGCAGCAAGGGGCAGGCGCCGCGGTCGAGGGTGGTGAGCACGAGTTCCCCCTCGCCGCCCTCATCGACCTCGCGACCCGTGGCCGGATCAATGACCTCGGCGAAGTAGGCCTCCTCGATGACCTGCAGGCAGCCCGGCGCGTCGTCGCTTTCGTAACTGACCGGCCCCACCTCGGTCATGCCATGATGGTCATAGACGCGGGCATCCCAGAGTTTTTCCAGCCGCGCCCGAACCTCGGGAATGCAGCCACCGGGTTCGCCGGCAACAATGACCTTGCTGACGCGCAGGGCGAGTCGCTCGACACCACTTGCCTCGCCGATCATCTCACCCAGTCGCAGGGCATAGGTGGGCGTGCAGCAAAGCACGGTGGCGCCGCAGCGCGCCATCAGTTCCAGCCGCGCCTGACTCGACAAACCGCCGCCAGGCAGCGTCAGGTAATCGCGCGCCGCCGCCTCGAAGGCGGTCCAAAAGCCGAGGAAGGGCCCGAAGGAAAAGGCATAGAAGATCCGGTCGCGACCCTTGATCAGGCCCGCCGCCTCGTAAACGCGCCGCCAGCAGGCAAGCATGGCTTCCCAGCTCTCCGGGGTGTCGAGCCAGGCCATCGGCTGGCCGCTGCTGGTGCCGCTGGTCTGGCAGAAGCGGGTGTAGTGGGCCAGCGGCCGGGTCAGGTTGCTGCCAAAGGGCGGGTGCGCCAGGCGGTCGGCCAAGAGTTCGTCCTTGGTGGTAAAGGGCGCCTGCGCCGCAAACTCATCGATCCGGTTCAGCGAGGTGACGCGCAGGCCGGCGGCCTTGAACTTGCGGGCGTAAAAGCCGTCGGTCGTGGCGAGGTTGAGCACAATCGAGCGCAGCTTGCGCCACTGGTTGGAGCGCAAGCGCACACGGTCGGTGAGGACGGGTTCGTGCGGCACGCCGAAGCGTGGCGAGCGTGCCCGCAGGGTCAACCCGGATTCAGGCGACGCTGGCCTTCAAATCCGCCATGGCGCGACCCATGTCGGCGTGGCCAAAGGCGGAGGTGCCGCAAACGAACAGGTTGGCACCGCAGTCGCGGGCGATGGGCGCGGTGTGGGTGTAGATGCCGCCGTCGACCTCGAGATGATAGTTCAGGCCGTGGGCGGCACGGTGGTCGCGCGCAGCGGCCAGCTTGGGCATGGTTTCCTGCTCCATGAAGGCCTGGCCGCCGAAGCCGGGCACGACGGTCATGACGAGCAGCAGGTCGATGTCGGCCAGGAACGGCAGGGCCGCCTCAAACGGGGTGTCGGGGTGCAGGGCCAGTCCGCAATGGCGGCCGGCGGCGCGGATGCGCTTCAGGGTCTCGGCCACGGAAGTGTCGTAGCGCGCCTCGACGTGCAGGGTGATGTTGTCGGCACCAGCCTTGAGGAAGCGCTCGAGGTAATGATCCGGGCGGTGGATCATGAGGTGCACGTCCAGGTACATGCCGGTGAGCTTGCGCACGGTCTGCACCATCTGCGGTCCGAACGAGATGTTGTCGACGAAGTTGCCGTCCATGACATCGAGGTGCAGCCACTGCGCCCCGGCGTCCTCGGCCCGTCGCACCTCGGCGGCGATGTTGGACCAGTCGGCGGCGAGCAGGGAGGGCAGGATCAGTCGATTCTCGTGGGTCATCGACGGCATGAAGCACGAGGCGGCGGCCCATGCAAGCGCGAGCTGTGCCCCCGCCCCGCCGGCTCAACCGGTGACACCGCGGATGTCGATGAGATGGAGCTGCCGCCCCTGGCCGGCATGCGGGGCATCGACGCAGACCCAGGCCTCGTCGCGGCTGAGGCGCGGGTGCGTGTCGACCCGCCATTCGCCCTTGTAGTCCGGCGGCTGCGGGAAGTGACCGAGATCAAAGCGGCGGTTGCTGGCGATGTGGTAGAGGTGCGGCGTCTGCAGGCGGCGCACGCCCTTGGGATAGGTGTCGCTGACCAGCCACTGGTTGCCGCGCAGGTAGCTGAAGTGGCCCCCGGAATCGAGCACGCCGCGACCGACCTCCTCGACGATGCCGGAGTTGCGGTCGTCAAAGAGGAAGTTGCCCCAGCTGTCATTGCCGAGCCAGCCTTTCGCCTGCGACAGGATGTGCTGCGGATCGCGCCAGATGAAGTGCGAGGCGTAGCCGTTGGGAATGACGATGCGCAGGTCGGATCCGTCCATGGCGGCGGTGATGAGCCGCGTCAGGTGACCGCCCTTGGGCTGGGTCCAGCGATGCAGCAGAATGAAACGGCGTCCATCCGGACTGCACAGCAGGTGGTAGGCGTGATGCTTGGAGGTCGGATGGTTTTCGATCACCTCGCCGGTCCTGGCGAGCTGCTCGTGGGAGAGGATCAACTTCTCGGCCCCGGTCTCGAGATTCACATGGCCGATGCCGGTTTCCGCCGGGGCCATGACCTCGAAAAAGCGGTCGCGGATGCCGGCATACCCGTAACCCGGCCGGCAATCGGCGACCCGGGAATAATCACAGGTCACCGCCTCGCGACCGTTCGGGCTGAGCGAATACACCGAGCTCGGCAGCGTCCGTTTGTCGCCGGTCTTCACATCCAGGATGTGGCTGACAAAGCGGTCCTTCTCGCGGTCGTTCCAGATCACCTTCGATGCCGTGCCGGGAATCCATTGCAGCATGCAGCCCTGCTGCCAGTTCCAGGCCCGGCTGGTGCCGAGCGGGATCCAGCGGTCCTTGTCTTCCAGATCGACCATGCCCACCTCGATGACATCCTCCGGCTCCGGCGAGCGGTGCTCAAAACCGACTTTCATGCCAAGCACGAAGCGGTTCGTCGGGTCGAACTGCAGCTTGTCGTAGTAACCGAACCAGTGGTGGCCGGGGCCGCGGGTGATGACCCGGGTCGGCGGAAAAGCTTCCGCCGTCTGACCGCGCGCCGAGACGGCGGCGAGGGCGGCAAGGCTGGTCTGCAAAAACTGGCGGCGACTGGGCTGGGCAAACGGGGACATTCCAAAGGATACGCCGCCAAAAGGCCCGGACTTCAGGCCAGATGCAGGACCACCCGGGCTCACTTGCGCCGCAACCAGCCGAGGCCGGCGCCGAGCAGCAGTACTGCGCCCAGAAGGGCCAGCCAGCGCTTGTCCTCGCGCGCCGGCGATGGCGCAGGCGCCTCCGGCTCGACCCGCACCGGCTCCGGTTTCGGGGCTTGGTCAACCGGTGTCCAATCGGCGGCCAGCAGCAGGTCCATGCCCGGATTCTGTTCCTTGATCTCGCAGGAGCAGGCACCGCAGAGGTACCTCGCCGCCTCGCGAATGTTGTCGGCGTGTATGCCACGACCGATCAGCGGCTCCAATGCACGACCGCGACCGAACACCGCGAAGACCATCGGTTCCGCCGCATAATCCGCCAGATCCGGCTCCACCTTCATCAGCATCGCACGCAGCACCGCCTCGGCGGGATCCTCACGGGTCAGTCGCAGCACGGAGAAGGCCAGTCGCAGCGGCAGATCGGAGTGCAGCACGTCCGCCGCGGTGCCCTTGCGCCCGGGCTCGTCGAACTGGGCCGGCGTGACGACGCCCTCGGGCAGCTTCAACTCGGCCTGCGCCGCCTGCAGCGCCTCTTCCAGCACTGTGCCGGCCGCCGCATCCTTGGCGGCATCGCCGCTTTCCAGCAGCAGCCAAACCGCCGACTCACCGGCCAGCAGCCGCCGCGCCAGTTCGCGACGCACCGGTGACTCGAGCATCTGCTGCCACGATGCCGTTTCCGCCGGACCGGTCCAGACTGGCGACGCCTCCCCTTCCCCCTCGGGCAGGCGCAGTTCCAGGGTCGCGAGGCCGGTCACTCGCTCGATCTGAAGGTTCGCGCCGCCGGCCCCGATGCCGGGAAGGGCCGTGTTGGGCAGGCGCACGCGCCAGTGCGCCGGCGACCAGTTTTCCAGGGCGTAGCGAAAGACTGGCACCTGGCAGGCGTGCAGGGCAACCGCTCCGAAGAGCGCCGCGAAACCACCAACCGCGCAAAGCATCCGCCATCTCATGCCGTAGGTTAAGCCATTCATGACCCGTTATTTCATCGGATTTCTCGCCGCCGCCAGCCTGCAGGCGGCCGACTGGCCCATGTGGCGCCACGACCCCGGCCGCACCGCCGCCACCCCGCAAGCGCTGCCGGAGAAGCTCGACCTGCTCTGGAGCCGCGAGCTGCCGCCGCTGCGCCCCGCCTACCGCGAACCGCGCCTGCAGTTCGACCGCGGCTACGAACCCGTCGTGGCGGGCAAGACGCTGCTGGCAGCCAGTTCGCGCGAGGACTGTGTCATCGCCTTTGACACCGACACCGGTGCCGAACGCTGGCGCGCGCTCGCCGACGGACCGGTGCGCTTCGCCCCGGTCATCGTCGGTGACACGGCCATCTTTGGCGCCGATGACGGCGTTGTGCGCTGCGTGCGGCTGGGTGACGGCGCAGAGGTTTGGTCGAAACGCGCCGTTCCCTCGGAGCGACGCCTGCTCGGCAACCAACGCCTGATCTCGGTCTGGCCGATCCGCGGCGGACCGGTCGCCCGGGACGGTCGCGTGTACTTCGCCGCCGGTGTCTGGCCGATCGAAGGCACCTTCGTGTTCTGCTGGGACGCCGCCACAGGTGCCGAACTCTGGCGCAACGACCGTGGCTCGCACCTGTATGGTGTGCACCCACATCAGACCGAAGCCATGGGCGGTCTGGCACCACAGGGGTACCTGCTCATCGATGGCGAAGACCTGGTGGTTCCCTGCAGCACCGCCTACCCGGCCCGGCTCGACCTGAAGACCGGTGCCATCAAGGCGTTTGAACTTCCCTCGGCCGGCCGTCTCACCGGCGGTTGGTTCGCCTCAACCCCGGCCGAGCAGGAGGCGCTCAAGCTCAAGCGCCGCGGACTGCTCTTCGATGAGGCGGTCAGCGCCAAGCGCCACGAGGACAAACCGCGCGCCGAGGGTCTGCCCGGCATCCAGCGGCGCCTGCATGCCGCCGGCACAGAAGTCAGCTTCGACCGCTTTGCCAACGCCCACAGCGTCCTCCTCGCCGATGACAAGGTCTTTGTCGTCGGCCAGGACGGCGTGCTCAGCGCCCTCGGCGCCGGCTCCGGGGAGGCGAAGCGGTGGCGGCGGGAAAGCATCCTTGAGAAGGGAGATGAGGAACATGCCGCCAAGCTTTTGAAGGCTGCCGGAACCGATCGCGGCTATGCCCTGATGACAGCACCCGGTGATCCTGGACTGATCGAATCCATCCTCACCGCGAGTCATCTGCACCTGGTCGTTTTGAGCGATGACCCAACTCTCCGGCTTCGCTTGGCCAAAACCGGCCTGTATGGAGAGAGAGTCGCTGTCCTTCCTCCGAAGGCCGAGCTTCCGCCCTATTTTGCGAGCGTCATTTTCGGCGATGATCCTCGCGGAAACCTGCTGAAGCCGCTCGGGGGCAGACTGGTGTCGCTTTTGGATGCCTCGGTCCTGCACACCCGCGGCGCCCTCGATGGCAGCACAAACTATCTGGCCGACTGGAAAAGCAGCGAGGACGCCCTCGTGCAGGCCCCGCTCGGCGTGCTCTGGTTTGATGACGCACTCAGCAACTTCAAGCGTTCGCCCCAGCCGAAGGTCGTCGACGGCGTTCTGATCACCGCCGACAAGGACTGGCTCGATGCCTCGCATCGCAAGGGCAAGGTTGACTACCGCCTGCAGGCGCCCGTGTTCAGCGACATCTACACCGGCCGCGTGCTCAACGAATACGAACAACCCGAATTGCGCGCCCGGTTCGGCAATGTCGATCAGGATACCATCCAGCCAGCGCAGTACCGGCCGCCGACCCAGACGAATGACTGGTCGCCGGGCCAGCCCAAGGCGGGCGTTCGCATCAATCCACTGACGCTCGAGGAGGAACCGCGAGTGTTCCCGAAGAGCTATGGCTGCGACGGCGGCTTTGACTACGGCGGCATCTACACCTTCCGCAGCGGCACGGCGGCATTTTACGACAAGAAGGTCGAGAGCGGCACGATCCATATCAGCGGCCCGCGCAGCGGCTGCACCAACAGTGTCGTGCCCGCCGGAGGCATCCTCAATGTTCCCTACTTCTACGAGGGCTGTACCTGTTCCTATCCCCTGCCCATGGGCCTGGCCCTGCACGGCCAGCCCGAGACTTTTGAGCAGTGGGCCGTCTGGGGGCAGGTTCCAAGGGAAGCGCTGAACGGCAAGATCCAGCGACTGGGGGTGAACTTCGGGGCGCCAGGCGATCGCAAGACGCGCGACGGCACGCTCTGGCTCGACTTCCCGAGCATCGGCGGGCCGTCGCCTGAAATCGAACTCACCACCGAACCCGCGAAGCCCGAAACCTTCTACCAGCACTCGCTCTGGATGCGACCCGGCGAGGGCTGGCCCTGGGTCGCCGCGAGCGGCGTCAAGGGCCTGCGCCGTGCCAAACTGGGCGGCCTGAAGAACGGCAGTTATACCATCCGACTCATTTTCGCATCGCCCGACGCCTCCCGCCACCGTTTCGACATCGCCCTGCAGGGCCGGGTTGTGCATCCCAATGCCCAAGCCGCCGAGCGCAGGGCGCAGACCGTCACGGTGCAAGGTGTGCAGGTCAGCGACGGCAACCTGCAAGTCGAACTGACGGAGCAGGAGGGCGACACCCTGCTGGGCGGACTGGAAGTCGTCCGCGAAGGCGAGTGAGCCGGGTCCATCGCCCTGCGGGGCAATGCCGACCTGACTCGGGCAAGTTCAGAGCTCATTGAGAACCTTACCCGCGCTCGGGCAGCTCCGCTCACGCCTCCAGGCCGGTCATGGTGCCGGTGCTGGTGGCGAAACGCTCCTGCTCCAGACCGAGTCGCTGCAGGGCGCCGAGATAAAGATGGGGCAGCGGATAGTTGTCCTTCTGATCGAAGGCAAGGTGCTGACCGTGCCTGAAGCCGCCGCCGGCGAAGAGCACCGGCATGTTCTTGTTGTCGTGGCTGGAGGCATTGCCGAGGTTCGAGGTGAG
>JBIJBO010000092.1:0-13752 GCA_044345215.1 Prosthecobacter sp. | reverse complement strand
CGGTCTGGCGGAAACCTGGCCGCTCGGCCTGCCCATGCTCAGCTTGGATCAGGTCTGGGTGGGATCGGACTGGCAGGTGATCGGGGTGGAAAAACTCTGGCGCGTCCGGGACAGCGATCATGCCGCGCTATGGGTCGAGCTGCGGAAGATCGGAGAGGAGAGGTAGGAGAGAGGGGCCGACTGCTGCCTCAACCGGCCGTTCAAACCCAGCGCTCTGGGACAGAGCGCCGCGCCTTCAGCGCCTGGCAACAAACCACAGCCCGCCGAGCAGGCCCCAGGCGACGGTGAAGAGCCAGCCCGCGAGGGAGGCCGCGACGGCGACCGGCGCGGCGAGGCCGGTGAGACCGCCGACGAGGATTTCGAAGGTGGTCTCGCGCACGCCGAGTCCGGAGATGGACACGGGCAAGCCGGCGGCGGCATCGATCAACGGCATGGCGGCGAGGAATTCGGCGATCGGGGCGTCACCGCCCACCGCGCGCAGTCCGCAGTAGAACAGGCCGAAGTGACAGGCGAACATCAACAGCGAGTGAGCGAGCGCGAGCAGGGACTGCTTCCAGGCACGCCGCAGGGCGTCACAGGCCTCGACAAACTTCCGCAGGGCGGGTCGCTGGAACAACCTGCGGCCGAGCCGGGCCGCGAGCCGCCGGTGCATGGCAGGTGTGGAGGCAACGAGGGTGAAGGCGATCGCCGCAAGGGTGCCGATCAGGAAGATGGCGAAGCCCTGCAAGGCGGCGAGGGCGACCGGATCGAGAAGGGCGAGGCGGTCGCGCACCAGCCAGGCGCAGGCGAGGAAGATCAGGGCCAATGAGACCAGACCGACGAGATGATCGAGCAGGACCGAGACGACGACCGGCAGTCGCGGCGTGTCGGGACGACGCAGCAGGGCGAGCACGCGCCAGGCATCACCGCCGACGACGCCGAGCGAGGTGGTGTTGAAGAAGGCGGCGATAACGATGAGTCGGCCCACGACCGCCAACGACAGCAAGACGCCCTGCCCGCGCAGCACGGCCTGCCAGCGCAGGGCGGCGAAGAGCAGGGCGCCACCGGCGGCGGCGAGGCCGGCCAGCGTCCAGCCTGGGTTGGCGAGCAGGCCTTGAAGTGGGGCCAGCAGGGTCTGGCGGTGCTCGCCGAAGAGCAGGCCGAGCAGGAGCGCGGTGACGGCGGCCTTGAGCAGGAGGAGCAGGGCCGCTTTCATGGCCTCAGCCCTGGCCGGCGGCCTCGATGGCGCGGGCGATGCTGTCGACGCTGTGCAGAATCTCGCGCGCCTGGGCGGGATCGGCGAGCTTGAACTGGAAGTGCTTTTCCAGGGCCACGACAAGCTGCAGGGCATCAACGCTGTCGAGGCCGATGCCTTCCGGTCCAAACAGCGGGGCGTCGTCGGCGATGCTGTCGGCGGCGACCTCGAGCATCAGCTCGCCGGCCATGACTTCTTTGATGCGTTGGCGGAGGTTCATCGTGGGGGTCAGACGAGGGCGCCGTCGAGCTTGAGGGCCGAACCTGTCATATAGCTGGCTTCCGGGCTGGCAAGGAAGAAAACCACCGCGGCAATTTCCTCGGGCCGGGCAAAGCGGCGCATCGGCGTCTGCCGGCGCGCGGACTGCACTTGTTCCTCGGTCCAGCCAGCGGGCGGCGCACCCTCGATGTGGCCGGGGCAGACCGCATTGACAGTGATGCCGAGTCGGGCGGTTTCCTTGGCAAGGCTCTGGGTCAGGCCGACGACACCGGCCTTGGCGGCGGCGTAATTGGCCTGGCCGGCAGGCGAATGCAGGGCGCTGAGCGAGGCCACATTGATGATGCGGCCCCACCGACCGCGCAGCATGGACCCAACCGCGGCCTGGCAACCGAGGAAGACGGCATTGAGGTTGCCGTCGATGACGCGGTCCCATTGTTCGCGCTGCATGGTGGCCAGCAGGGCATCCTCGTGACCACCGGCGTTGTTGACCAAAACCGAGAGCGGCCCTCCCGTTGCCTCAATGGCGGCGACGGCGGCCTGCCAGTCGCCGCCGGAGGTGACTTCCAGAGAAAGCAGGTGGGCACGCTGCGGGTGTGCCGTGGCCAGCGCCTCCGCCTGTCCGCGACCGTGTCGCACGCCCAGCCAGACCCGGCAAGCGGGATCGCGCTCCAAAAATTGGCGCGCGATGGCCCCGCCCAAGACACCGTTGGCACCGGTGATCAGAATGCGGCGTTCGGCGGACATGCGGCGGCAGGGTCAGGCGGCCGCCGGCGGATGCTGGTCGCAGACTTCCGGCTCCGGATCGGTTTCCTCGACCTGGGCATGGTCCTTGAGAAACTGCATCGCGTTCTGCAGCAACAAGTCCTCGCGAAGGCTGTCGATCATGCCGGACTTTTGGGCCTCGGCGATGAACTTCTTGATCGGCTTCTTCTGGCGGGCGGCCAGGTTGGCGAGCGCCTGGGTCATCTGCGGGTCGGCGACGCTGAGGCCCTCCTTCTTGGCGACCTGCTCGAGGATGAAGCTGACCTTGATGCTCTGGCGCGCCTGCTGGGTGGCATTGCCGAGGATCTCTTCCTGGTGCTTGAGCAGTTCCTCCTCGCTCATGCCCTGCTGCATGGCGCGCATGGCGATGTCGTTGGTGCGACGCTGGGCCTCGCGGTTGACGACTTCCTGCGGCAGGTCGAACTCGACCTTTTCGAAGATGTGGGCGATGACTTGGTTGCCCTTTTCGTTTTCACGGGCCTGCTCGCGGCGGCGGCGGATGGCCTCGCGCATCTCGGCGCGCAGCATCTCTTCGGTCATCTCATCGCCGCCGATCTTCTTGAGGAAATCGGCGTCGAGGGCCGGGACGGCCTTCTCCTTGACGCCCTTGCAGGTGACCGCGAATTCGAGGGTCTTGCCGCGCAGCGGTTCAAAGGCAAAGTCATCGCCGAGCGCGATCGACAGGGTGCGCGAGCCGTCCTTCTCGATGCCCTGCAGGCCGGCGTAGAAACCGGGCAGGAAGTCTTCCTCGTCGTCGAGCAGGAACCAGTTTTCCTTGATTTCCTTGAGGTAATCGGGAGCCTCGGGCATTGCCTCGGCAAGGGGCACTCCCTCAAGGCTGCCGGTGGCGACCAACACCACGGCGTCGCCGTTGCGAGCGCCGCGCTCGACATCCTGGAAGGTGGCATAGCGCTCGCGCAGGTGCAGCAGGTCGTGGTCGACGTCGGCGTCGGTCACCTCGATGCGCGGCAGCTTGACCGGGATGCCCTTGTAGTCGGGCAGCTCGAACTTCGGCGCCAGGGTCATCTCGGCGGTGAAGCTGAAGCTCTGATCGGTGTCGTGGAGGATCTTGTCGGTGACCGACAGGATGTTGAGGACTTCCAGGCCCTCGCTGCGGATTGCCTGGCGCAGGCCATCGTTGACGAGCTGGCGTTCCAGTTCCTGCTGGATGTCGGCGCCGTAGCGCTTCTGCACCGCGGCGGCCGGTGCCTTGCCCGGGCGGAAGCCCGGCAGCCGGACCTGGCTGGCGTATTGGGCGGTGATGACGGCGCGCTGCCGGCTGACTTCGGCGGCGGGGACGCGGATGTGCGCCACGGCGCGGCAGTTGGGTTGGTGTTCGACGTTGATGTTCATGAAAAAAAGCGGCGGCTGACCCCGTCGTGCCGGCACCGGGGGAGCCGGTCCAGGGTCGGAGGGGGCGGGCAGGCTAGAGCAGCCGCGGCGCTTTGACAACCCCGGAAGCGTTTTTCGTTCGCGGTCACGGCCCCGCCGACGGGCCTTGCACCGGCCGCCGGACCGGCTTTCATGCCCGCATGTCCCACGCCCCACGCCCCTGGATGATCGCCGAGACGAACTGGAAGCAGGTCCAGAACACCCGCTACGAGGTCGCCATCCTGCCCTGGGGCGCCACCGAGGCGCACAACTGGCACCTGCCCTACGGCACCGACACCCTGCAGAACGAGGCCCTGTGCGCCGAGGCCGGCCGCCGCGCCTGGGAAGCCGGCGCCAAGGTGGCGGTGCTGCCCTGCCTGCCCTTCGGCGTGCAGACCGGCCAGCTCGACATCCCCTTCTGCATCAACCTCAACCCCTCGACCCAACTCGCCATGCTCGAGGACATCGTCGCCTCGCTGGAGCGAGTTGGCGTGCCCAAGCTGGTCCTGCTCAACGGCCATGGCGGCAACGATTTCCGCCAGATGCTGCGCGAGCTGCAGGCTCGCCACTCACGGATCTTTCTGTCGCTCGTGAATTGGTTTCACATCCCCGGCGCACAGGAATTTTTCACGACCGTCGGCGACCACGCCGACGAACGCGAGACCAGCCTGATGCTGCACCTGCACCCCGACTGGGTCCTGCCGAAGGAGGAATGGGGCTCCGGCACCGACAACCTGTGGAAGATCGAGGCCCTGCGCCAAAAATGGGCCTGGGCCCAGCGCGCCTGGACCCAGGCGACGAATGACACCGGCTCGGGCGATCCGCAGCACGCGACCGCCGACAAGGGCGACCGCTACCTCGATCACCTCGCCGGCCGTTTTGCGAGCTACTTGGTCGACCTGGCCCAGGCCGATCCGGCGGCCCTGTATGAGCGTGGGTAGGACCGGCTGACCTCAACCGGCCGCGCTGGGTCCGACGTGCGGCCGCCACCCCAGACCCGGCGCTCTGAGGACAGAGCGCCCTACCCAGGGCGCCCTACCTTTGGCCCTCTACTGGCGCTTGTTGAGGAACTGCCGGCTTTCGACGACGCGCAGGATGGCGTCGGCGAAACGGCCGTCGTCGCGGGCGGCGACGCTTTGCATTTCATGGAGCAGGGCCTTGTCGGTCGGCAACACCTGGCGCCCCAGTACGTAGCCGAGCAGCTTGCGGCTGAAGTGACGTGCGAACTGCGGCTGCTGGGTTTTCAGATAGGCGCGCAGACCTTCAAAGCCGCGGAACGGCTGCCCACCCTTGACCTGGGCGGAGACATCGAGCGGCAGGCCGGCCTCGTCCTGCTCGCGCCAGCGGCCGATGGGATCGAAGTTCTCGAGAGCGAAACCGAGCGGATCGATCCGATCGTGGCAGCCGGAGCAGGATTTTGAGGCGCGGTGCTGTTCGAGCATCTCGCGCACGGTCGCCGGTTTGGGGCCATGTTCCTTGAGTTCGGGCACGTCGCTGGGCGGCGGCGGCACGGGAGTGCCGAGCACCGCCTGCAGCAGCCAGTTGCCGCGCAGCACGGGGCTGGTGCGATGGCTGCGCGAGGTCTTGGTGAGCAGGCTGCCCTGGCCGAGCAGGCCGCCGCGCTGCTTGCCGTTGACGCTGACCTTGACCAAGTCCTCACCCGTGACAGCGGGCACGCCGTAATGCTTGGCGAGGCGTTCGTTGAGGAAGGTGTAGTCGGCCGTCAGGATTTCATGAACGGGCCTGTCCTCGCGGATGAGGTGGCTGAAGAACGCGTGCGTCTCGCGATCCATGTCACGTCGCAGTTCGGGGGTGAACTGCGGGAACTTTTTGTCATCGACCGCGCTGTGGTTGGCGAAGCCCTTGAACTCGAGCCACTGGCCGGCGAACTCGCCGGCGAGGGCGGTCGCCTTCGGATCGCGCAACATGCGGCGGATCTGGGCGGCGCGGCCCTCGGGCTGAAGCAAGGCGCCGTCGGCAGCGGCCTGGCGAAGCGCGGCATCGGGCAGCGACGACCAAAGAAAGTAGCTCAGGCGCGAGGCGATCTCCCAGGGGTTGAGCGGCACTTCCTGGCCTTCGACGGCACCGACCAGGGCGCCGATCTCGGACTTGTAGAGGAACTTCGGCGAGACCAGCACCAAGGCCAGGCACTCGCGCGCGGCGGATTCACGATCCAGTTCCTTGATGCGACCCTGCTCATACAAGCCGCGGATCTGATCGCGTTCCTCGTCGGTCAGCGGCCGCCGCCAGGCGCGACTTGCGAAAGCGTGGAGGTGCTCGATCAGCCGCGCATCGCAGGCCTTGGCCTGGCCCTCGTTGGGCTTGGCCGGCGCCACGTAACTCCAGTCCTCGCGCATCTGCTGGAACCGGTGCTTTTCCACCTCGGGCAGGGTCGCCAGCAGCTGCTCGTCGCTGAAATAGTAAACCCCCGGCCCCGGGGTGTTGCGGTAGAAGTTGCGCGCCACCTCCTCGAGCCGGCGCTCGAGCATGTCAGGAAACACCGCCTTCATGCGGCTGAAGTCGCCCATGGTCCGGCGTGCCGCCTCGGTGCGCACCTTCCACACGGTCAGCACGCCCGGCAGGATGGCCTGCGGGTTGGGCGGCTCACCAGCGACCAGCGCCCATTGCACGGTGGCCTGATCCACCTCCGGCGAACGCATGTCGAGCTTGCCGCTGCCGGTGATGCCGGTAGCGCCTGCGGGCAGAGGCAGCGCAATGACGGCGGGGGCCTGGGCGGCGAGCACGTTTTCTGGCACGGCGTTTTTACCGAGCGGATCCTTGCCGAAACGGGTGAGCGTCGCCTCGACCAGGGCGAGACGTTTCTGCGCCACCTCCACGCTCTCGCCCGGCTTGGCTGCCTGGCCCGCCTGCAGCTCGCCGAGGCGCTTGGTGAGTTCCTCACGCTGCTGGCGCAGCAGGGGCAGATACTCGCGGTTCTTGCCGCCGACGCGCACGGTCAGGCCGCTGATCTGCACGTAGTCCCCGGCATTGCCATCGCCGAGGTCGCCGAGCACGAGGAAAACCTGATCGGGCCGCTCTGGTTTGCCCTTCGCCGGCACGCCGCCGGCGGCGCCCCAGTCCTCGGCGCCGGCGTTGTTGGCCAGCGGGTCGCTGAGGCGGTAGCTGCGCAGGCCGTCGGCATCCTGCTGGCGACGCTGCACGCCCGAGCCCGCCTTGGGCAGGTTCCAGGACCGGCGCTCGGCCTGGATGTCGAGCAGGGTGGCAAGCACGGCCGGCGGCACCGCCTTTGGCTGATCGGCCGACGGCGGCGGCAGGGCATGCCAGGGCTGGCGGGTCAGGTCGAGGAAGCGCGACTCATATTTCGAGTCATGGAGCATCTTCCACCAATTGGCGAGGAAGGCCGTCTTCAGGCCCGCCTCCCTGGCGAGCTGGTCGAGCGAGGCCGCGCCGGTCAGCTCCTTGTGCTTCCACTTCCAGCAGGCGAGCATGTAATCGGCCTCGCGAAAATCCTCGTCATCCTTGGGCAGGTGCGGCTCGGCCATCTTTTGGTACCAGACATAAAGGGCATGCTGGGCCTGGTCCTTGACCTGCTCCGGACTGCGCGGGCCGATCCGCTGCGGATGGAAGACGATGCCGCTGCCGGGCAAAATCGTCGCGTGATCCGCCAGCTGGCGTGCCGCCGACAGGTACTTGTCGAGCTGCGCCGGGTTGACAAAGAGGGTGTCGCCCGTGTTGGCAAAGCCCTCGCCACCGCCACCATCGGGCTGGAATTCTTTGGCAAGGCCGAAGTCCGTGCCGGTCAGGTCGCGGATCGTGCGGTCGTATTCGGCGTTGGTCAGCCGGCGCAGGGTGACCGGACCCGGATCACCGGCATTGGCGGCGGCCACAGCGTCGAGCGCCGCACCGGCCCAGCCGAGCAGCTGCTGTTTTTCGGTCGCGGTGAGCTGAGTCTCGTCGGCAGGCGGCATGTCGCCCTTGGCAACCACCTCCTTGACCTTTTCCCAGAGGGCATACTCGGCCTCGACCGAGGGATCGTCGCCGAAGCGCTCCAGATCGACCCCGCCCTTGGCCCTGCGGGTGTTGTGGCAGTCGGTGCAGGTTTCAGAAATCAGGGTGCGCACGTCCTGCCAGGCCGGCGCCGCGCCGAGGGCGGGACCGGACAGGGCAACGACAAGGCTAGCGGAAAGAGGAATCCGGCGAGGCATGGAACAGTTTTTTTGGGGGGGAAGAAACATACGTGCGCGACGCCGAGCTTTGTGCAAGAACGCAGGGTGGGATCTGCGTCGGGCCCAGCCGCAGCCATGCACTGTGCCTGGCCCGGAAAAAACAGCACTCCGGGATCGAGCGCCTCTAGTGACGCGCGCGTTTCGAGAGAAACTCGAAGAGCACCTGTTCAAGAGGGGTGTCGGTGGGGGCCCAGTGGTATTCGATGCCCTGGCGTTCGCAGGCGCGGCGGATGAAGTCGCGGTGGGCCTGCAGGTTGTCCAAGTAGGTGGCGCGGGCGACGGCAGGATCGACGAATCGTTCCGCACCGGTCTCGGCGTCGCGGAAGTGGGCGGCCTGGTCGAAGTTGAAGCCGATCTCGGCACGATCCATGACATGGAAGATCACCAGGTCATGCCCCATGGCACCGAGCAGGGCGAGCTGGCGCTCCAGGGTCTCGACCGGTGCCAGCAGGTCGGAGACCAGGCAGATCATGCCGCGCTTGCGCAGCAGGTCGGCGAGTTGGCGGACACTGAGGTCGAGGACAGTGCCGCCGGCGGGCGCGGGTTTTTCCAGCTCGAGCATGAGACGGCGCAGATGGCCGGGGCGGTTGCGCGGCGGCAGATGCTCCTGCAGGGCCTCGCCAAAGGTGGTGACGCCAACCGCATCGCCCTGCTGCATGAGGAAGAGCGCCAACGTGGCGGCAAGGGTGGCGGCGTAGTCGGCCTTGGTCAGCGGCCCGGAACCAAACTGCATCGAGCGGCTGTGGTCGACGACGAGCTGGCAGCGCAGATTGGTTTCGTCCTCGAACTTCTTGATGAAACTGCGGTCGCTGCGCGCCAGGACCTTCCAGTCGAGATGGCGCGGGTCGTCGCCCTGGACGTAGGCGCGATACTCGGAGAACTCGACCGAGAAGCCATGGTAGGGGCTGCGGTGCAGGCCGCGCCAGAGCCCCTCAACGACGGTCTTCGCACGCAACTCGAGCGAGCGGATCCGGGCAAGGGCGGCGAGATCGAGGTTGGCGGGCATGTCGCGCTGTTCAACAACGCCGCGGGAAGCATCTTCGTGTCAGGGGTTTTTCACGGAGTGCGGCACGAACCGGCCCCGCAGGGCACACGAAGGGTAACCACCAAGCCGCCACCTCCGCGATTTTCGGCCTCCACCGTGCCCCCGCAGGCCTCGATGCAACGTCGCGTGATGGCGAGACCGAGACCGCTGCCGCCGGAAGCACGCGTGCGGGCGGCTTCAGGCCGGTAAAAGGGCTCAAAAAGATGCTGAAGGGCTGCCTCTGGCACACCCGGGCCCCGGTCCAGAACACGAATGACCACCGAACCGTTCTCCGGGCCAGCCCGGATCTCGGCCTCCGAGGCGTAGCGGATGGCATTGCGAAGCACGTTGCCAACCGCACGGTCAAGGGCCGCGCGCAGGCTGTGCAGTCGAAGGTCAGCCACCTCAAGCGGGACATTGCCATCGGGTGCCTCCCGGGCGATCACGGCCTGCAAAAGCTGCCTCAGCGGGATTTCTTCGGCCGTCTCACGCGCCGGCAGGGTTTCCGCTTTGGAGAAGGCGAGAACCTCTTCGACGAGTCCGGCCATGTGCTGCAGCTCCCGGTCAAGCTTGTGCAGGTAGGCCGCCTGTTCCGGCGTGCCGCGCTGCTCGACGACCCCCAGCGCCATCTGCATGCGTGCGATCGGGCTGCACAGCTCGTGCGCGACATCGGCGGTGATGCGCTTTTGCTCACGAACATAATCGCCGAGCCGGGCGGCCATGACGTTGACCGAACCGGCCAGCTCCCCCAGTTCATCCTGTCGCAACTTGTGGATGCGCTCGTCGAAGTGCCCCTGGGCGATCCGACCGGCAGCGAAGTTGAGCGAGCGCAGGAAACCCGTGATGCCACGCACGAAGGGCATCCAAAGCAGCGCCGACAGCAGCAGTGCCGCAACGGCAAGAGCCAGCCAGGGCCGGAGATCAAAAAACAGGCCGCCGCCACTGAGGGTGTCGGAAACCATGACCAGACTCAGCGGCCGACCATCCTGCGCCACAAGATCCAGATGAACGCCGGCCCAATAGCGGGCCGGATGACCCGCACGCATCATGAAGCGCGGTTTGGGCGGTGCGTCGGCGGGACGCGTCGGCATCGGCCTGAGCCGGCGTTCTCCGACAGGACGCCTGTCAAGCAGCCTGGGCTGAACCAGCGACGGCGCCTCGATGGGCGATCCGTGCACCCGCTGGGCCTGACCGTTGAAAAGCGCGAAATCGGCATCGTGCTGCACGCCCAGGGCCAGGAGACGTTCGGTCCACTCCGACTCGGGCCGCCTCGAAAGCTCAAAAGTCACCCGGTCGCCCATCGCCGCAATGCGGTCGCCCGGCTCGCCGGAGAGCATCCAGTCGAGGCCGAGCCGGAACTGGGCCTTCAGGAAGAAAAAGAACAGCAGCGCCAGAACCGCGAGGTTCAGCGCGAACCAGGCGAGGATCTTGCCGTAAAGAGGGAGGCGCATGTGCTTCATCGTCCTGGAATCAACAGTTGGTAGCCATAACCTCGCACCGTTTTGATGAACCGCGGCTCCTTCGGGTCATCCCCAAGTTTTTTGCGCAGCGTCGAAATGTGCATGTCGATGGCGCGGTCGAACACATCCCACTCGCGGTCAGCCACCTCCTCGATGAGCTGCTCGCGTGTCCTGACGCGACCATGGGCCCTGGCCAGCGAGAGCAGCAAACCGAATTCGGCAGGGGTCAAGTGCAGGGGGGCGGTCGCCCATCACCACCTCGTGCGTTCCGGGATTGATGCGCAGCTCGCCGATGACGAGTTCCCGGACGGATGCCTGCGGTGCGTTCTCATCCAACCAGCCGGTCCGGCGCAGCAAGGCTCGCAGACGGGCGAGCAACTCACGCGAGGAAAAAGTCTTCGGCAGGTAGTCATCGGCCCCCAACTCCAGCCCGACGATGCAATCCACCTCCTCGCCGCGGCCCGTGAGCATCATGACGGGCACCTTGGAATGGGTCCGGATGCGCTGCAAAACCTCGAAGCCATCGCAGCCGGGCATCATGACATCGAGGAGGACGGCAGCCCAGTCCCCGTGGATGGCGCGTTCGGCACCGCGCTCGCCATCATGCTCCATCGCGACCTCAAAACCCATCGGCTTGAGGTAATCAGCCACGAGCTGGCAGAGCTCAGTGTCATCGTCAATGATGAGAAGGCGCATGGCATGCCAAAGATGGCGACTTTTTCCGCCCTGGCCAATTTCTTGACGCAATCCTGACAATTCTCCGCAAAATCGCTGAAGCAGTTTTGACATGGAGCGGGTTGGATCGAATCACCATGAAACCGTTTCCCGCTCTCCTGCTCTTTGCGACAAGCCTCGCGGCGCATGACTTGATCCCAGCCGACCGTGAGGCGCTGCGGGCGCATGTTTTGGAGGAGTGGCAGCGAAAGCGAGGCATGACCGAGGCGGCCTCCGCCGGCTCCCTGCTCCAGCTGGCCACCGAGGCGGCGGCCAACGCCGCCAACGCGCCGCGAACCGCGAAAGCCTTTCTGCCCTTTCCGAAGCTCGATCTGCGGACGGAGGGCGAGTTTCTGTTCGTCGGCTCCAACGGACTGCCGGATCACAACATGATGGTGGGCATCACCGCGTGGCAGCAGCAGGTGCCGCTGCCTCAGGCGTATTTTGACGACAACGCCTGGCGCATCCCGCTGAATCCAGTCCCGGCAAAGGAACCCGCCATGATTCAGGGCCGCTTCCTGCGCGGCGCGATCGCTCTGGCCGTGAACGGCGTTCCCATCTTCAATCCGCAGAACAATCGCGGCGAGATCAGCTATGAAATCGGCGAGCTGGACGAGTGGGGGGGGCATTGCGGTCGTGCGGATGATTACCATTACCACATCGCGCCGCTGCACCTGCAGGCGCAGGCGGGCAAAGGCATGCCGGTGGCCTACGCGCTCGATGGTTATCCCATCTACGGCCTCACCGAGCCGGATGGCTCACCCGTGGCGAATCTCGACGAGTGCCACGGCCATGAGACCCCCGGAATCGGCTATCACTACCATGCATCGACCCGGTATCCGTATGTCTTCGCCGGCTTCCACGGGGAGGTTGCCGAGGTGGAGGGCCAGGTGGATCCGCAACCGCGTGCGCAGGGTGTGCGCGAAGCCTTGCAGGCATTGCGCGGCGCGAAGATCACCGCATTCGAAAGCACCGGCAGGGACAGTTACAAACTCAGCTACGAGGTGAACGGGGACAAACGCAGCGTGAGCTACACCATCAAGGCCGATGGCACCTATCCCTTCCACTTCGACAACGGGAGGGAGGGCACGGCGGATGAAGTTTACACCGCACGTCGCCAAGGCGGCGGCGGCGGTCGTCCGCCCGGTGGTGGTGGTCGCCCCGAGGGCATGAAGGGCAAAGGGAAAGGCAAGAGTCCGGACAAAGGGGGGCGCGAAGAGGAGATGCGGCGCGCTGATGAACCGCCGCCGCGTCCCGGCGAAGACGGTGGTCACCCACCCCGGCCGCAGGCCGGGGTGGAAGGCATCCTCGATGTCAATGGCGATGGCGTCGTCACCGCGCAGGAGTTTGCCGACAACGCCAAGTCAAACGCCGCGAAACAAGGTCTCTCACTGGCGGACGCGATGGCGAAGGCCAAAACGGCTTTCACCGACATGGACAAGGATCGCAACGGCCAGCTGGAAGCCAGCGAATGGCAGGGAGCGCCGGTTGCGGCGAGTGCACAGCGTCAACCAAGTCCAGAAGGTCAAGAGCGCCCGATGGGCGGTCAAGAACGTCAAGGGGGTCAAAAAGGAGGCCCCGAAGGGAAGGGCATGGGCGGCGGCGGTGGCAAAGGCGGCAGGGACACCTTTGTCGAGCGTCCGGATCAGCCACGCAGCAGCGACGGCCAGTTTTTGCTCACCAGTCCCGTCGTCGAGGACATGAAGGAGCTGCCGCAGGAGTTCACCGGCGATGGCGAGGCCGCCACACCGCCGCTCGCGTGGACCGGCGCCCCCGCGGCCACCAAGAGCTACGCCTTGATCATGGACCACGCCGACAAGGAAGGGAACATGAAGTGGTATTGGACGCAGTATGACATCCCCGCCGGCACCACGAACCTCGCGAAAAACGCGCACGCCATCGGCAAGATGGGCACCGGCTTCAAAGGCGAAGTCGGCTACGAACCGCCGATGTCCAAAGGCGCTGGCTCGCGCACCTACGTCATCACGCTGTATGCCCTGAACGAGCCGTTGAACGTCGATGGCAAACCCGGTCGTGAAGAACTCCTCGCTGCGATGAAGGGGAAAGTCGTGGCGAGTTCGTCACTGCGTGTGGTTCATGTCAGCGGCGGTAGCGTCGGACAGGTCCGACCCGCCGGACAAGTCGGACCTAAGCCAGTGGCAGCACCCGCACCGCCGCCACCCACCGCCGCAGAGCCCAAAAAAGGCGGCGGCAAAGGCGGGCCTCCGGGCCTCGTCAAACCGAGCATCGCCGACACGATGAAACTCAACGTCTATGCCGACAATTGGTTCATGCTCTACGTCAACGGCCGCCTCGTCGCCGTGGACAGCATTCAGTTCACGCCGCACAACGTCGTCAGCGTCGATTTCCTCCCCGAGTATCCCATGACCCTCGCCGTACTCGCGAAGGACAACGCCGATCCGAAGACCGGCATGGAATACGGCACCAGCATCGGCGACGGCGGTTTCATCCTCAAATTCGCCGACGGCACCGTCACCAACGCCACGTGGAAGGCCAAGAACTTCTTCCACGGCCCCGTGAATGGCGACACCGCGAACCCGAAAGTCACCCAAGAGCCTCTTCCTGCGAATTGGTGGGCCGTGGACTTCGATGACAGTGCATGGAAAAACGCCAAGGAATACACCGTCGAGGAAGTCGATCCCAAACAGCCCTACTTCGAGAACGACTTCGAAGGCGCCAAGTTCATCTGGAGCGACGACATCGCCCTCGACAACACCGTCATCTTCCGCGCCAAGATCGAAAAACCCGGCTGGACCCCGC
>JBIJBO010000233.1:0-4194 GCA_044345215.1 Prosthecobacter sp. | reverse complement strand
GGGTAGGCGTTGCCGCCGCGGATGTCGACGAAGGTGCCGACCCAGCCGAGCACCTTGTGAAACTGGTCGGGGCGCTCCCAAGCGGCGGTGAAGGCGCAGATGCAGCCGGAGGAACCGCCGGCGATGGCGCGTGCCTCGGGCTCGGACCGGAATTGCACCGCGTAGCGGCGCCTGACCTCAGGCAGGATTTCTTCGCTGAGGAAACGCACGTAGGCATCGCCCAGGCTGTCGTACTCCACGCTGCGGTTGCCGGCCTTGGCGCCCGGTTCCTGACCGGCCTTGCGACCGGGATCGACGAAGACACCGATCGTCACCGGCATCTCTTTCTTGTGAATCAAGTTGTCGAACACGATCCCCGCCCGCATCGGCCCGTTGGGATCGATGTGGCGGCTGCCGTCCTGCCAGACCATCAGGCAGGCGGCCTCACCGGCGCGCAACTGGGCCGGCAGGTAGACGGAGACCTCGCGCGCCGTGTCGGCAAAGATCCGGCTTTGATCCCAAGTGAACTTTTCCAGCCGTCCCTCCGGCACACCGGGCTGGCGCTGACTGTCGGAACTGTACTCATAGTGCTCGATGTGGACCATGCCGCCGACGCGCGGCATGCCTTCCACCTCGATGCGGTAGTGAAACTCCTGAAAATTCGCCAACTCAAGCACGAGCACCTGCAGGCCGTCGTCGCCAAGGCGGACCATGTCGCCGAGCAGCTCACCATTGCCGCGCAGGACGCGCGCGGGCTGCATGTCCATGACAGCCCAAGCGACCGTGGTGCCCTCGATCTTCGCGGCCGGCTTGCCCTGCATGAGGTTCTGCCGGCCAAACCAGCGCACGACGCGGTCGTGAAGTTCGCGCGTGGCCTGCGCATCCGCCGGCTCGCGCAGGGCGCGCAGCAGCGCTTTTGGCGTGAACACGGAGGGCTGCTGACCGAAGGCGGAAACGGCGAGGAAGAGGGCGGACAGCAGAACAGCAAAGCGCATGACGCCATACCGAACGCAGCGGCATGCGCCGGCTTTCGGCAAAGTTCCCATGCCGAACTCAGAGCATGCCCGGCTCGTAGCGCGGCGCCGGCGTCGTCGTGGCAGTGCGATTGCGGAGCACAGGATCATCGATGGCGCGGTCAACGGCATCCTGCAGGGCACCGGAGGCGAGATCGCGCAGCAAGGGCACGGGCGAGCCACTGCCCGGCACATAGGCGGGACCCTGGCGGTCGCCTTGGAAGATCTCGCTGTGGACGATCTGACCCGTGGAGGAATCGAGCACGGTGACGCGCACCTTGGCGCGGGCATACGGTCGCACAAGCATCTGCAGGTAAAGTTCCTGCACCTCGCCGGTGATGACGTAGCGCGAGCCGCCGTTGGCCAGCATGCCGCGCGCCTGCAGGCCGTGGGCGAAGGCATTGGTGACGATTTGAGCGACCGGTACACGCGTTTGCACGCGCTCGATTGGCGTGCCGACCTGCGTGCGCACCGTGCCTAGCAGCTGGGCCTCCATGCCGCGCTGGTCGCTGAAATCGCGGACGTTGAACTCTGCAGGCCCCGGGCGCATCTGCCCCGTGGAGGGCACGTAGTCGAGACTGACCTGCGAGGTGGTGGTGCAGGCGGCAACCGGCATCAGCGCGGCGAGCAGGAGAAAACGGAGTCGATTCATGGCGAGGCACACCCATAATCACAGTTGCGCGTTGTTCAACCGGCCTTCATGGGGAGCTTGCCGACAAAAAAAACAACCCTGTCGGATTTGGCGCTCAGGAAAAAAACCCCCAAAACCTGAGACCAATTCATTTACCCGACAGGGTTGATTTCTGGTTATATTCTTTTTGTTGCCTCGGAGGCAACAGCAAAACACCAAAGCGAGGAAAAAACCTTTGCGTGTGGATACGATGTGATGACAGAGACCCTTCATTGTCAGCTTTCAAGCCCGCCATGACCGCCTGCAAACGCCTGATGTTTGTCTTTTTCTGCAGCCTGCCGCAAGTCGCCCTGCACGCTCAACTCGGCAGTGCCGTGCAGCAGGTGATCGTGGCACGCGCACCGGACTGGAATGCCTCGAAGGCACGGCTGCAGGCCTTTGAGCGCCCTCATCCCTCCGCGCCCTGGCAGCCAGTGTTTGAACGCGAGCTGCCGGTGCTGCTCGGCCGCTCCGGCCTGGCCTGGGGGCGCGGTGTGTTCACTCCGCCGCGCGGAGCCGCGCCGGTGAAGGTGGAGAAGGATCGCCGAGCCCCGGCCGGGGTGTTCCAGCTCGGCGCTCTTTTTGGCTATGCCACACAACCACCACCGGGCTGTCGCTGGCCCTACCTGCAGGTGGGCCCCTGGGACGCCTACATCGACGACCCGGGCCACCCGCACTACAACCGCCATGTTCGGGTCGATCCGCGCCAGGTGCCGCCGTGGTTTGAGAAGCAGCGCATGCGCCTGGGCGACGCGGCCTACACTTGGATGCTGGAGATCCGTCACAACCAGACACCGGTGGCGCCGGGGTATGGAAGCGCGATCTTTTTTCATGTCCGCCGCGGTCCGGACGTTCCAAGCGCCGGCTGCACGACGATGGCGCGCGAGGATTTGGAGCGACTGCTCCGCTGGCTGCGACCACAGGCCTCCCCGCACTACGTGCTGCTGCCCGAGGCAGAGTACAAGCGGCTGCGCCAGGCCTGGCGACTGCCGTGAGGCCCACCGGTCGGTGCGACCGGTGGAAAAGCCCATCGGGCCGGCGAACTCAGCGGGCGGCCGGCTGCCAGTTCTTGACGAACTCCAGGCAGCGGGTGACGTCGGGAACGCTGTTTTCCCAGTTCGACTCGTACTCGACGTGCAGCGGGCCGGGGTAGCCCTGGGCATGAAACTCGGCAAGGATGGCAGGGACGTTGGAGACGCCCTGACCGTAGGGCACGTCGTGGGCCTTCGGGTTGCCGGCCTCGTTGAGGTCCTTGAGGTGGCTGTCGAAGATACGGCCCTTGAGCAGGCGGATGCACTCGACCGGATCCAGGCCCGAGCGCACCCAGTGACCGGTGTCGGCGCAGGCACCCATGCGCGGGTCACGGTCCTTGACCAAACTGAGAATGTACTCCGGATCCCAGAAGCGGTAGGCGCGGTCGAGGGGACGCTTCGGATGGTTGTGGATGGCCATGCGGATGTCGAACTCCTTCACCAGCGCCTCGATGGCGTCGAGCGCGTTGACGTCCGGCTCGGTGACGACCACGCCAATGCCCATGCCCTTGCAGAATTCGAAGACCTTTCGGTTTTCCGCGTCGTTGGCTCCAAGCTTGACGACACCATAGGCGACCGCGGTGATGCCCTTCTCAGCGAGGCGGGCCTTGACGGCGGCAATGACCTCGGGCGGCGAGTCGTGATTGAAGAGGACGTCGGGCTTCTCGGGCGAAAGCTTCTGGCGAGGGTAGAATTCGATCGTCTTGCCGCCAGCCTGGGCAGTCTTGTCGATCGCCTCCAGGACTGAGAACAGGCGGAAGGTGTAGGCCTGGCAACCCGCGTAGAAGTGGCCGGTCTTGGCACTGGAGGGGATTTCAGCGGCGGGCGCGCTGGCGACCAGCAGGGCAAGGAGACAGAAAAGTGCTTTCATGGATGGGCGGAAGGAACGGCCCCAGCGACGGCTTCTTGCAGGCCGGGTGGACTCAGGGCTTGGCACCGGTGATCTCTTCCTTCAGGCCCGGGGGACGGGCGAGCAGGGGCGGACCGGGCACCGGTGCCGCCTCCGGGGGCAGCGCGGGCAGTTCGGGCGCCGACGCGGCGGGAGCGTCGGGAACCGACTTGCCCAGGGAGGGCACGGGCGGCGCTGCCTTCGGCGACGGAGTGCGCCAGGAGGAGGCACCGAGGAAGTGGGCGAGCACGGCCCCGAGGATCATGGAGCCGCCGAGGAAAACCGCGGCGCGCAGCCAAAGCGGAACATACTCGTTTTCCGGCAGCAGCACCTCCGAAGGGTGAATGGTGGGCGGCGCATCGACAGCGGTCTTGGTCCAACCGCTGGGACCACCGCCATCGACCACGGAGGTGTCACGAAAGAGCAGTTCGGCAAAACCGATGGTCGGCTGTTCCGCGGGCTCGGAAGGCAGGCCACTCGTGAGGGCGCCGCCCGTCGGGGCCGGCGGTCGGGGACCGATGGGCACCAGCGGCACGGTGCGCGGACGCACCACCGGGGCTTCCGCCATGGCGGGCGTGGCGCGGGCGGAAAAGAGGGAGCCGGTGCGGGCAA
>JBIJBO010000232.1:0-4233 GCA_044345215.1 Prosthecobacter sp. | reverse complement strand
CTCGTCTGGGCCCTCGATAACTGGATCTACGCCAGCTACAACGCCTACCGCCTGCGCTGGAATGGCCCGGACCGCCCTCCGCTCCAGGAACCCACGCCTCCGAACGGCGGCCAGTGGGGCGTGGCGCAGGATGACCACGGCAAGCTCTGGTTCACCGGCGGCGCCGAGCGCGGGCCGCAGAACTTCCAGCAACCCATCCTTTACGGCGGTTTCAACATCACCGGGCAGACGCCGCACGATTTCTCCGAGGTTTGGCCGCTCGTCGGCCTCGCCGATGTCGAGGGCGGAGCGATGCGCTTCCGTGCGGAAGACAAGACGCTGAACCACTTCACCTCCCCCTGTGGCAGCGAGATCATCCGGGGCGACCGTCTCCCCGCCGAGCTTCGCGGCGACCTGCTCGTCTGCGAACCGGTGGGCCGCCTCATCCGCCGCGCCAAGGTCGAGGTCCGCGACGGCGTTACCCATTTGCGCAATCCGCACGAGCGCTCCGAGTTCATCCGCTCCACCGACCCGAACTTCCGTCCCGTGAGCGTGGCCAACGCCCCTGACGGCACCCTCTACATCGTGGACATGTATCGCGGCGTCGTCCAGGAGGCCGTGGCGATCAAAGCGGGCAGTTACCTGCGCGGCGTCGTCGAAAAACACGGCCTGCAGAAGAACATCGGCCGCGGGCGCATCTGGCGTCTCGTGCATGAATCCGATAAACCCTCCGCCATGCCGGAGATGCTCACGGAAACGCCCGCGCAGTGGGTCGCGCATCTCGCGCACCCGAACGGCTGGTGGCGTGACACCGCGCAAAAGCTGCTCGTGTTGCGAAACGACGCGTCCGTGGTCCCCGCGTTGAAAACCATGGCAAAAACGCACGAACACCCGCTCGCCCGTCAGCACGCGCTTTGGACGCTGGAAGGGCTCAATGCCCTCGATGCCGGCCTCGTGCGCGCGGCGCTCAAGGACGACAACGCCACCCTGCGCATCGCAGCCATTCGCGCCAGCGAGTCACTCCCGCCGGAAGCGCGCGCGGAACTCCAAACCGCCATCCTCGCCCTCGCGAGCGATGCCGACCCGAATGTCGTCACCCAGGTGATGATGACCGCTCACCGTCTCGCCTGGCCGGGGCATCGCGAGCGCATCGAGTCCCTCGTCTCGCAGCACCGCTCGCGCGGCGTGCAGGAGATCGGGCGGCAGCTCCTGCATCCACCGGCCTCCTATCTCACCGACGCACGCTTCAGCGAGGCCGACCGCAAGTTCCTCAGCCTCGGCGAAGTCGGCTACAAATCGCTGTGCTTCGCCTGCCATGGAAATGAAGGCCGCGGCACCCCCGCCGAAGGCCTGCCCGGTGGCGCTACCCTCGCCCCGCCGCTGGCCGGATCACCCATCGTCCTCGGCCCGCCGGAGCAATCCGCCCTCGTGTTGCTGCACGGCCTCACCGGTCCCGTCGATGGCAAGACCTATGTCACCCAGATGGTCCCCATGGCCACGAACAGCGACCACTGGATCGCCAGCGTCCTCAGCTACATCCGCAACAGCTTCGGCAACGAGGCCCCCTTCATCACCGCCAAAGACGTCGCCCGCGTCCGCGCCGCCACCATCGACCGCAAGACCCCGCCCACGCATGAGGAGGTGAAGGCCTTCGGAAAGACAGCCCCATGATTCACTGAAGAGATGAACCGCACACTCCCGCTCCTCACCGCCCTCCTCCTCGCCCCGCTCGCCCTTTTGCATGCCGCCGAGCCGCCCCTTGTGCTCATCCTTTCCGGTCAGTCGAACATGGCAGGTTATGGAAAGGTCGCAGAACTTGCCGCCGAATGGCGCACGCCGCCCCCGAACGTCACGTTGATCCATTGGGGCCGCACGCAGGCGCTCGCCAAGGGCAGCATCGGCCCGGAGGTCACGCTGGCTCATGCGCTGGCGCGGGCCATGCCGGGCCGCCAGATCGTCCTCTTCAAGGCCGCGCACGGCGGCACGTCGCAGCTCGCTTGGCAGCCGGAGCTGGATCAGGCTCGCATCGACCGCTTGAAGCTCAGTCACGATCAACGTGTCGGCCATGCCTACGGGCAGCTCATCGCGGCATGGAAGAAGGCTTTTCCCGACGGTGGCGTCAAACCCGCTGCCCTCCTCTGGATGCAGGGCGAGTCCGATGCTCGTGTGCCCGAGTTGGCAAAAGACTACGAGCAGCACCTCACGAACCTCATCGCCACGCTCCGTCGCGATCTCGATGCGCCGCAGATGAAAGCCGTCATTGCGGAGATCAACCCCGCCAAAGTCACCCCCGTCTCGCCCTTTCCCTGCGTGGATGAAGTCCGCGCCACTCAGCGTGCCTTTCCGGCCAAAGACCCGCTCACCGCTTGCATCAGCACCGACGGCCTGACGAAAGCCAAGGACGAAGTCCACTACGACACCGCTGGACAGGAAGGGCTTGGCCTCCGGTTTGCCGAGGCCTTGCAGAAGATGGTCGCCAAGGATACCGAGTGATGTCCGAATGAAACTCATCGTCGAAAAACCCTCGCCGCTCGCGGCCACCGAAGTCGTGGCGTGCGAGACTGTGCGCGGGGCGGACTTTGGCTGCGTATGGCATCATCATCCCGAGTTTGAAATCTTGCTGGTGAAGCGCGGTGGCACGGAGCGTTGGGTGGGGGACAAGCTAACGCCCTTGAAGCCGGGAGATCTCATCCTGCTCGGCTCGGATTTGCCGCACGACTTTCGGAATGATCATGCCCCTGGGTGGCGGTTGCAGAAAGTGGAGGCCATCGTGGTGCAGTTCATGCCGCATTTGCTCGGTGCAAACTGGCTCCAGCACCCTTCCATGCGACCGGTGCGGGAGTTGTTCCAGCGGGCCCAACTCGGGCTGGAGGTGCGTGGTGCGGCACGGCGACGTGCCACCCGGCAGGTCATGCAAATCTCCAAAGCCAAGGGTCTGCGCCGAGTGGTGCTGCTGCTGGAGTTGCTCGATGACCTCGCCCGCTCCAAAGAGCTCCGCGAGATTGCCTCGCCAGGCTTTCATGCCGCCACCGGTGCCGCATCCTCGGACCGCCTTGGCACGGTGCTTGCCCACATTGAGGAGCATCTCACCGAGCCCATTTATGTCCCTGTGCTTGCGGCCATGTCAGGGCTCAGCGAGAGCGCCTTCAGCCGCCTTTTCAAGAGCTGCACCAATCGGACCGTTCCCCAGTATGTGAATGAACTGCGCATCTCACGTGCCTGCCGCCTGCTGGCAGAGACGGATCAAACGGTGAGCCAGATCGCCGATGCCTGCGGCTATCGCACGCCTGCGCATTTTCAGCGCCAGTTTCACCGCCATCAGAACCGCTCCCCGCTGGTCTATCGCCTGGCCGTGAGAAAGCAAAGCTGAGGCGATTCCTCCCACCTGTCGTAGGGTGAAGCGGTGCATGTTTTGACCTCTCATGTGTTTGATGGCAGTAGAATGAGGGCAGCAGAATGTCTTTGAATCCCAACATTCTACTGACTAACGACACCTCCAATCCTCTGAGAATTGGCAAGAAGATTAGTGGGCAAGAAGATTTTCTTGCCCCTGAATTTTCTTGCCAAAAAAGAGGTGAGTTACTCTCGGTTCCACAGTCTAGCCCGGTGGCGTTCGTTTGCTACTGCTGCCATTCGTTTCCCCGTTCGCAGGGGAAGTTCGTCAGGAGAACTCATAAAACCCTTCTTTTGCCTGCCACCAGCGTCTTGCATAGCCAATGCGTGATCCGAATAGCCGGAAAAGGAGTTCATAACGCCGGATTCCGCACCTAGTATTCAGCTGACACCCGTTGCACCTGCTCTGAAGCTAGGGAGCAGATGAAACACTATCGCCTCAATCGTCTCTTCAATCCCCAGTCCAACCGCTGCTTCGATGTGGCCGTGGATCATGGTTTCTTCAATCAGCCTGGATTCCTCATGGGCATCGAGGACATGCGCACGGTCGTGAAAACGCTGGTGAATGCGGCGCCGGATGCCATTCAGCTCACGCTGGGCATGGCGCGGCATTTGCAGGAGATCCCCGGACGCTTCAAGCCCTCCCTGGTGCTGCGCACGGATGTGGCGAACATCTACGGCAAGGAGCTGCCAACTTCGCGCTTCAGCCTCATGATCGAAGAGACCATGCTCCAGGCGGTGCGCTATGATGCAGCCTGCGTGTGCGTGAATCTTTTTCAGATCCCCGGTGCGCCGGAAGTGCATGCGCAGTGTGTGGAGAACATCCTCCGCCTCAAGCCGCAGGCCGACTACTATGGCATG
>JBIJBO010000231.1:0-4243 GCA_044345215.1 Prosthecobacter sp. | reverse complement strand
GGCGGCATGTCGCGCGGGTCGGGCGCACCCTCGCGCACCCAGCGCTCGAAGTCGGCAAGAATGGCCTCGTCAAGTTTGGCGCCGTTCTTCGGCATCTGCAGGTCGGCATGCGCGTGGCGGATCGACTGAATCAGCAGCGAGGCCGCCGGATCACCGTGCACCAGCACCGGGCCGCTCTCGCCGCCCTCCTGCCAGCCCGGGCGGGAGTCGAGCAGTAGGCCGCCCTTGCGTTTGCCGGACTCACTGTGGCACTCATAACATTCCTGGGCGAGCACCGGGCGGATGCGGGTCTCGAAGAATTCGATCTGATCCGGGCTGGCGGAGGGAGCAGCCGCAGCGCAGAGCCAAGAGCCGAGGGCGAAGAAGGACCAAACCGCCAACTTCGGGCGAAGACGTCCGCGGGGTGTCGGCGCGCTTGCCAAATCCCGTGTGGAGGGGAGCGCGGGAGCCTTCATGCCAGCAGCCTCCGGCGCAGGGTTTCGGCAGCGGTGAGGCAGGCCTGGCCGAGTTCGGCGAAGCGCTCCTTCTTGACGCGGAAGGCCGGCGCCATGACCGTGATGGCCGCGACCGGATACTGATGGTCATCGAGCACGGCCGCGGCGGCGCAGTGGATGCCCTCCAGGCCCTCGGCAAGGTCGGTGGCGTAGCCGCGACGACGGATGCGCGCGAGATCCTCCTGCAGCGCCTCGCGGGTGGCGAGCGTGCTTGGAGTGAACGGCTTGAGTGTCACTTCGTCGAAAAAGGCCGAGCGTTCCGCCGGTGGCAGGAAGGCGAGCACGGCCTTGCCGGGCGCGCAGGAATACATCGGCACGCGCAGGCCGACCGTGCTGCTGACCTTGATCGGCTGGCTTGAGATGCATTGCTCGAGCACGGTCATCTTATGATTCACCGCGGTGAGCAACTGCACCGTCTCGCCAGTGCTGTCGCGCAACTCGCGCATGGCCTCGAGGGCGCAGACCACCAGGCTTTTCTCGCGCACCTGCGGCCGCGCCAGGTCGAAGAGCTTGTTCGTCAGCACGAAGCGCTTGTCGTCCTCGCGACGCTGCAGGTAGCCGCGCGCCTGCAACACGCCGGCGATGCGGAAAACCGAGTTCACCGGCAACTCGAGGTCGCGGGCGATCTCGGTCAGGCTCAGGCCGTTGCGATGGCGGCCAAGCAGTTCCAGAATGGCCAGCGTGCGCTCCGTGCCGGGTGCGGCCGATTGCTCATCGAGACGGATCGCGGCGGGTTGTTGCAGAGTATTTTTCATTTTCCAAATCCAGAAACGATTCCAGATTTGGAAATCTATCACCCTGCGACAGCGTTTGCCGTTTGCGCGCCGAATCGGCGCTTGGCAAAACCGCGGCCCGCCGCTTTTCTCCCGCTCCTCCATGAAATCTGTTGTCGCCCTGCACCCCGGCCATCTGGAAATCCTCGACACGCCGATGCCGCGCCCCGGTCCCTACCAGGCACTGGTGCGCACCGAGCTGGCCTGCCTCTGCAACCGCACCGACAGCGAACTGCTGCACGGCCGCTTTCCCGGCATGGAGGACAAGTTCCCCTTTGCTCTCGGCCATGAAAGCGTGGGGGTGGTGGTCGAAACGGGCGAGGGGGTGCGCAGCTTTTGCCGGGGCGACCGCGTGGTCGGCGGTTTGGTCTTCGACCTGCTGATGGAGGGACTGGATTCCGGCTGGGGCGGCTTCGGCGAGTTCACCCTGGCGACCGACCATGAGGCGATGGTGGCGGACGGGGTGGCCGATGCCGCGCACGGCTGGGTGGAGGTGCATGAGATTCAGACGAAGGTGGATGCCGACATCCCGGCCGAGGAGGCGGTGCTGCTCTGCACCTGGCGCGAAGTGCTCGGCGCGTTTCGAGACTTCCACCTGCAGCCGGGCGATGCGGTGCTGATCTACGGCGCAGGGCCGGTGGGCCTGAGTTTCGTCAAGCTCGGCCGGCTGTTTGGACTGCGCTGGATCGGCATCGTTGACCGGCATGACGACAAGCGCCGCCGCGCCCTGGCCCTGGGGGCCGACGCCGCCTTTGCGCCGGGTGCAGTGACCCCGCCGGGCAAGCTGGATGCGGTGATTGATGCGGTCGGCAGTGTCGCCCTCCTGCGCGAGGGCCTGCCGCTGCTGCGGCGGGGCGGATCGCACTGCATTTACGGCGTGCTCACCGAGCCGGTGCTGCACCTCGACAAGGCGCGCGCCGACTTCAATTTCAACCTGCTGGTGCACCAGTGGCCGACCCGTCGCTACGAAAAGGAGAGCCAGCCGCAGCTCTGCCAGTGGATTCGTGAAGGCCGGCTGACCTCGGCCGATTTCCTCACCCACCGCTTCCCTCTCATGAGGATTCGCGAGGCCTTCGACGAGGTGGCGCGGCGGACGGTGATCAAGGCGCTGATCGAGTACGACGCGGCGCCGGGGTTGCGCCCGGCGTAAGACCTCTTATGCTGCCCGTCATGAACCGCCGTCCCTCGCCCATCCTCTGGCTGCCCCTCGCGCTGATCCTGCTCGCGCTGGGCCTGCGCTGGCTGAAACTGGAATCGCCCGGCATGACCCTGCTGCCGAATTTCTCCCCGTGGATGGCGCTGGCCTTCACCGGCACCTTGCTCTTCCCGCGCGCCCTGCCCTGGTGGTCCTGGCCGCTGCTGCTGCTCGGCATCGATCTCGCCTCGCAGGGGTCGGCACTGCTCACCCCGCAGGGCGGCGGCTTGGAGGCCTTGGTCATGTATGGCTGCTACGCCCTCGCCGCCTGGGCTGCCGCCCGCTGGCGCGGTCAGGCCGGTCTGATCAGCAGCCTCGGCGGTGTCTTGACGGCTTCCTTGGCCTTCTACTTCGTCACCAACAGCGTCAGCTGGCTGGTCGAACCCGCCTATGCGAAGACCGCCGGCGGTTGGCTGCAGGCGCTGACCACGGGCCTGCCCGGCTACGCACCAACCTGGACCTTCCTGCGCAACTCCCTGCTCAGCGACCTCGGCTTCAGCGCCCTGCTGATGCTGCTGTTCAATGCCGAGGCGCATGCGCGCGCCCTGCCGAAATTGCGCTGGCTGGCACCCGCGACAGCCTAAGCTTCATGATTCCGGCGGCCAGCCGATGAGATTGAGGCGTGCCCGCTGGCTGGGCGACCAAGCTTGGGGTCGTTCGTGATGCTCAGTGCGCGCGGCCTGCTGGATCTGGGCGGCATTCGGCGAGCCCGGATAAATGAGGCGCTGCCAAAGATCGAGCACGTAGGACTCGGGCTGATGAACCGCAAGGAGTCCGGGCACGCGGCTGTTGACCTCCGGATCAGCGGCTGGAGCCAGGTGAAGCCAGACCAGCAGTCGCAGGTACGCGGGGTTGTCCTTGGGCAGGGCGGGATCGTTGCCCTCGAGCAGACCACGGTGATCCGCCCAAGAGCCGCTGCGAAAGCTCTCGCTGAAGGACACCAACTCGGGATGCTCGACGAGCAGACGCACCTTTTCCTCCTCACGCCAGACCCGGTCGGGGTGATCGGCAGGGGCCGGGGTTGACGCTGGGGCCGGGGCTTTCGCGACCGGCGGCTCCGCCGTTTCCGGCAGGCGCTGGGTGGTGTCGCCCTGAACCGGCCGCTCCTCGGCGGGTGCCGGGGCTTGAGGCACCGCAGCGACCGGCGCAGCCGTGGTGCCCGGCTCGTTCGCGATCGGTCGCACCAGATCAAAAGGCCCGATCCAGACCCCCAAGGCAAAGGCCCAGGCGCCGACCAGGCCACCGACAAAAACCGGCACGGCATGCCAGATGACCACCGGACGCCCGGGAGCCACGGCGGCGGGCTCGGCCGCCGGGGGTTTTTCGCGCGGCTCCTCTTCCACGAAGGGTGTTTCCGGTCGTGCCGCGGATTCGGCGGCGCGGCGCAGGGCCAAGTCCCACCAGCAGGCGGGGACCACGGGCTGGAACCAGGGGAGCCCCTCGGAATCGGGCCTCATGGCTTCCGCCAGCTGGGCCAGTGCTGCCTGCTCGACCGGCAATTCCCAGGTCCAACGCTGGCGCGGCCGGCGCAGGCGCTGATCCCAGAGATCGCGCACCTCCTGGTCGCCGGCGCGCACCAGCCGGCCGATGGCGAGCCACTGACGGGCTTCGGCCAGAGCCTGCTGGTGTTCCGCGGTGGCCAGCGGCGTGGCGGCCTGAACAAGCTGCTCGGCGCGCGCGTAGCGACTGATGGCCAGCGAGGTCGCCAGGGCCAGCATGAGATCGACCACCTCGGCGCTGGCGGGCATCGACTTCACCGCGAGCTTGGCCATCAGGGCCTC
>JBIJBO010000230.1:0-4279 GCA_044345215.1 Prosthecobacter sp. | reverse complement strand
TGGCGGCCAGGCCGACGGCGAGCAGCAGCCAGACTTCCAGGCGTTTGAAAAAGGGCATGGCGGTGGCCTGACCCGAAAGCGACGGCTTTGCAAACTGAAAATTGCCAAGCTGCCGGGTTGTGCCTTGTTGGTTGCCCATGGCCCGCATCGTTCTCGGCATCACCGGCTCCATCGCCGCCCACAAGTCGGCCGACCTCGCCAGTCAGCTTGTCAAGGCAGGTCACGAGGTCACCTGTGTGCCGACGCGGTCGGCCCTGGAGTTTGTCACGCCGCTGACCCTGGCGACCCTTTCGCGCCGGCCAGTGATCACCGATCTCTTCGCGGAGAAGGACGGATGGCAGCCCGGGCACATCCAGCTCGCTGACGAGATCGACCTGCTGCTGATCGCGCCGGCGACCGCCAACGTGCTGGCTGCGCTGGCGCACGGCTTCGCCAACGATGCGCTGACCGCCATCGCCCTGGCGACCCGTGCGCCGCTGTTGATCGCGCCGGCGATGAACGGGCACATGTGGGAGCACCCGGCCACCGTGGCCAACGCCAAGCTTTTGAGCGAGCGCGGCGCGAGGTGGGTGGGGCCCGACAGCGGCCTGCTTGCCTGCGGGTATGAAGGGTGCGGCCGACTGGCACCGGTGGAGGCGATCGTCGAGGCGGTGCAGGCTTTGCTGGCCGGTCGCTGAGCGGTCAACGCGCCCGGGCGCGCAATTCCAGGCGCCTGCCGCCGCGGAAGGCGGTCAACAAAGCCACGCCGTTGCGATCGAATTCGATGCCAACGCTGCCGGTGGTTTGCAGCTCCCAGAGTTCGATGCCGCGCTTGGCGCAAAAGGCGCGCAGTCGCCCGGTGGAACCGTCGCTCGCGTTTTCACCCGCAGCACCGAGCAGGACCACACGCGGCGTTGCGGCGGCCAGCAGATCCGTCAGGCCCTCGGGATCGGCGGCGTGGCGGCTGAGCAGGACAATGTCGCAGTCCAGCGGCAGCCGCCGCTCAAGCAGGCGGCGGCTGGTCAGGTAACCGGCATCGTTGAGCCAGAGCAGGCGCTGACCTGCGTGTTCCAGGCGCAGAACCAGGCCGCGGTCATCGGCTTTTTCGTGGCGGTCGCCATGGCCCGGATGCAGGACGGTGGCGCGGGCGGTGCCGAGGTCAGTGGTTGCTTCCAGGGTGAGGCGCTGCCAAATCGGGCCGTCGGGCGGTGTCAGGCGGGTCAGCCGGCGCAGGCTGGAGTGGGCCGGGTCGTATCGCCACGGTTCAAGTGTGCTGGTCAGCAGTCGGGTGGTGCCCGGTCGCCTCAGGACTTGTTCCGCCGCGCCGGCGTGCGCGCTGTCGGCATGGCTGAGCACGAGTCCATCGAGGTGGTTGATCCCCTGGCTGCGCAGCCAGGGTTCGACGATGCGTCGCCAGGCGCTGGTGCTGCCGGTGTCGAGCAGCCAGTGCTGCGTGCCGGTGCGCCAGTGGGCGGCCTGCCCCCCGCCGGGCAGGTGAAAGACGCGCAGGCTGGCCGGTGAGACGGGTGGTTGCAGGTTCGCATGCAGGCTTGCGCCGGGCAGGCTGGCGAAGGCGGTGGCACTGGCGGCCATCAGTCCGGCCAGCCCCGCATTGAGCTGGTTGAGCAGCAGGCTGGCGCCGGCCCAGGGCAGCGCGGCGGCGAGCAGGCTGGCACAGGCCAGAGTCAGGCACCAGCCGGCCATGGGGACCAGGACGAGGTTGGCGACCAGGGCGACCGGCGTGAAGCTGTGGAAGTGGCCGAGCAGGAAGGGCAGGCTGCCGAGCCAGGCGGCCAAGGAGACGCAGGCTAGCGAGGCGGTTTGCCGGCGCAGCCAGACGGCCAGGCGACGGTCTGTGCCGGCGAGATGCGGGGGCAGGAAGGGGTCGAGTTCACACCAGGGCCGCAGGCGTTCGAGCAGGGGTGTGGCGACCAGCAGCAGGCTGAGCAGCACGCCGAAGGAGAGTTGGAAACCGGTCAGGAAAAGCTGCTGGGTGTCGGCCAGCAGCAGCACCACAGCCGAGGCCCCAAGGGAGTTCGCCATGCGGTTGCGGCGGTTGAACAGGGGGGCGGCGAGCAGCACGGCGGCCATCAGCGCCGCGCGCGCCGCCGAGGGGCGCCAGCCGGTGATGAAGGCATAGACAAAGACCAGCAGGATGACCGCCAGCACGCAGCGTTGGTAGCCGAGCCAGCGCAATGCGCCGAGGGCAATGCCGGCGAGCAGAACCACGTGCAGGCCGCTGATGGCAAAGACATGCAGGGTGCCGCTGCCGCGGAAGGCGTCCTCGATGTCCTCGCCGGCGGCGTCGGCGACGCCAAGGGTCATGGCCAGCACGATGGGCGCGGTCGGGTCGGCTGAATCCACTCCGAGCGACAGCTGGCGGGCGATCCATTCGCGGCAGGTGGCGGCGGCATGCAGGAAGGCAAAGCGCGGGGCGAAATGGTCCGCCGTGAGCAGCCGCACCTCATCCGCGACCAGATGGGCGACCCGCCCGAGGCGCAGGCTGTAGCGGGCGAAATCGAACTGCGCCGGGTTCATCGGTTCGGCGGGCAGCTGCAAGCGGCCGGTCAGTTCATGGAGCCCGGCCCGGTCGAGACGGAATCCGGCGGGCAGCTGCACGGACACCCATCCGTGCTGCGCTTGAAAAACCGTTTCGCCCGCGCGGCTAACTGCAGTCACCCGGCAGTCGACCTGACGCGGGTCGCGGGACTCGTTCAACGGCAGCAGTTCGCCGCGCAGTTCGACGTGCAGCGCATGGTCTGGAATCCGGAGCAGTTCCTGACGCAGCGGATGACCGAAGGTCTGTTGCAGGTTCCAGGTGTGCAAGCCGGAAAAGACCAACGCGGTGGCGAGCAGGCGCGCGGCCGGATGGCGGCCCGGCAGCAGCAGCAGGCCGGCGGCCGCGCAGGGCCAGACGCGCAGCGGCAGCGCGTCGGCGGTGAGGATGCCGGCGACAGCGGCGAAGGCGAGCAGCAGCAGCGGGTGGCCGCGTGCCCAGAGTTGCAGTTGCCGCCTCATGCCGGTGGTGGATCGACTTCAGGAGGCGGTGCCGCCGCGGCGGGTCGTCGCCGCCCTGAATTCCAGCGCTTCGAGCTCGTGGAGCCGGTGCTGCGCGTTCGCGCGGTGGCGGCTGTCGGGGAAATCGAGCACGATCTTCTCGAGCAGCGCGCGGGCGGCTGCGTAGTCATGGCGGTGCTGAATCTCGATGTCGATCATGCGGAAGCGCAGGAAGGCGGCTTCCTCCTCGGGCCAGTCGCGCGCTTGCAGGTGATGGTTCAGCACCTGCAGCGCGCGCGCCGGATCGTTGAGCTTCTCCGTGCATATTCGGGCGATCTCGCCGACTGACAACACTTGGGCGGGATCGTGGGCGAGGTTCTTCTCATGTTCGGTGATGGCCCCCTCGCAATCGCCCTGCGCCAGCTTGGCGGCGGCCTTGAGGACGGGATCCGTGCCGACCTGTTCACCCGAAGAAAACAGGGCGGTGCCAATGGCGTCGCCCAGCCAGGGGACGAAATACTTCACCGCCAGGAAGCCGCCCGCGGCACCGACGGCGATGAAGTAGACGAAGGTCATGCCGACGTCGTCGCGAACCTGGCGCCAGCCGAAAACGGCAAGCAGAATCAACGCCAGGAGCAGGCCGAGCCGGAGCAGCAGGATGCGCGTCATGCCGGCATTCTAGCCGGTGGCAGACCAAACAGGCAAGCTCTGAAGGTTTTACTTAGGGTTTTTTCACCTCGACCCCGGCCTCCTTCGCGACGTCAGCCTTTTTCTTTTCGACCTCGGCCGAGTCGAGCGCCAGCAGAGGCGGCGCCTTGCCGCCCTTGGGCACGTAGTGAAGGGCGACACCGTTGATGCAGAAGCGGCGCTTGGTCGGCGTGGCGGCGGAGACGCTTTCGCCCTCGAAAACGTGTCCGAGGTGGGCGCCGCAGCGCTTGCACAGGGTTTCGACGCGAACCATGCCGTGCGAGTGGTCGGCCCGCTCGAGCACGTTCTTGGCGGTGGAGGCGTCATAGAAGGACGGCCAACCGCAGCCGGAGTGGAATTTTTCCTTGGAGGTGAACAGTTCGACGCCGCAGCAGACGCAATGGTAGGTGCCCTCGCCCTGCTTCTCAAATTCCTCGTAAATCGAGCCGAATGGCCGTTCTGTGCCGGCGAGTCGGGTGACGCGGTATTGCTCGTCGGTCAGGCGCTTTTTCCATTCGTCCTCGCTGAGGGTGATGGCGGGTTTGGGCATGGTTTTGTCGGGGGTGGTTTTGTCTTCGGCGCAGGCCGGGTGCAGAAGGGAGGCGGCAAGCAGAAA
>JBIJBO010000229.1:0-4284 GCA_044345215.1 Prosthecobacter sp. | reverse complement strand
CCTGCCGGCCTTCAGCGCCTATGCCGTGCTCTGGAGTGTCGCCTGGTTCGCCCTGCCCAACCGCACCGGCGAGTGGCTGGGTGCCCTGCTCGGGTGCGCGGCCTTCGTTGGCTTGGCGCGGGCACGAATCGGCGCGACCGCCGGCTGGCTGGCCCTGTTCGCCGGGTTTTTCCTGCTGCACACCGCCGGTTATTTTGCCGGCAGTTGGGCGATGTACGATTACTGGCTGGCCCGTTTCAAGGCCGGCAATCCAGACGGCCTGACGGGTCCGCAGGCGGCTGTTTTGGCCAAGCTGTCCTGGGGCCTCTGCTACGGCCTCGGCCTGGGGGCCGGTCTCGGCTGGCTGTTCCACCGGGCGCGGCCGCGCGCCTGAAACAGTTGCTCGCGGCCAATTCCGTGTCTAGATTGCCCGTTCCATGGCCCTCGCAAAGATCACCCAGGTTTCCGGCACCGCTGTCCACGTCCCCGGTTCCGACATCGACACCGACCGCATCATTCCCGCCCGTTTCATGAAGTGCGTCACCTTTGACGGACTGGGCGAGTTCGCCTTTTACGACGTGCGCTTCGACAAGGACGGCAAGCCGACCGGCCACCCGCTCGACAACCCGCGCTTCCAGGGCGCCTCGATCCTGCTCTCGGGCACGAATTTCGGCTGCGGCAGCTCGCGCGAGCACGCCCCGCAGGCCCTCTACCGCTTCGGCTTCCGCGCGGTCATCGCCCAGAGCTTCGCCGAGATCTTCTTCGGCAACTGCACCACCCTCGGCATCCCCTGCGTCTGCGCCTCGGCCGAAGACATCGCCCGCATCGCCGCCGCCGTTGAGGCCAACCCGAAGCTGGAAGTCACCGTCGATGTTGCCAAGCAGGAAGTCCGCTTTGGCGACCAGACCGCCAAGGTCGACCTGCCCGCCACCGCCCACGATGCCCTGACCAGCGGTCGCTGGGATCCGATCGGCGAACTGCTCGAGGCCAAGGACGCCATCCACGGCCGCATGCAGGCCATGGGTTGGGTCTGACGCGTTTTTCGGTTTCCGCGGCGCGCTTTCCGCTCTAGGCTGAATTCTGCCATGAGTCTCATTCCCGAGCACCTGCGTTATCGCGACACCCACGAGTGGGTTGATCCGAGTCTGGAAGTCTCCCCCGTCGGCATCACTGACCACGCCCAGGCCGAGCTGACGGACGTCGTCTTCGTCGATCCCCCCAAGCTCGGGCCGGTCACGGCCGGCCAGCAGGTCTGCGTCATCGAATCGGTCAAGGCCGCCAGCGACATCTACGCGCCGGTGGCCGGTGAGATCGTCGAGGTCAATGCCGCGCTTGCCGGTGAACCGGGCCTGATCAACAGCGATCCCTACGGCGCCGGCTGGATCTTCAAGATGAAGGTGGCGCCCGGTGCCGCCGACACCCTGATGGACGCCGCCGCCTACGCCGCCCGGCTCGGCTGAACGGACCGACGCTTGCCTCTGGTCGCGCCGGCCGCGCTGTGCTAGGCTGTGGCATGAAAAATGCCGTTCTTGTCCTTCTGGGACTGACCTCGGCGGGTTCGCTGCTGGCCCTGGCTTGGTTGCTCGGCCGTTCGCCGGAGCCGGATCCGCGGCTGGCCGTGTTGGAGACCGAACTGACCGAGGCCAAGCGCACCGTTGCCAGTCTGAAGCGCGAGCTGGAGCGTCGCGCGGAGCCACCGCCCGCACCCACGGCAGCGCCGGCGCCGGCACCGGCGGTGGCGCCGGCTCAGGCTGCCGCAACCAGCCAGGGGGGACTGCGGGAAATGATGAACGCGCCCGGCATGCGCGAGGTCATGGAGCGCCAGCAGGCGCTGCAGATCGACATCGCCTACGCGAAGTTGTTCGACCAGCTCCAGCTCAGCCCGCAGGAGCGGGAGCATTTCAAGAAGCTGCTGGTGGAGCGCCAGAAGACGCAGACCGAGCTCAGTCTGAAGTTGATGGACGCCAAGCTCACCTCCGCCCAGAGGCAGGCGATCGGCCAGCAGATCGACCGGCAGCGCACGGCCTTTGACGACACGATCCGGCAGTTCCTCAATCACGACGACGACTGGCAGTCGTTCCAGCACTGGGAAAAAACCCTGCCCGAGCGCAGCCAGTACGAGATGATCGGCAAGGGCCTGTTTGCCTCCTCGCCGGAGCCGCTCAGCACGCAGCAGGAGCAGCAGTTGATCGACCTCATGGCCGAGGTGCGAGCCCGGCCCGGCAGCGGGGGCAATCTGGCCGGCAAGACCAATCTGGATCCGTCGCTGCTGACCGACGACCTGATCAAACGCCAACTCCAGCAGATCGAGGTCAATGGTCGCATCGTCGCCGAGCGAGCCGCCGAATTCCTTACGCCGGCCCAGTTGCAGACCCTCCAAACCTACCAGGAACAAACCGCCAGCATGACCAAGAGCGGCATCGAGATGTCGAAGATGCTGTTTCCGCAGAAGAAGTAGGACTGGGTCACATCTTGAAATCTCCTCTCACGAGGCCTCGTGGGACCCTAATAATGTGTCGACCATCATAAAGTGTCTGTCCCTTTATAAAATCGAAGGATTCCGCCGGATTGGCTTTGGTGTTCTTTGCGTTCCTTCGCGGCTAAAATCTCCAGGCCCAGGTGCGGCTGGACTGGCGCTGTTCTCGCGCGGAGGACGTGGAGGCGGAGCGCAGGCAATAGCCTTCAGGCGGTGGCGATCAGCGTCCAGTCAGCTTCGCCTCGGCGGCTGACAGAAAGTGAGTCGCCGCCGAACATGATCCGGCGCTTGCGGGTCGATGCGGTGACCTGAGTCCGGCTTGTGGCCTCCAGCCGATCAAGCCATGGATCCGTGGGGGTGATATCAGCAGGGGAGGGTCAGCCCTGTTTCAAGGTGTTGGCGCCCTCGTCGATGAGGTGCCAGAACTGCTTCGATTGGCTGAGGGCGTCGTCCTCGCCGCCGCCGGGCAGGTTGCTGCGGTAGAGGAAATCGGCGAGCGTGTTCTTGTGCAGGACGCGATGCACCCGGACGTGGCCCTCGGCGAGGGCGAAGTAGATGCGGTGATCGCCGGCGCGGCAGCGGTACAGCTTTTTACCGACACGGTCCAGAACGCCAAAGCGCTTGGCGAGCACGTCCGGTTCCAGGTCGCCCGGCTGAATGTTCAGGGCTTCAAGCAGCTGGAACTGAATCTGCGTGGGCAGCCGCGACAGTTCGGCGGCGCTGATTTCATTGAAGACGATCTGGATCACGCCGCATGCTAGGCCGGGTTTGGCGCGGAGCAAGGGCGGCCTGCGGGGTCAACGGTGCAGGTGAAGGGGCACGCCGTGCCGGCGAAGGGATTCGAGATGGAAGTCAAACCAGGTGGCGCGCCGGCCCTCGATCATCTGCTTCTGGTTGTGACCCAGACCCTCGACTTCGAAGTAGTCGTGCTTCACCCCCGCCGCGTCCAAGGTGGCATGAAATTCCCGCACGGTGGTCAGGTGATCGGGATCGGCGGTGCCGCAGGCGAGCTGGATGCGAAGGTTGGCACGGATGAACTCGAGGTTCTTCGCAAGGTTCAGGTAGGGATCGTTGGCGCGCAGGCGGTCCGGGTCGTCGCCGAGGTAGGCGTTGGGCAACTGCTCAGGGGCGGAGACGTGGTAGACGTTGCCGCTCTGGTTGAAGAGCGAACCGAAGAGTTCGGGGTATTTCATGGCCAGATGGGTGGAACCGCGGCCGCCCATGCTGAAGCCCTCGATGCAGCGCGCCTTGCGGTCGGCAACGGTCCGGTAGGTGGCGTCGATGTGTGGGATCAGTTCACGAATCATCCAGGTTTCAGCGCGGAAACGACCGTCGCCGCTGTCCTGATACATCGTCGCCCGGCCGCCATTGGGGAAGACGACGATGAGCTCCGGCAGTCGGCCGGCAAGGATGCCCTCGTGCAGCACGGTGGCGGTGAACAGGCTGCGGGTCTCGTTGCCGCCGGCGCCATGCAGATGATAGATCACCGGGTAGCGGCGCTCCGTCTGGCGTTCGTAACCGGGTGGCATATAGATGCAGAAACCCACCTCGCGGCCCATGGAGGGGCTGTGCAGGGTGTGATGGCTGACGCCTGCGGGCAGCTCATGCGGCGGCTGGGCCACCCACATGGCTTCGTCATTGCCGGGTTTCGATTTGGCGGGTTTCGATTTGGCCGGCTGTGCCAGGGCGGTGTGGACGAGCAGGACGGCGACGGGCAGCAGGAAACGAAGGCGGATCATGGCAGAGACGGCAACGAAGGCAGGGTGCGCAACTTGCGTCGCCCGGGCTGACCCCCAGGCACAAAAAACCCGCGCCGCCGGTGGGCGACG
>JBIJBO010000228.1:0-4322 GCA_044345215.1 Prosthecobacter sp. | reverse complement strand
TCGCGCTGGTCAGCGGCGGCTGGGACGCCGCCAAGGATGCCTGGGAAAACCTGCGCGAGCGCCGGCTCGACGTGCACTTCCTCATGCTCGCCGTCGCCGCCGGCGCGGTGGCCATCGGCGCCTGGGAGGAGGGCGCGCTGCTGCTCTTCCTGTTCTCCACCTCGGGCGCGCTCGAGCACTACGTGCTGCACCGCACCCACCGCGAGATCAACGCCCTCACCAAGGCCGCGCCCAAGCTGGCGCGCGTGGTCCTGCCCGGCGGCGGCACCGAGGAGCGGTCGGTGAAGCTGCTGCGCAAGGGCGACCTGCTGCAGGTGCGGCCGGCCGAGCTGTTCCCGGTCGATGCCGTCATCACCCGCGGCGAGACGGCGGCGGATGAATCGACCCTGACCGGAGAATCGGTGCCGGTTGACAAGGGCCTGCACGCGCCGGTCTACGGCGGCACGCTCAACCTCTGGGGCCTGGTCGAGGCGCGGGTCGAGCGACCCGCCACGCAGAGTGCGCTGGCGAAAATCATCGGCCTCATCCAGACCGCCCAGCACCTGCGCGCGCCCAGCCAGCGCTTCACCGACCGCTTCGGCACCAACTACACCCTGCTCACCCTCGGCACGGTGCTGACGATGTTCCTGGTCTGGTGGCTCGTGCTCGACATCCCGGCCTTCACCACCACGACCGGAGTGAAGTCGGCCTTCTACCGCGCCATGACCCTGCTCGTCGTCATGAGTCCCTGCGCGCTGGTGCTGTCGATCCCCTCGGCCATCCTCGCCGCCATCGCCTGGGGCGCGCGCCGCGGCATCCTCTTCCGCGGCGGCGCGGCGATCGAAAAGCTCGCCGAGATCGAAGTCGTCGCGATGGACAAAACCGGCACCCTCACCGAGGGCAACCTGCGCGTCGCCCAGGTCGAGAGCTTTCCGCCGGGCCGCGAAGACGCCATCCTCAGGCTGGCGGTCACCCTCGACGCCCATTCCAACCACCCGGTCGCGCGCGCCATCAGCCGCCACGCCGAGGAGCGCGGTATCCTCCCGGGCGAACTGCTCGAGTTCGAATCCATCCCCGGCCAGGGCCTGCGCGGTCGCAGCGCCGAGGGCGTCACCTACGTCGGCCGGCGCGAGCTGGTCGGCCAGGGCGACTTTGCCGCCTGGCTCAAGGACGTGCCCGACGCGCCGCTCGGTTTCTCCGAGGTCTGGGTGCTCAATGAAGGCGCCATGGGGCGCATCCTGCTCAAGGACGAGATCCGCAGCGGCAGCAAGGCCGTGCTCCAGGCGCTGGCCGCGGAGGGCGTGCTGACAGTGATGCTCACCGGCGACCGACGCGCCGCGGCCGTGCAGGTGGCCCAGGAGCTCGGCGTCGCTGATGTCCGCGCCGGCCTGCATCCGGAGGACAAGGTGACCGCGATCCGCGAGTTCACCGCCCAGGGGAGGAAGACCGCCATGCTTGGCGACGGCGTCAACGACGCGCCCAGCCTGGCCGCCGCCGATGTCAGCATCGCCATGGGCGCGCGCGGCAGCGATGCTGCGCTCGAGCAGGCGGACATCGTGCTCATGCAGGACAAGATCGAGAAACTGCTGTCGGCCCGCCACATCAGCCGCTGCGCCCGCGCCATCATCCGGCAAAATTTGGCGATCTCGCTCGGCTCGGTCATCGTCATGGCCATCGCCTCGCTCTTCGGCCTCGTGCCGCTCACCCTCGGCGTGCTCACCCACGAGGGCAGCACGGTGGTCGTCTGCCTCAACAGCCTGCGCCTGCTCTTCGTGCGTGAACCGGACAAGCGGGGGGCGTAAAACGCGGAGCGGAGAGGCGGATCGATGGTGGTAGAAAAAGGGAGGGTAGAAAGATTTCAAGAAGGCTGCTTCTCAGCCCTGACCTCGCGGTCTGAAAAATCTTTCTACCCCTCATCTTCCTCCCGCCCTCCGAGCAAATGCCTGAAGCACGGGGCCAAGAAATCCGAAGCATGGCCACCATGTCCCATGCCCTCCGCGCTTGGCTCACTCCACCCGCCGAAACTCCATCCGCCCGGTGGTCGTCTCCGTGCTTGCCGCGCCCTTGAGCGGCGGCAGGAGGAAGAGGCCGCGGCCCTGCAGGCCGTCGCCTTCGGCATCCGCGGCCTGGCGCAGCACGCCGCTGAAGTGCACGCTGCGCTTCTGGCTCAGATCCAGCAGCTCAAAGCTGCCGGTGTAAACACCTGTCGCCGGATTCACCTTCGCCGTCCACTTGCGCAGGTTCGGTGGGTTGGTCACCGGGGTGATCCCGCGCAGCGTTCCTGACGCCTCCACCCCGACCCGGTTCGGCACCTGTCCTTCCGAGGGACTGCCCGTGGGGTCATGGCTGACCTCCAGCTCCTCGGTGCCCAGCAGCTGCGCCAGTGTCACGGTCCTGCTCGCGGGCTGCCAGGCGTCCATTTCCAGAGCCACGGTCAGCGGGCCAAAGCCTGCGCGGTAGCCCAGGTCCTTCTCGTTGGGGCTCTTCAGCCAGCTCAGATCCACGCCCCGCACCTGCCAGGCGCCTTCCACCCCAGGATGCTCGGTCAGGTTCCAAGCCCCGCCTAGGTGCGCCCTGGCGCGCTTGTAGGGCTGGACAAACAACCGGTGTCCTCCGCTCACATCGATCGGCAGACTGGCCATGAAGGCCGTGCCGTCGGGCAGGCGCCCCGCCAGGGCCAGCGTGCCGGCGGCGTCCACCTTGGCCGTTGCCCAGCCGGGTGCCGAGGGAGCCGCTTCGGCGGCCTCGGGTTCCAGCACCGCCGTGTAGGCCCCCGCCTGGGGCAGCGCCTCGCCCTTGACCGGATCCTGCAGGCGCGTGCCGTCGGTGGCTTCAGCGATGAGCGTCTCGTTTTGGCGCACTTCGACGCTGAGCTCGCCAAAGAGGTTGAGCGTCAGATTCAGGTGGTAGATGTCGGTCGAAGTGAAGAGGCGGCTCAGGCTGGCGCTGGCCAACCGGGTTTCCGGATCCAGGGCCAACCGTCCGGTCAGGGGGATGGGGCGGGCTTGCCCGACGAGGGCAAGGCTGGCCGTCAGGCTCCTGCCGGTGCTCGGCACGGTGAGTTTCAACAAGCCTGCCGGCAGACCCGTGTCGGGGTCGCGCAGCAGGGCCTCAAAGTTGCCGACATGGCCTTCCACCACCAGGGTGCCCGGGCGGTGAATGAGGGTGTAGTTCGCGGCGGCACCCCCGCTGCTGGTGATGGGATAGAGGCCCGGCGGACTGTCCCCTTTCGCCTTGGTCGTGATGGAGATGGGGCGGAACAGCACCGTGTTCTCGGTGTCCTCGCCGATGAAACCGCTCAGCTCGGCGGTGAACGAGGGATTGGCCTGTCCCACCAGCTTCCTTTGATCGGTCACCTGCACGAGGAGCGGCGCCCGGGCAATGATCAGCGTGCCCGTCTTGGTGACGGGTCCCGCCACCGCCGTCACCGGATAGCTGCCGGCATCTGTCGGAGGGGTCTCACTCGGCAGCTTGTTGATGAGGTAGGTCACCGTCACTTCCTCCTCCGTCCCAAGCACCGTGATCGGTCGCGGTGTGCCGTTGTAGGTCTGGGTCAGGTCGGCCAGGGTCAGCCCCGTGGGATCGGCTTTCACGGTCAGCGTGCGGACGACCGGCTTGGCGGCCGCGAAGTTGCCGCCCCCGGCCTGCCGGGCCTCGATGCGGATCTTGCCGGGTTCGGTCACCCGCAACTCGCCGTCGGCGATCGTGGCCGGTCCCTCCAGCACCGTCAGCGTCACCGGCAGCCCCGAGGAAGCGGTGGCGATCAGCGGCACCGGGCTCTGGCTCAGGTAGAGTGTGCCGGGCAGGTTGAAGGTGAGGGTCTGGGCCAGTTGGGTGGGAAGAGCCCCCAGTCCACCGACCGCGAAGGTGATGGGACCATTGGCGAGGGCGTCGCAGGCCAGCTGCACCACCGCGCGGCGATCCCCCGGGTGCGTGGGTGCCAAGCGGACCTCGAAGCTCACACGGCCACCCGCCGGGATTTCTGCGGCCGGAGGCACGCTGACTTGGAAGTCGCCGGCCTGCTCGCCGAGGATTTCCACCAGAGGCTCGCCGGTCAGGGCCACCGGCACGGAACCCGGATTGGCGATCGTGAAGGTCTGGGTGGCCACGCGGCCGAGGACGACACGACCAAAGTCGGTGCCGTTGGCCTCGAGGATCGGGCTGCTGCCGCTGGTGATGCGCTGCCCGCGACTGGTCAGGCCCAGGATCGTCAGGGTCGCGCTGCCGCTGCCGGCGTAGATCGGGTCATCGAGCGTGGCGGTCACCGCATAGACCCCCGGCAGGGCGGGGGCGGTCTCGGAACCCGCATAGCGCACGTCGAAGGGCAGGCGACCCGGCTCCAT
>JBIJBO010000091.1:0-14123 GCA_044345215.1 Prosthecobacter sp. | reverse complement strand
AACGCCGGAAGCGAAGGCGAATTCAAATCAAACCTCCAGGTCCGGCGAATTTGCCGGCTCCACCTCGAGACCCGGGGGCAGTTGCCCCCAGCGATCCAGGCAGCGCTCGAGGACCGGCAGAAAACAGTCAGCCCGCCGTGCCCAGTGAGCGGTATCATCGACGTCCGCCGGATGATGCAGTTTCAGAACGGCACCGTCGGCCAAGCGCAGCGGAACCGGCCGTGTGTCCGTCCCGGCCCGGGCCTGCAGGCCCGTCCAGGCCAGGCGATCCATGAAGAGGCTGGCAAACTGCTCCAGCGAACCGCACAGCTCGACATCGAAGCCGAGCACGCGCGCGTGCGCCTCGACGTGCTCGTACTTGCGCCGGCGCTCCAGCGCCTGGCGAATCTGCTGGCGCAGGCGCGTCCAGCTGCGCACGTAGCCGAGATAGCGGGCGGCACCGACCGCGAGCAGGAAAAGCACCGCCCCGGCCACCGGCAGGGCGACCCCCTTGGTGAGCAGGATACTGATGCCCACCAGACTCAGCACCAGGCAGACGGCATACATCACCGCCAGCGCCCGAGTCTTGCTGTAGCCGAGCAGGATGAGACGGTGGTGGATGTGCTCGGCATCGGCGCTGAACACCGGTACGCCACGGACACTGCGGCGAATGATGGCGAAGGCAGTGTCGAGGATCGGCACGCCCAGCGCGATGACAATGACCAGCAGGGCGGCGATGATCGAGCCCTTGTTCGAGCTCTTGAGCGACACCGAGGCAATGAAGAACCCGATCAGGTAGGCTCCGCCGTCACCGAGGAAGATTTTCGCCGGCGGCAGATTAAAAAACAGGAACCCGGCCAGCGCTGCCGCCATGAGGCAGGAGGCGATCATGACATCGGTCTGCTGGGATACGTAGCCGATGAAAGCCAGGGTCAGGGACAGAAACAGGCCGAAACCCGCGGCCAGGCCATCCATGCCGTCGATCAGGTTGATGATGTTGGGGATGGCGACCAGCCAGAGCAGGGTCAGCGGCAGGCTCCACCAGCCAAGCTCGATACCGCCCTCGCCAAAGGGGTTGCTGAGCACGTCGATCGACACACCAAAGGCATAGAGAATGAGCGCCGCGCCAAATTGCCCGGCCAGCTTGACCCGCGCACCCAGCGGCCGCAGGTCATCCGCAAGCCCCACCGTGAAGATGAGGGTGTTGCAGATCAGGAAGGGCATCCAGGCCTTGAACCCGTAGTTGCTGTGGCCAATCACCACGCTCAGGCCGGCGACCATCGCCACGTAGATTGGAAGCCCGCCCAGACGTGGCACCGGCGCCTCGTGCAGCTTGCGCCGGCCGTCTGGACGGTCGATGCCGTGGCGGCCACGCCGGCACACGATCCACCACGAGCCGAGCGCCGAAAGCGCCAGCACCAGCAGCGCATACAGCGCCAGCTCAGGCCAGTCCGGCATCAGCACGGCGGAGGGATCGACAATGGGAGGATTCATGGTCGCGGGGCGGCAGCCGCCTGTTCCAACAGTTCAACGAGCCGGCCGCAGAGCCTGCCACGGGAAAATTCCGCCGCCAGCGCCATCGCCTTGGGCTGCGGCCCGCGAAAGCCGAGCGCGCGCGCCTCGTGCAGGCTACGCAGCAGGGCCGCGACGTCGCCATGGCGCACCTGCCAGGCGGCGCCTGGCGAGGCCAGCCGCCCAGCCAAATCGTTGAGATGACTCTCCGGCGGACCAATCGCCAGGAAGGGCAGGCCGAGGGCGAGGATGTTGTAGATCTTGCAGGGATGGACGATGCCGGCAAAGGCGTCGCCCAAAACAACAACCTGGAGGTCGGCGCTCGACAGCGAGGCGGCCAGGCGCTCGAGCGGCTGGTAGGGCAGCGTCAGGATTGAGCCGAGACCGTGGCGGTCACGGAAGGCCTTCACCTTCGCCATCTCACTTCCTCCACCGGCAAAGACGAAGCGGAAACCTTCATCCTCCCGGAGGCGCAGAGCCGCCTCAAGCAGGCTGTCGAGCGGATGACAGGGGCTGTGATTGCCCGAGTACATGACGACAAACTTGCCGTCGAGGCCGTGCTCGGCGCGGAAGGCGTCGCGCCCCGCCGGATCGAAGCGCACCTCGTCGTCGTGCGACCAGGGCGGGTCGGTGTGGATGCGCTCCGCCGCCACGCCCTTGGCCCGCAGCCGCGCCGCCATGAAGCGGTCGAGGGCGACGAGGCGCGCGGCGCGCCGGAAGCCCCAGTTCTGGAGGGCGCTGAGCAGGCGCTCGGCCCACCCGCCGGCGCGCAGCCAGCCGGCGGCCACCGCCTCATCGGGATTGAGGTCCATGACCCAGGGCACGACCACCCCGCCCTTGAGCGCCGCGACTGCGGTGCCGAGCGTGGAGATCAGCGGCGGCGAGGTCAGACAGACCGTCAGGTCGAAGCGCGGCAGAGTCAGCAGCAGGCGGGTGGCATTCAGCCAAAAGACCGCGAAATCGACCAGTCGCCGCCACTTCGCCGTCTTGCCCAGGCCGGGTGTCCAGATGCGCCGGAGCCGCAGGCCGCGCCAGTCCTCGCGCACGGAGAAACGCCGCGACGGATCATCGTAGCCGCGCGAGGCCGCGACCACGGTCACCTGGTGCCCGGCCGCCTGCAGCGCCAGGCCGAGGTCGGTCAGGTGCTGCGCCGTGGACACATGGTCCGGGTAAAAGCATTGGTTGAGCAGTAGCACCCTCATGCGCGCTGGACCCGAAGTTCAGAGCGAGGCCCGCCCCTGGACGATCTCGTCGTAGATCCACGCATAGGTCTTCTCCATGCCATCGCGCAGGCGCGTGGCCGGCTCCCAGCCAAACGCTTCCTGGATGCGCGTGTTGTCGCTGCTGCGGCCGTTGACACCCTTGGGCGCGTTGAGCTGGTAATGCCTCTGCAGCTTCACTCCGGCGATCTCCTCGACCAGACTGACGAGCTGGTTGATGCTGACCATCTCGGCGCTGCCCAGATTGAGCGGCTCCAGGCAGTCGCTGTGTGTCAGTAGCTGAGTGCCGTGCACGCAGTCGGTGATGTACATGAAGCTGCGCGTCTGCTCGCCCGTGCCCCAGATGTCGATCTCGTGGCGACCCGAAAGCTTGGCCTGCACTACCTTGCGGCAGACCGCCGCCGGCGCCTTCTCGCGACCGCCATCCCAGGTGCCATGCGGGCCATAGACGTTGTGGTAGCGCGCAACACGCGTCTGCAGGCCAAAGTCCTCGCGAAAATGCCGGCACATGCGCTCGCTGAACAGCTTCTCCCAGCCGTAGCCGTCCTCCGGCATCGCCGGGTAGGCATCCGCCTCCTTGAGCGCGGGCACATCGTAGCTCTTCTGCTTGTCGGCGTTGTAGACGCAGGCCGAGGAGGCGTAAAAATAGCGCTGCACGCCCGCATCGCGCGCGGCCACACAGAGGTGGGTGTTGATCAACACGCTGAGCATGCACAGCGCCTTGTTGTTCTCGATGAAGCCCATGCCGCCCATGTCGGCCGCCAGGTTGTACACCGTATGCGCGCCGTTCACAGCGGTTTCGCAGGCGACCTTCTCGGCGAGGTCGAGACGCAGGTTCTCCACCTCGTCAAAGCGCTGGTACCAGTGGTCGAGCGGCTTCTGGTCGACCGCACGCAAGCGCGTGAAGCCCTGCGCGCGCAAATCCGCCACGAGGGCGCCGCCAATGAAGCCACCTGCGCCGCAGACGGTGATGAGGGAGTCTTTTTCCATAAAAATCGGTGGAAACCGGCATTGAACGAAAAAAAGCGCCGGCTTGCAAGCCGGCTCGAAGCTATTTCCAACCCTGCAGGCGGCGCTCGCGAATCCGCCAGACATCCTGCGCCATGCGCCAGGAGTCGCGCAGCAGCCGCACCTTGCCGCCCGCCACCTCAAACCAGTCGATCGGCACCTCGCGGACCGGACAGCCCGTGTCGAGCAGTGCGGCCAGCAGTTCGACGTCGAAGGCAAAGCCGTGCACGCGCAGGCGCGCCGCCACCGCCTCGTAGGCCGCGCGCGGCACCAGCTTCAGGCCGCACTGGGAGTCGTACACCGGGATGGCCAGCAGCTCGGAGACCAGGGTGGCGAAGACACGCCCGAGCAGGTGGCGCTTGAACAGACGCTCGACCCGCCGCCCAAGCAACTTGACCCGCGAGGCAAACAGGGCCGGCCGCGGCTCGGCCTCAGCCGCGGCCAGGCCGGTAAGACGCGCCACCTCGGCGGCGCTGCACGAGCCGTCGGCATCGACAAAACCCAGCCAGGTTTCGCCTTGGTGCGCCGCCCAACCGGCATACACCGCACCGCCCTTGCCGGCATTCTCCGGCAATTCCAGCAGCGGCCGCAGGCAGGCATGGCGCGGGCGCAGGCCGTCGATCAGGGCGCCCGCAGCCGCCACCTCGTCGGGACCGGAACCGTCATCCACGACGACCACACTCGCACCCTCGATCCGGTCGAGTGCCGCGCACAGTTCCGGCAGAAAGACCGGCAGCCGCGCGCTTTCGCGATAGCATGGAACGACGAGGTGGAGAAAACTCATGCCTCGCCCTCCCTGTTGAGCCGCCGCTCCAGCAACCGCAGCGCCAGCAGCGTCTCGGCCAGCAGTCGCTGCAAGGCGTAATATCCCCCGCGCCAGCCGTCGAACAGCACGCCCTTGACCAGCAACGTGTGCACCATCACCGCCGGCAGCGCCGCCCAGCCGGTACGGCGCAGTCGATCCGGCAGGTTCAGATTCGCCGGATCGGCGGCCAGCAGTTTGTCGGCCTCCAGCACGGCATAGCGGTCCTGCGCCACCAGCCAGCGCGACAGCGGCTTGCGGTCGTCGTGATCCACAAGCGTCTGCAGTCGGCCGAGGGCGCCGGTCACCTGCAGCCTCTGGGTGTGGCCGTCCTGCACATAGCGACAGCACTCGCGACGAAACAGCAGGGCGCGCGGCGGATACAGCGAACCGCGCAGCGGCCGACCAAACACGCAGTAGCGAAAGGCCGCCTCGTAGGCGTCAACCACCTCCTCGCGCGCGGCCACCTCGGCCCCGAAACCCTCGCCCAACACATAGTCGGCATCGAGCGCCAGCACCCAGGGGGTCGTCACGGCATCAAGCCCGAAGTTCCACTGGCGCGTGTGATCGTCAAAGGCGCGCTCCAGCACCCGCGCTCCCGGATGCCGCGCCGCAATGGCCCGCGTCTCGTCCGTGCTGCCGCTGTCGACAATGACCACCTCGCGCGCCCAGCCGAGCCGCGCCAGCGTGCGCTCCAGGTTGGGCGCCTCGTTCCAGGTCAGGATCAGCGGGGTGATGTCGTCAAGCAGCGGCATGTGTCACCTCCTCATACCACGCCTTCAGTTCCCTGCCCATCGCCAAGAGCGTGTACTTGCGCCGGGCCAATTCGCGCGCCGCGGCACCGAGGCGGGTGCGTTCGGCGGGATCCTCGAGCAGGCGGTTGAGGGCGCCCGCCAGCGCCGCGGGTTCGGCCGCCACCACGCGCACGCTGCCTTCCGCTTCGGTGGCCAGCGCCACGCCCGGCGTGCTGACACAAGGCAGGCCGGCCGCCATCGCCTCCAGCAGGGCGATGCCGAAATTCTCCGACCGCGAGGGCAGGACAAACAACGTCGCCGCCGCCAGCGCCGCCCGCTTGCATTCGCCCTGCAGGCGCCCCGTCCAGAGCACGCGCTCGCCCAACCCGAGCTGTGCCGCTCGCTCGCGCAGCGCGGCCGTGTAGGCCGCATCGCCCTCACCGGCAATGACAAGTCGCGCCGGCCCCGACACCTGCGCCCAGGCCTCGAGCAGACCCTCAAGGTTTTTCTTGGGATCGAGGCGCGACAGGTACAGCACCAGCGGCCGATCGGCCGTGTCGGCGAAGGCCGCGTGAAACACCGGGGCCGGCGGCAGGCTGTCGAACTCGCCCAGATCAAACCCCAGCGGCAGCACCCGCGCCGGCGCGCGCAGGCCAAGCCCAGCCGCCTCGTCACGCTCCTGCAAACTCGTGAAATGCAGGCCGGCGGCGCAATCCAGCAGGGGCTTGTCAAGCAGACGGAATGACAGGGCCTTGAGCCAGGGCCGGCGCTGCTCCATGCCCCAGCGGTTGAGCACGCCGAGCGGGCGCACGAGGTAGGGCACCCCGGCACGCCGGGCTGCCCGCGCCGCCGCCACCGTGGCAAAGGAAAACACCGCGTGGATGTGCACGAGGTCGTACTCGCGCACGTGCCGGTTCAGCCAGCGCGCCAGCGGCAGCGAGAGCTTGTAAAACTCCGTCTGCTTGGGGAAAGACCAGACACGATATCCCCAGTGCTCCGCCGGCCCGGTCCCAAGGCTCAGGTGGCGGCCGGGGCCGTCATCGTCCGTGGTCGCCACGTCCACCTCGACCCCTTCCGCATGCAGCGCCCGCGCCATCGCCGGCAGCGCAAAGCTCGGTCCGCCCTGCGAGGGCGAGAGCGACGGAATCACATGAAGGACGTGCACGAAGAGTGGAAGATGGAAGATCGGAGATGGGAGATGGCCGGCGATCTGAAATCTGAAACTAGAGATTTGAGATCACCCCCCCAGCCATTGGCGCAGCATGAAAACGCACCAGAGCTGGTACCAGGGGACGCGGGGATCGGCGAGTTCAGCGCGTGCCTCGGCGAAGGCGCCACCCCAGTCGGCGGCCAGCCAGTCCTGGTAGGGAAAAAGAAACCCGCGCTTCGGCGCACCGGCCACCCACTCGGGGATTTCCGGCACGGCGTCGAGCAATAGACGTTTGCCGGGCCGCAGGCGCAGGTCGGCGGGGATGACGGCGATGCTCTCAAACAGCACACGATCCACCAGCGGCACGCGCAGTTCCAACCCGTGCGCCATGCTCATGACATCGCTGTCCTTGAGCAGTTGATGGCGCATGTAACCGGTCGCCTCAAGCAGGCTGACCTGGTCGCGCGGATCCTCGGCGCCAACCGCTGGTGCGGGTTCGGCGGGCGGCAGGGCCGATTCGGCGCAACCGGCCAAACGCGCCGCGAGTCGCCGCGCCTCGGCCCGCGGGAAGATGCCGCGAAACACCCGCCAGGCCTCGGCGATGCCGGGCCCGCGCTGCAGGAGGTCGCCAATCCGGCGCAAGCGCGGCGGCAGCGGCGCGGTTTCCAGACGCTGCCCCAGCGCGCGCGCCCCGGGCAGATGCCGCGCCAGATCGGCGAGCCGGGCCAGGCGCGGCACCCGCTGAAAACTCGGGTAGCCCCCAAACAGCTCGTCGCCGCCCAACCCGGACAACACGACCTTCATACCCTGCGCGCGGGCGAAACCCGCCACCACAAAACTGTTGAAGCCGTCGACGCTGGGCTGGTCCATGTGCGCGAGAAACTCCGGAAAGCGCGCGGCCATGCCGGCGGCATCGAGTCGCAGCAGATGATGGCGCAGCCCAAAGTGCGCCGCCGTGCGCGCGGCGACATCCGACTCGTCGAGGCGCGCCGCGTCAACACCGATGGAGAAACTTTCCAGTCCTCCCTGCCCTCCGGCCCGGGCCAAAGCGGCGAGCAGGGTGGAATCGATGCCGCCGCTCAAAAAGAGTCCGACCGGCACATCGCTGACGAAGTGGCTCTGCAGCGAATCGACCAGCGCCGCACGCGTCCGTTCCGCCGCCTCACCCGCCGTCATCGCCTGCGGCGCAAAGCCGGGTCGCCACCAGGCCTGCTCGCGCACGCGGCCCGCCTGCCAGACCAGGTGATGGCCGGCCGGCAGGCAGCGCACGTCACGCAGCAGCGTCGCCGGCTCGGGCACGCTGCCGCTCTCCAGGTAGCGCTGGATCGCCGCCGCATCGGGCGTGTCGCCGGCCAGGCCGGCGCGGCGCAGGGCGCGCACCTCCGAGGCAAAAGCGAGGCGACCGCCGTGCAGGCTGTAGTAGAGCGGCTTGATGCCGAAGGCGTCGCGCGCCAGAAAGGCCGACTGCTCCCGCTCATCCCAGATCGCCAGCGCGAACATGCCGCGCAGGCGACCGAGCATGGCCGGCCCCTCGCGCTGGTACAACCGCAGCAGCACCTCGGTATCGCTGCGCGTGCGAAACTCGATCCCAGCCGCCTCCAGTTCGGCGCGCAGGGCACGGAAGTTGTAGATCTCGCCGTTGAAGACGATGACGTGACCGTCGGCCACCATCGGCTGATGCCCGGCCGGCGACAGGTCGAGCACCGCCAAGCGTGTGTGAACCAACCCGGCGCGACCGGCGGGTGACAGCCAGAGACCGGCATCATCCGGGCCGCGGTGGCGCAGTGCCACCTGCAGTTTTTCCAGCGCCAGCGCGCAGGGCGCGGGCTCCTGGTTCAAAATGCCGGCAATGCCACACATGCTCAGAGTTCCTCCACAAGGGTTTGCCAGCGCGCGCGAAAGGCGGCGGCGCCAAAGGCGTTCACCACCGCGTCATGCAGGCGCTGCGGCTCCCACAGCAGCCGGTTCGGATGCGTGCGCGCCAGCACCTGGCGCAGGGCCCCAACCAGGGCCGCGCGGTCGCCCGGATCGACCAGCACGCCGAGCCGGCCGTCGTCGAGGGCATCCACCGAGCCGTCGGTGTTGCCGGCCAGCACCGGCCGCCCGCAGGCCATCGCCTCCAGAAAAACAATGCCAAAGCCCTCGCCGCGACTCGGCATGACCAAGGCGTCGGCCAGCCGGTAGTGATCCGCGAGTTCGGAGGTCGGCACGAAACCGGCGAAGATCACCCGGTCCGCCACGCCCAGGGCCTGCGCCTGCCGTCGCAGGTCGTCGGCATAGCCCCCCTGCCCGGCAATCAGGTAGCGCAGCCCGGGAAAGTCGCGCTGCAGTTCCGGCAGCGCCGCCAGCACCTCGGCATGGCCCTTGTAGCGCTCGGTGGGATCCAGGCGCGACACCGTCAGCAGCACCGGCTGGTCGGGCTGCAGGCCGTAACGCGCCAGCAGCGCCGGCGGCTTGGGCCCGGGCGTGAAAGCGGCCTCGTCAAAACTGTTGGGCAACACACGCAGGCGCGCCGGATCGATCCCCGGCAGCGCGGCCACCCGATCGCGGGTGAACCGGCTCACCGCGACGATGCGGTCGACCCGGGCCAGCGCGCGCCGGCGCGGTCCCTTGGGCAGGTCCCAGGCATCGATGCCATGCACCACCGCCACCGTGCGTGTGGCAGGCAGGCGGGCCGCGGCGATGGCCGGCAAAAAATTCACCAGGGTGGCAATCACCAAATCCGGTCGCTCGCGGCGCAGCTGCCGCAGGCCGGTGAGCGCGTAGTGCGCCGTGCGCAGGCGCGCCGGCCACCGCCCGGAAGCGGAGACACCAATCGCCGCCGGCAGCCCCCCGACGGCGGCATCGTTTTTGACATGCACCTGCAGCCGCGCCTGCGGGAAGGCGGCGTGCAGGGCGAGGACGAGGTCGCGGCTGAACGACTGGATGCCGCCACTGCCCGACTGCAGGCCGGGCGCCCAGAGATGGATGCAGCCCGGTGTCATGACGGGACCTCCGCGACCGACGGCGCCGCGCCGACGAAGCCATGGGCGAGCGCCCGAGCATCGCCGAGGTCCTGCGGACGGCGGCGCAACTTCAGCCACGACAGCAGGCGCCGCACCGGCACCCGCTGCACGCGTGCGGCGTGCTCGCGCAGCGCGTCCGGGGCCAGGCGCAGGCCGGGCAGCACGGCGGCGCCCTGACCGTGGGCAAGCATCCAGCGGATTTTCGACAGCACCTGCAGCAGGCCCAAGGGCCAGAGAGACACCGGATAACGCAGCCAGGGCAGCAAGAGCGTGTTCGTCAGACCGAGCGCCGCCATGTGCGGCCCGGGTCGCGGACGATCCGGCGCCGGCTCATGGTTCACCCGCAGCAGCGGATCATGGAGGATGCGGCCGCCGAGGGCATGCAACTGCAGGCTGACGTCGACCTCCTCCATGCCGTAGGCAATCGCCAGCGGCACAAACCCGCGCGTGCGCAGGATCCTGGGCTTGTGGAAAACGCAGCCGCAGCCGGAAAACACCGCAATGCGCCGCAACTGCAGGCTCTGCCACTCGGGCGCATGACTGGCCGCACTCAGCACCGCCGCGTCGGGAAAGGCGCGCACCAACTCGGCCGCGCGCGCAAACCAGTCGGTCTGGGCCGGATACGAATCGTCGTCAAAGCTCGCCACCCAATCGTGCCTGGCGGCCGCCAGCAACCGGTTGCGCGAACCGCCCGGGCCGAGCTGGTTCTCGGAGAACAGGCAGCGCACCTGCGGGTAACGCGCCGTCACCGAATCGCGCAGGGCCGAGTTGCCGGCATCGACATGAACCAGGATCTCGTCCGGCGCCGGCGCGCAGGCGAGCAGGCAGTCGAGCGTGCGCGCCAGCAGATCGAACCGCGCATGCGTCGGCACGATGGCACTGAAGCGGGGAACCGCGCTGGACATGGCATCACTCATCGCCTTTCAGCCCCGGCATCTCAACCCGCGGTCGGCAGCGCCGCCCGCGCCGGCATACGCTGCGGACGCCGCTGCACCAGCGGCTGCAACCGCGGCAGCAGGGCCAGGCCGTAGAGGGCAAAGAGCAGGATGTTGGCCGTGTGGTTGACCACAACCTGCATGATTAGATAGGGGAAGGAGAGCAAAAATGCGGCCAGCGCGAGCGCCCTTTGCAAGGGGGTCCTCGCCTCGACATAACAGCGCCAGCAGAGCCAGATGAACAGCAGGCGCAAGGCATACCAGGAGGTGAAGCCGAACAAACCGACCTCCATCCAGACCTGCCCGGACTCCGACTCGACCGCCACCGCCTCCTCCTTCGGTCCTTCAATCTGCAGGAAGCTCTTCAGGGCGCCCGTCGCTGGATGCGTCAAACCCAAACCATACCCGAAGAACCCGGCCTTTTCCACCGCATACGCCATGGCCCTGTAGGGATGCTGAATGGCGCGCTCGTAGAAGGTGTCGCCAGCGGTCTTGGCACGCACCGACATGTAAACATAGGCCTCGTAGAAGACATAACTGATCATCAGTCCCCCGAGCAGCATGGCGGCGGTCACAATGGCGCGAAAGTGCGTGCCCACGCCAATCTTGCCGGCGAACGCCGGCAGGGCCATGCCGGCAATGATGAAAATGGTGATGGCGATGGAGGCCCGTGATCCGCCCATCAGAGCATTGACGCCGAGCAGGGGCAGGACCGCACCGGCGATCAACCACTTCCAGCGCGTTTCGCGCACCGCCAAGAGCACCAGACTGAGGGTGATGAAAAAGACAACGAAGGTCGTGTGCCCCGTGAGGTAGGAAAAGGTGCCGGTGATACGAGCTCGCTCGTCCATGCCAAATCCGAAGCCGACCGCGGCTGCCCCGTCCATCGCCTCGCGTTGGGCATAGACGTTGAGGATGCTGGTGGGGCCTGCATACCATTGCACCACCCCCAGCAAGCAGATCGGCAAAGCCATCAATGCAAACCAGGTCAGTTGCCGGGTCATCTCCTGCTCGGTGCGGAACAGGTAGGGCATCATGAAGACCAGCGGCAGGTAGTAGAAATAGACCTTCAGGCCGAACACACTCAGAAACACCGAATCGATGTTCGGATTCAGCGCGCCCAGTCCTACAATGGCACAGAGCAGGACGATGAAAAACCCCGGGATGTGCAATCGGTAGGCCCGCACATCCAGGTCGGGCGCGAGGAAAAACTTCACGTAGGCACCAAAGAGGAAGACGTCCTTGAGGAAGTACACCAGCTCCTGGCCCTGCGGGAAGGCCCACTTGCGCAGGGCTCCCTCGATCAGCGCCGTGATCAGGGCCACCTTCACTGCCGCCCGCCAATGGCTGAAACTCCACAGGACGATGACGACCGAGGCCGCCGCCCCGATCATCAACAGGGTTTTCATCGACAGCCGCGTGGCCGCCAAAAATAAGAAATCATGCATGGTAAAAAGTCGTCCCGTCAGGCAGACGGTTCAAGGTTTCAAACACTTTGCGCATTGCCGCGCGTCAGGGCCAGAAGCATCTCTTCATACGCCGCGACCACCGCCCCGGCCCGATGGCGCGCCAGATGGGCCGCAACCGCCGCCGGAACCGGGGGCGGCACGTTCTCGAGGGCCTGCGCCAGGGATGCGGCGTCGCCTGAGGCAAAGACGCCGCCACAGGGTCCCACCGCCTCCGGCAGGCCGCCGCCGTCAGAGGCAACCACCGTGCAACCGCTCGCCGCGCCCTCGAGGGCAACGATGCCAAAGGGCTCGGCCCAGCGCGAGGGCACCACGAGGATGCGGTGGGCATTCATCAGCCGCGCCAGTTTCTCGCCGCGCTTTGGCCCGGTGAAGGTGACGCGATCCGCCACCTTCCATTCCTCCGCCCGCCACACCAGGGCCGCCGCTTCCGGACCGTCGCCGACGATCGTCAGTCGCCGCCCGGGCATTCGCGCCAGCGCCTGCAGCAACAAATCCGCCCCCTTGTCGGACACCAGGCGCCCCACAAACAGCAGGTCACGGTCGCGCGGCACCTCCGGTCGCAACCGGAAGAGGGCATCGTCGTAGGGATTCGGAATGACGTCATGCGCCAGGCCGAGATCGCGGCCGATGGCGGCGCTACAGGTGACGTTGCGAGCGAACCGACAGGCCTGGCGTTTAAGCAGGGTCGGCCAGGTCAGGGGCGTGTCGCCGGCCTCGCGCAGCCAGGTCTGATGGCTGACCAGGAGCGGCCGAAGCGTCAACAGCCATGGCAGCAGGCCCTTGAGGCTGATCTGCGCATGCACCACGGCATCCGACCACCCAATCCAGTAAACCTTCTCGAAAAACGAGGCGCCGCGCACGACGCGGAAGGAAAAGGGCTCGGCCACCCCGGGCTCGAGCTCCGACTCGCACAGCACCACCACCTCATGCCCGCGGGTCTGCAGGCCACCGGCGAGCATCGCGGCAAAGGCTTCCAACCCGCCGATCATCGGGTAAAAAGCCGGAGAATGGAGAACGATCTTCATACAGGTGAGTCCCACTCACATCGCCCTGACTCTGCGAATGAGGCTTATTCAAAATGCGCCATCGGCGAGTGACGGCGACTTGCCTCATCGCAACACCTCACCTGGAGCGCTACGACAGCACTCCAAATACGCCTCCGCGGTCGCCCGCAGGTCATGCCCCTCATACCAGCGACGCAATTGCATCTGCACGGTCGCCAGCTCGGAGCCCTGAGCGACATCCGCCGCCAAAAAATGTCGCCCCTCCTCCAGGCCCTCCGACAGACGGCCGCGGCCGCGCGTCAACAGGGGCACGACGCCAAAGGCGGCATAGGCGGCCAGCACCCCCGACTTGCCGAGAAAGTCCGGGTTGTACTCCAACACCCCGCAGCGGGCGGCGCGCAGTTCCTCCGCCATCGCCTCCGGCTCGAGGAGGCCGGTTTGGCGCACCGCGACGCGTGCCGCCAGCGCGGCAGGCACATCCAGCGGATGGCTCACCACGACCAGTTCCTTCAACTGGAGCCGCTCCATGACCGCCTCGACATGCGGCCAAAAGCCCTCCGGCCGCGGCGGTCCGCCACCGAAGAGCAGCAGGCGCGCAGGGCGTGCGGCCGGTGGCGTGGGATCAGCCGACTCGCCAAAGTTCGAGAACACCGGCCGCACCGTCACCGAGGCCGGCGCCCGCGCCCGCAGCCACTCGCCCGAAGCCGCGCGATTCGTGAACACCGCATCGCTCAACCGCGCCAGTCCCGCGGCCACGTGACGCTGCAACGGCGACATCCAGAAGGCGCTCGTCCAGGGAGGACCGCCTGCATAGAGTTCGTGAAACATCGTCAGCAGTCGCACCCCGGGACAGTCCCGGCGCAGGCGCCGCAACTCGAGCAGCAAGCCCAGCGGTGCACCGCGCTTCGCATATCCATAACCGGAGTAGTGCACCAGCCAGGTCACGGATCCGCCCGCCTGCGCCGAGCGCCGCAGGACCTGCCGCCAGTCGGTGTCCGCATGATACGGCACCAGCACCGACTCCACCCCCTGCGCCTGCAGCGCCTCCGCCAGCAGGCGCGCATGATCCCCCACCCCGCACACCGGCGGCGGCAAACGGGGGATGAGCTGGAAGAAGGGCATGCAAATATTGAGTTTCAAGTTGCAGGTTTAAAGTTTCAAGTTGGCCTGCGCGCAGCACCCGAGAGGAGGGTTGATGGATGATGGTTGATCGAGAAAACCACAAGCGCCAGCCCCACCCAACTTAAAACCTTCAACTTGAAACTTGTGACTTCAAAAAGCCCGCGACTTCCCGCCGATACTTTT
>JBIJBO010000014.1:0-43297 GCA_044345215.1 Prosthecobacter sp. | reverse complement strand
GAGCCCGCTGCAGGACCGGGAATCTCGCGCACGAGCCGGTGCGTGCCGGTGCGCACGGCAGCGGGATAGCGGTTGGTTTCGTCGATTGGATTGTGGAAGAAGAGGGTGCGCTCGGGCCAGTCATCGACTCGCCCTTCAAGCAGTGGGCGAAGACTGCGACCATCGATCGGCGGCCCGGTTGGCGGAATCACCCCGCAGAGGTCGAGCAGGGTCGGATACAGGTCGAGATGGGCGGCGAGCTGCGGCAGCGCGCGCGACTGCCAGCCGGCGGCGGGCCAGCGCAGGAAGCAGGGCACGCGTGCACCGCCCTCATGCACGCTGGTCTTGCCGCCGCGCATGCCGGCATTGAAATGCTTCACCCCGGCGGTACCGCCATTGTCGGTCAGGAAGACGACAACCGTATTGCCGGCGAGTCCCAGTTCCTCAAGCCGGCGAAGCAGACGACCGACATTCGCATCGACATTTTCACAGAGACCATAGAAAGCCGCCAAGGTGTCGTCGAGACCGCGCGCCTTGTACTTGTCGAACTCGCGGTCGGGCACCTGGTAGGGCGAGTGCGGGGCGTTGTAGGACAGGTGGCAGAAGAAGGGTTCCCCGGCTCGGCGTTCGATGAACTCGATCGCGGCATCGGTGAGCACGTCGGTGATGAAACCGCGTGTCGGCTCTGGCTTTGCGCCGCGCAGCAGCACGGCGTCGAAGTAGGCATTGATGTGGCCGTTGGTGAAGCCGAGGAACTCGTCAAAGCCCTGCCCGGTCGGCGTGTGCGGATACTGCTCGCCGTTGTGCCACTTGCCGAAAAAGCCCGTGCGCCAACCGGCCCCTCGCAGGGCCTCGGCGATCGTCACCTCACGCGCGCGAAACACCTCGCGATTGTGGGTGACCCCGTGCGTGCCGGTGCGCAGGGTGTAGCGCCCCGTCAACAGGGAGGCTCGTGTCGGGGCACAGACCGAACTGACATGAAAATTGTCAAGTCGAACCGACTCGCGGCCGAGTCGATCGAGATGCGGCGTTTCGAGCACCGGGTTGCCGTGCAGGGAGAGATCGCCGTAGCCCTGGTCGTCGGTCAGGATCAGCACGACATTGGGGCGTTCTGCGGCAACAGCGGCGGCGGCCTGCAGAAGAGCGAAAGCACAGACAAGGCGGCACAGCATGACTTGAAAACGTCGGTCCGAGGCAAATCTACCCGCGATCAGGCAGGCGGCCCCGAGGTCAGTTTCAGGCCGGCGATGCCGACCAGGATCAGACCGATGCAGGCCAGGCGCAATGCCGTGCGCGGCTCGCCAAACCAGAGGATGCCGACCGCGCCAATCCCGGTCCAGATCGCGTAGGCGGTGCCGATGGGCAGGCTTTTCAGGGCCTGCGAGAGAAAACCGAAACTGGCGATCATGAGCAGGATCGTGATCAGGCTGGGACCCGGGCGTGTCCAGCCCCGGGTGTGTTTGAGTCCGACCGCCCAGGCAATCTCAGCAAGTCCGGCGAGCAGGGGATAGAACCAAGCCATGATCGACCAGCAGGTTCGCATGGCCGCACCGAATTGCCAGCAAGAAGACCGGCCGGTGCTTCGTGCTTGTTCCAACCACCATGATCCGCCGCCATCTCCTTGCCCTGCTCGCCGCCACCGTCGCCCTGCCCGCCGCGGCCGCGCCGAAAAAACTGCTCGTGGTCACCGTCACTACCGGCTTCCGCCATTCCTCGATCGAGACTGCCGAAAAGGTGCTGGCCGAAATCGGCAAGACCTCGGGCGCCTTCACGGTCGACTTCGTCCGCCAACCGGAGGGCGGTCAGCCCAAGAGCCCGGGCCGTCCGCCCGAACGCAAGCCCAAGGAGAGCGATGAGGCCTTCAAGGCGCGCCAGGAGGCCTTCAGCACCGCGCTCGCCGAATTCAACCGCGCCAACGCGGCCTGGAACGACACCGTGCGCGAGCACATGGCCCAGCACATGAGCCTCGACAAGCTGCGCGGCTACGACGGCTTCGTTTTCGCCAACACCACCGGCGATCTGCAACTGCCGGACCGCGAGGGCTTCGTCAACCTGGTGCGCGAGGGCAGGGCCTTCATCGCCATGCACTCGGGCGGCGACACCTACCACCCCTTCCGCGGCTATGTCGAGATGCTCGGCGGCGAGTTCCTCACCCACAAGCAGCAGGTCGAGGTGCAGCCGCTCCTGCACAACCCGGCCCATCCGGCCACCAAGCCCATTCCCTCAGCCTGGCGGGTGTTCGACGAGATCTACATTTTCAAGAACTACGACCCGGCCACAGTGCACGCCCTCATGGGCCTCAACGAGCATCCGAACGACAAGACGCCCGGCTACCACCCGATCGCCTGGTGCAAGGATTTCGGCAAGGGACGGGTGTTTTACACCTCGCTCGGCCACCGCGAGGACGTCTGGGATCCGACCTGGAAGGAGGGCAGCAACGAGCGCAAGAACTCGCCCGAGGTTGCCCGCACCTACCAAGCCCACCTGCTTGGCGGCATCCGCTGGGCGCTCGATCTGGAACCGGGCGAGTCCGAGATCGGCAATCTCAAGCCCTGAGCGCGGGATCAAGGCTCAGGCGACCGCCGCAGCGCAGCACGCGCTGCGGCTGACCGACACGTTTGCAGGCCGCGACAAATTCGTCCGGCGATTCGGTGTTGAAGGCGAACATGTCGTAGTGGCAGGGCAACACCAACCGGGCCGCACAGGCACGCGCCAGGGCCGCCGCCTCGATGCCGTTCAGATTGCCCGCCACGCGCCGTTCCGGCCGGTTGCCGTTGACCGGCAACAGCATGAGATCGCAGGCCAAAGGCCGCAGCACCGGCACCAGGCCGGCATGCCAAAGGGTGTCGCCGCTGTGGTACAGGGTGAACGGCCCGCAGCGCAGGATGAACCCGAGGTAGTGATGCCGCCCCTGCGCGTCAGTGGCCAGGTCGTTGTGCGCGGCGGCCACTCCCTGCAGACTCCAGCCGTCGCCGTCCAGGCGCTCGCCGGCATCGAGCGGCAGCAATCTGGCATCCTCCCCTTGCAGGCGCCGCCGCGCCTCGTCAAGCACCGGCCAGGGCAGGACGAGCTTCAGGCCGGGATGCGCCCGCGCCAGTGGCCGCAGGGTTTCGCCATCGAGATGATCGGTGTGCACGTGGCTGGCGGTGACAAAGTCGGGACGTGGCAACCGACCCGGTTCGAGACAGCGCGCGGTCAGCCGCACGTGCGGCTTGTCGGTGCCGGCATACTTCCGAGTCAGGGAATCCGACAGGTAGGGATCGAAAAGGAAGACATGCCCTGCCTGCCGGACCAGAAAGCCGCTCTGGCCAAGCCACCAGACATGAAGCCGCGGATCATCCGGCCCGCCGTGGTCGGCGAGGTCGGCCAGCAGAGCCTCGTCGCTTTGTTCAGGCTCAATCATGGGGTCAGCAACCCGGCGATGCAAGCAGTCAGGTAGCAGGCCAGCAGGCCACCAATCATGGCGCGCAGACCAAGGCGGGCGAGTTCACCCCGGCGCTCAGGCACCAGGGCGCCCAGGCAGCCGACCTGGATGGCAACGCTGGCGAAATTGGCAAATCCGCACAGGGCATAGGTGGCAATGACCGCACTGCGCGGCTCAAGGGTGCCAGCCTGCTGCATCTGACCGCTAAGATGGAGATAGGCCACGAGTTCGTTGAGGACGATGCGCTCGCCCAGCAGCGCGCCGACCGCCCGACAGTCCTGCCAAGGCACGCCCATGAGCCACGCGAAGGGCGCATTCAGCCAACCGAAGGCGCTCTGCAGGGGCGTGGCCTCGACGATGCCAATCTGAGCCAGAAGCAGGGAGAGCAGATGATTGGCGAGCGCAACGCAGGCCACCAGAGCGATGAGCACCGCCATGACCCGGCCGGCCAGGACCAGGCCCTCGTGGGCGCCCCGACAGAGGGCGTCAAGGCCGTTCACCGGCGCATCCGCCGAGTCCGCAGGCGCGGTCGGATCGATGGCGCGCCGGCCTGTCTCGGGCAGCAGGATTTTCGCCATCAGCAGGGCGGCGGGCGCGCTCATGACCGAGGCGGTAAGCAGGTGGCCCGCGGGAATGCCAAAACCGATGTAGGCGGCGAGCACGCCGCCGGCAATCGTCGCCATGCCGCCCACCATGAGTGACAGCAACTCGCTGCGCGTCATGCTCGCCAGCCACGGCCGCACCACCAGCGGGGCCTCGGCCTGGCCCATGAAAATGTTGGCAGCGGCCGCCAGGCTTTCAGTGCCGCTGGTGCCCATCGATCGGCGCATCACCCACGCGATGGATCTCACGATCCGCTGCAGGATGCCGTAGTGGAAGAGCATCGCCGAAAGGGCCGAGACCAGCACCATCGTGCCGGTGACGGTGATGACAAAGATGAACGCATGTCCCTTACCAAGCCGTTCTCGCAGCAGCGCCGGATCGGCCAGCGGACCGAACACCATGGCTGTCCCCTGCTCCGCAAAGCCAAGCAGGACACGAAAAGCGTGATCGAGTCCGCTGAAAAAAGCGTGTCCCGGATCCGTGCGCAGGATGAGGCAGGCAAACAGCAGTTGCAGCGCAAGTCCGGCCAGAACAGTGCGCCATGGAAAGCGCCGGCGGTCCTCGGACAGCAGCCAGGCGAGGCCGAGAAAGACGAAGAGCCCGAGCAAGCCGGCGGAAATCATGGCAGGGCGACGGACCGGAATTCACTGACCGCCGAGCCGGCGCTGTTCCTCGACGCGCAGACGCTGTTCCTCGGTCAGGGTCGAAGGTGTGTGGCGATACTTGTGGGTCAGGCCGGCGACAATGACACCGACATCAAGCACGAGAAAGGCCATGGCGACAAGAATGCTGTAACGCTTGAGCTGCTCGTCCAGGTACTTGTTGTGATTGACCGAAAACTCCTCGACCCGCGCGATGCGCGCCTGCCAGAAGCGTCGCCACTGGCGCGGCTCGCGCGAAATGCTAAAGGCGACGGCAAACAGCGCGGTCAGCAGAATGAAACCGATCTGGTAAGGAAGTGGGAAGCGCTCATCCATACGGAAGACAGGATTAGCTTTCCCGTTAAGGCAGTCTTAGGGGAATGGCAACGCCGGAATGCAGAGGCTGGCAGACGGGGCGCAGGGCATGTAGTGGCTCCACACCCCCGGCTCCGTGCCCTCTGCCTCACGCCGCCGCCAGGAAGCGGTCGGCCGCCGGCGAGTCACCCGCGACAGCGATGCGGGCGGCGCCGTTGGCGGCCAGATGCGACAGCATGTGCCAGGCATCCTCCGGATCGATGTCGAGTTGCGAGGCCATGGCCTCGGCGCCAATGCCCTCACCGGCGGCCGGCAGGGCGGCGCGGACGCGACCGAGCTGCACCAGGAACTCGGTGGCGGCTTTCTTGCCGGCCTCAACGCCGGGCTGGTGGTAGGCGTTGACGTTGACCAGGCTGGCGTAGAAGCCGACCGCGCGTTCAAACAAGGCGATCAGCATCCCGAGGCTGAAGGCGTTCAACTCGCGGATGCTCAGCGTGACCGACTCGCGGCCCTTCTCGGCAAGCGCCTTGCGCGTGCCGCGCAGGAAGCCCTGAAGGTAATCGCCGCTGCGATAGCCGGGCTCCACCTCAATGCCGGCGCTGTCGCGGGCGCGCGCCACCTCGAGGAAGACCGCAAAGAAATTGTTCACGCCATCGCGCAGCTGCTGGACATAGGCATGCTGGTCGGTCGAGCCCTTGTTGCCATAGACGGCGATGCCCTGGTTGACCATCCTGCCGTCGAGGTCGTGCTCCTTGCCAAGGCTCTCCATGACGAGCTGCTGCAGGTACTTGCTGAAGAGGACGAGACGGTCCTTGTAGGGCAGCACGACCATGTCCTTGGCGCCGCGGCCGCCGCCGGCATGATGCCACATGAGGGCCAGCAGCATGGCGGCGTTCTGGCGCGTCGGGCGCGACCGGGTCTCGGCATCCATGGCGGCGGCGCCGGCCAGGAACTGGCGGACATCGACGCCCTGCAGGGCCGCGGCGAGGGTGCCCACAGCGCTCATGACGCTGGTTCGACCTCCGACCCAGTCCCACATCGGGAACCGCGCCAGCCAGTCCTGCGCGCGCGCGTGCTTGTCGAGCTCACTGCCGTCGCCGGTGATGGCGACCGCATGCCGGGCGAACTCCAGGCCGCGCGCCTTGTAGCCGGCCTCGGCCTCAAGCATGCCGTTGCGGGTCTCCTTGGTGCCGCCGGACTTCGAGATGACCAAAGTCAGGGTGGTCGCCAGCTCAGGACCGATGCGCGCCAGCACACGGTCGATGCCGTCGGGGTCGGTATTGTCAAAGAAGTCGATGGCGAGCGGCGGGTTCGCCGGGGTCAGGGCGTCGGCCACCAGCTGTGGGCCGAGCGCCGAACCGCCGATGCCGACCACCAGCACACGGCTGAAATGGCGACCGTCGGCCGAGGTGATCTTGCCGGTCTGCACGTCGGAGGCAAACTGCAGGGTGGCGTCGAGCGTGGTCTCGATTTCCGCCTTCAGCTCGGCGGTCGGTGCGAGGCCGGGGGTGCGAAGCCAGTAGTGGCCTACCATCCGACCCTCGTCGGGATTGGCGATGGCACCGGCTTCCAGTTCATTCATCGCCGCAAGGGCGCGGCTGATCGCGGGCTCCAGATCGGCGAAAAGGGAGTCGGAAAAATTCATCCGGCTCACGTCCATCGAGAAGCCGAGCTGCGGGTAGCGGAGAAAATGGGCCTGGAAGCGGTCCCAGAGGCGGTTAGACGTGCTCATGAGCCGCCAAGAAGCATGGCCGCCACGTGCGTGCAACCGCTATGTCGGTCGCGGCTCGAGGAAATCCCTTGGGGAGGCCCACCGGAGGGGCTCAGCCGCCGCGGCCGCGCCGGTTGAAGCTGGACACGACGCGCTGGGTCTCGCGCTGCACCGCCTTCTCCTTGAGGTCGATGCGCTGGTCCCCCTTGGTCTTGCCCTTGCCGACGCCTAGCTCGATCTTGACCCGCGAGCCCTTCCAGTACGCCTTCAGGACCGGCAGGGTCAGGCCCTTCTGCTGGCTGTGGGCGAAGAGCTTGGCGATCTCGCGCTTGTGCAGGAGCAGGCGGCGGGTGCGACGCGGCTCGTGCTGCTCAAAGCTGGCCTTGTCGTAGGGCTGGATGTCCATGTTGTACAACCAAACTTGGCCGCGCTCCACGCGGCCAAAAGCATCGGTCAAATTGATCCGCCCCTGACGAATCGACTTGACTTCGGTGCCGCGCAGTTCGACCCCCGCCTCGTAGCGCTCGACAATGTGGTAGTCCCGGAGGGCCTTCCGGTTGGTGGCAATTTCTTCAGACATGTGGCGGCGGTGTCAAAGGCCGCCCGGACTGGAACTCACGCCTCTTCCATGTCGGCAATGGTGATCTTGCCCTGGTAGATTTCACGCAGGGCGATGTCGGCCTCACGATCACCAGGGCGGCGCTCGACGAGCGGCGCACGACCGGAGGTCAGCTGCTTGACCCGCTTCGAGACCATGTTGATCAGGATCGGCGGGTCTTTGACGATCTGGGCGGCTTGTTCAACGAGTTCAGCTTTCATCGGCTTTGGGGCCAGTCCTGATCACAGGCGGCGGGAATGTTTACTGTAATGCCCCCACCCTGCGCCGCAAGGTGAAATTTCGCCAGGCTCAGGCCGTGGGATAAATCCACGGGCCGCGATACTCGCGGCGCAGGAGCTTGGAGGCCTCGGCATCGCCGACAATGGCCTCCTTGTCCGCATCCCAGGCAATGCTGCGCCCGGCCTTCCAGGACAGCATGCCCAGCATGGGCAGGCAGCTGGAACGATGCGCGCTCTCGATGTCGGCCACCGGCTTGCGGCCCTTTTCTATCGCCTCAATGAGGTCGTTCCAGAGCAGGGCGAGGTTGTGGCCGTCGGGCTCCTGGAGCTGGTGATCGCCGTGCTCGACCTGCTTCTTCGGGTCGGCCGGATAAAAGGTCCAGCCGTCGCGCCAGCCGATGTGCAGGACGCCGTTCTCACCATAGAAATAGGCGCCGATCTTGTGCTTCTCGCTGGCGTTGTCGGCAAATTTGCGGTGCTCCCAGACGGCGGTGAACTGTTCAAACTCGAAGGTCGCCACCTGATGGTCGGGCGCGTCGGTGGTCTGCTCGCTGTCATTGAGCACCGGCGCGCCGGCGATCGGTCGCCCGCCGGTGCAGAAGACTTTCTTCGGCCCCTTCTCACCGCTCCACCACAGCACCTGGTCGAGCCAATGCACGCCCCAGTCGCCCATTGTGCCGTTGGCGTAGTCGAGGAAGTGGCGCCAGCCGCCCGGGTGCAGCTTGCTGTTGAAGGGCCGCATCGGCGCCGGACCGCACCATAGATCCCAGTCCATGCCCTCGGGCACCTTGCCGTTCGGCTTGGGCGCCTCAACGCCGCCCTTGCCGGCGACAAAGCAGCGCACCATGCCCACCTTGCCGACCCTGCCCGAGCGCAGAAAATTCATCGCCTCGACATGATGCGGTCCGATGCGGCGGTGCAGGCCGACCTGGACGACGACGCCGCTCTCGCGCGCCGCCTTCACCATGGCGCGGCTCTCCTCGACCGTGTGGCCGGTCGGCTTCTCGACCAGCACATGCGCGCCGGCCTTGCAGGCGGCGATCGTCTGCAGGGCGTGCCAGTGGTCGGGCGTGGCAATGATGACGATCTCCGGCTTCGCCTCGGCGAGCAGCTCGCGGTAATCGCGGTAGCCTTTTGGCACCTCGCCGCTGTCGGCCTCGACATCGGCAATGCCGTTCTCGAGCACGTTGGCGTCGGCGTCGCAGAGCGCCACGACCTTGGCGCGACCGGAGGCCATCGCCTCGCGCAGCAGGTTCATGCCCCACCAGCCGGAGCCAATCAGGGCGACACGGTATTTGCGGCCCTCCGCGCCGATCACAGGCAGGCGTGACCAGGCGAGCGAGGCGGCGGTGGCGGAGGCGAGAAAGGTGCGACGGGAAGTCGGGGGCATGACGCAAAGATCAACGGCGCCAGCCGGCCGGGTCAATCGCGAATCGTCGGCTTCGACTGGGCCGCGCGCCGGCCATGAACCAGCTCGCGCACCAGCGGATTGGGGAAACGCCGGCTGGGCGTGACGGCATAAAAGGCCTCGCTCAGGCGCGGCACCCGGCAGCGCTCGACCAGGACCCCCGATTCCAACTCGTCGCGTACCACCACCGGCGGCACCAGGGTCAGGCCCTCGGACTCGCGCGCCAGCAGGCGCAGCATCGCCATGTCGTCAACCTCGGCGGCGATCACCGGCCGGATGCCGGCCTGGTCGAGCAGCAGGTCAAAGGCGCCGCGAATGCTGTGCTCGAGGCTGGGCAGCACCAGCGGCACGCCGCGCAGATCCTCGGGAAAACTGAAGGCACGCTTCCCCCCGCGCCGGCGCCGGCCGACCAGGCTGACCGGCTGCTCGTCGAGCAGGTGGCTGTGCCAGCCGGTCTCGGCATCACGGCGCACGGGCATGTTCGAGAGCACGAGATCGAGAGTATGCGCCTGCAGCTGGGCCAGCAGTTCCCTGAGGCTGCCCGAGCGGATCACCAACTCGACGTCGGCGCGCGCCATCAGCGGGTGCAGAAAGGCAAACTGGAAGTTCCGCGACAGGGTCGCCACCGCGCCGACGCGCAGCAGCTTGCGACGGCCGGCGGCGCGGTTCTGCAGCAGGTCCATCATTTCCTCGCCCGTCTCAAAGATGGTCTCCGCGTAGTCGAGCGCCAGACGCCCGGCCTCGGTGAGCACGAGCGACTTGTGCTGGCGGTCAAAAAGCGGCTGGCCAAGGCTTTTTTCCAGCCGGCGCAGCTGCACGCTGAGCGCCGACTGCGAGAGGTTGAGGCGCTCGGCGGCGCGGGTCAGGCCACCCTCGGCGGCGATGGCGCGAAAGTAGCGCAGGTGGTGGTAGTTGAGGAAGGCCATGGCTTACATTTAACAAAACGAACGATCTTTGCAAAAACATCTATTGGAAAGAACTCATGAAAAAGCGCACCGGCAGGTCGCCCATGAACCTCCTCGACTCCTCCCCCGTCTCCCTCGCCGCGGCCCAGCTGGCCGTGCCGATCTTCGGACTTGCCCTGCTCGTGCCACTGTGGTCGCACGGCCGGGCCGCCGCCGGCCATGCCGCGCGCCTGATGGCCGCGGCACTCGTCTTCGCAGTCACCGCCGCCACGGTGGTGGCGGTTCAGGGTTCGGTGGACTGGCGGAGCGCAGGCGGGCTGGTCAGCTTCCGCTTCGACGCCCTCTCCGCAACCCTGCTGGTGCTGGTCAGCTTCCTCGGCCTGGTGGTAACCCGCTACTCCGTCAACTACCTGAATGGCGACCCGCGCCAGGCGCGCTTCACCCGCGCCCTGCTGGCGACGCTCGCCTCGGTGCTGCTGCTCGCGATCGCCGGCAACCTGCTCCAGTTCGTGGTCTGCTGGACGGCAACCAGCCTGGGCCTGCACCGGCTGCTGACCTTTCCCTCGGGCAGCCGCAGCGCCGCGCTGGCCGCGCGCAAGAAATTCCTCATCAGCCGGCTCGGCGACGCCTGCCTGATCGGTGCGCTCGCGCTGGTCTGGAAAGGCTTCGGCACCTGGGATTTCGCCGCCCTGTTCGCCGCGGCGGAGAACCCCGGGCCGGCGCAGGCCGCCGTGCTGCCCTGGGTCGCCTGGCTGGTCGTCGCCGCGGCCCTGATGAAGTCGGCCCAGTTGCCCTTCCACAGCTGGCTGCCCGAAACCCTCGACACGCCCACGCCGGTGTCCGCCCTGATGCATGCCGGCCTGATCAATGCCGGCGGCTTCCTCATCGTCCGCCTCAGCCCGCTGCTGGTTCAGGCCCCCGGCGCGCTCGACGCCCTCGCCGCGGTCGGCGGCGCCACCGCCCTGTTCGGCTCGCTGGTCATGATGACCCAGCCGAGCATCAAGCGCTCGCTGGCCTGGTCGACCATCTCCCAGATGGGCTTCATGATGCTGCAGTGCGGCCTCGGCGCCTTCGCCCTGGCGATGCTGCACCTGGTGGCCCACTCGCTCTACAAGGCCCACGCCTTCCTCGCCTCGGGCGGGGTGGTCGCCAAGACACGGCCCGAGTTCGCCACAAGCCCGGCCGCCCGCCCCCTAGCCCTGATCGGCGCGCTCGGCGCCGCCGCCGTGCTCGCCGCCGCTGGCGGCGCGGTGTTCGGCTTCGGTGCCTCCGGCCCCGGTCCGCTGCTGCTCGGCAGTGTCTTCCTGATGGCGCTCGCGCAGCTGGTCGCCGCCCTCGCAGCCGGCCCCTGGCGCCCCCGCCTGGCCTTCTGGGGCCTGCTGGCCGCCGCTGGCACCGCCGCCGCCGGTCTCGGCCTGCACAAGCTGTTTGGCCACTGGCTGGCCGACTGCCTGCCGGCCTACACCCCGCAACACGGCCCGGCCGCCCACCTGCTGATGGCCGGCGCCGGCCTGCTCTTCCTAGCCCTGATCCTGGTGCAGGCCCAGGCCGCCCGCGGCACCGCCCCCGCTTGGCTCGCGCGTCTCTACGTCCATGCCAGCAACGGCTTCTACCTCGGCACCCTGCTTGAACGCCTCACCCGCCGCCTCCTGCCCCTCTGACCCCCATCTCCCATCTCCCACCATGCCCTCCACCCTCATTCCCCGCCGTGCATTCTGGCTCGAGCAAGCCCGCCAGGCTTGTGACCGCATGCCGCCGGTCTGGCCGCTGCAGCGCTTCGTGGCGGTGAACCCCTTCCTCGGCCTTGCCGACCGCACCTTCGCGGAGGTCTGCCGCCTCATGCAGCGCGTCGGCCACGCCACGATGCTGCCCGAGCGCGCCCTGTTCCAGCGCAAGCTGCAAACCGGCCACCTGATCCTGACCGACGTCGAGCAAGCCCTTCAGGCCGCCCGCACCAGCCTGCCCTTCCCGTGGGCCAAGGAGGCCTCTCAATTGAGCCTTGGCGATCTCAGCGAGTGGCTGCATCATCCCAAGGCGCCTGTCGACGACGGAGCGAACCCCCAGCCCCTGCTCAGCGCTGCGGACTTTTTTCCCCATCCACACGGGGGCAACTGGAGCGAACGGGTGGCCCACGAAATCGGCAAATGGTGCGCCGCCTACTGCGACGCCGGTCAAGCCGCCTGGCCCATGCCCTGGCGCGACCTGCCGCTCTTTGCCGCCTGGCGGGAGGCGGCAACCGTCGATGCCAATCCGGAACTGCTCGGCCTGCCCGACTTCCGCAACCTCGTGCGCGGCCTGCCCGCCGACGCGGATGAGGCCATCGCCGTGCTGCTCGATGAGCTCGACGTGCCCGTTCACGCAGCCACCGACTACCTGCACCGGCTCCTGCTCGGCCTGGCCGGCTGGAGCGCGCACCTGCAGTACCTCGCGCGCGAAGGCGCCGCCCCCGATGCCGCCCTGCACGGCCTGCTGGCGATCCGTCTGGCTTTTGAAATGACCCTGATCCGCCTGCACGGCGCCGAAGCCTTTCGGGCTCATCTCGCCGCGCAACCGGCGGCGGAGGCGGCCACCCCTCCCCCGCGCGAGCTGCTGATCGGCCTGATCTGGCAGCAGGCGCTTGAGGCCTCCTTCCGCAGGCGCCTGCTCACCGGCCTGCAACTGGCGCCCGTCCGGTCCGTCGCACCAACACGACCCGCTGTTCAGGCGGTGTTCTGCATCGATGTCCGCTCGGAACCGCTGCGCCGCGCCCTGGAGGCACAGTCGCCGGAACTGGAGACGCGCGGCTTCGCCGGCTTCTTTGGTTTGCCCATCGAATTCGTGCCCTTCGGCGGGCGTCAGGGCAAGGCCCAGTGCCCGGTCCTGCTCAAGCCGCAGCACCGGGTGCATGAGCGGCTCGCCGGCCTGAGCCAGGAGCAGGAACAACGCGTTCTCCAGCGGTTCGAGGTGACTCGGCGCCTCGGCCAGTGCTGGGATGCCTTCAAAAGCGCCCCGGTGGCCTCCTTCTCCTTCGTCGAGGCGGCCGGCCTTGGTTACGCCTGGCGCCTCGTTCTGGACAGCTTCGGCCTGCGCCTGGGCAGCCAGGCGGGCGCCTGCCAGGGCCATCCGGAACTGGACATGGCCTTGGATGACCAGATCGCCCTGGCGCGCGGCGCACTCAAGAACATGGGCCTGACCCGCAGCTTCGCGCGTCTTGTGCTGCTCTGCGGTCATGGCGCCAGCACGGTGAACAACCCCTACGGCTCGAGCCTCGACTGCGGCGCCTGCGGTGGGCACGCCGGCGATGCCAACGCGCGCACGGCCGCCCTCCTGCTCAACGCCGCACCGGTACGCATTGCGCTGGCCGAACGGCACGGCGTGACGATTCCGGCCGACACGGTCTTCCTCGCCGGCCTGCACGACACCACGACCGACGAGGTGCGTCTGTTCGACATCAATCGCGTACCGGCCAGCCATGCCGACGACCTCCAGCAACTCCGGGCCTGGCTCGAATCGGCCGGCACGGCGGCGCGGCGGCGGCGCGCCACCACCCTCGGACTGACGGCCGACAGCGCCGACCGCAACCTGCGCAAGCGCAGTCGCGACTGGTCGCAGGTGCGGCCAGAGTGGGGCCTCGCCGGCAACGCCGCCTTCGTGGTCGCGCCGCGTTCGAGGACCCGCGGCCTCGACCTTGGCGGCCGGGTGTTTTTGCACGACTACGAGCGCGCCTCCGATGCCGATCTCTCGGTGCTCGAACTCATCCTGACCGCACCAATGATCGTCACCAACTGGATCAACCTGCAATACTACGCCTCCAGCGTCGACAACCGTCTCTGGGGCAGCGGTGACAAGGTGAGCCAGAACGTGGTCGGGACCTTCGGCGTGGTGCAGGGCGGCGGCGGTGACCTGCGCACGGGGCTCCCCTTGCAATCGGTGCACGACGGCGAGCGCCTCGTTCATGAGCCCCTCCGTCTGAGTGTGCTGATCGAGGCCGAACGTTCGGCAATCGATGGCATCCTCACGCGCCAGCCTGGCGTATCTCAACTGGTCGAGAATGGCTGGTTGCACCTGGTCGCTCTCGAAGACGATGCCCAAACCGCCTGGCAACGTGAGCCAGGCGCTTCTTGGCGCCGTGTCTGATCTTTCCCCCTAAATCCTGCCCTTGGAGCTCAACGGGTCGCGGACGGAGTCGGGAGCCTCTTCGCGGACCAAGCTCCGGGGGCGGGACCTGGGGGAAAATCGTTCAAGCGGCAATGCGTTCCGAGCCGAAATGCGGTCGCAGGGCCTCGGGGATGAGAATGCTGCCATCTTCCTGCTGGTAGGTTTCCGCAAGGGCGACAAAGAGTCGCGCCAGAGCGGTGCCGGACCCATTCAGAGTGTGGCAGAAACGGTTTTTGCCGTCCTCATCCTTGTAACGCAGATTCATTCGCCGCGACTGGTAATCGCCGAAATTCGAGCAGGAAGAGACCTCCAGATAAGCGCCTTGCCCGGGCGCCCAGACCTCGATGTCATAGGTCTTCGCCGAGCCAAATCCCAGGTCGCCGGCGCAGAGCTCAATGACGCGGTAATGCAACCCCAGCAGCTGCAGCACGGTCTCGGCGTCGGCGGTGAGCTTTTCCAACTCCTCCATGCTGCTCTCCGGCGTGGTGATCTTGACCAGTTCGACCTTGTCGAACTGGTGCATGCGGATCAGACCGCGGGTACCGAGGCCGGCACTGCCCGCCTCGCGACGGAAGCAGGGCGTATAGGCGGCGTAGCGGATCGGCATCTGGCCGGGCTTGAGGATTTCCTCGCGATGCAGGTTCGTCACCGGCACCTCGGCGGTCGGAATCAGGTAGAGGTCGTCGACGGCGCTGTGGTAGACTTGGTCGCCAAACTTGGGCAACTGTCCGGTGCCAACCAGGCAGGCGGAGTGGACGAGAAGCGGCGGGCTGATCTCCTCATAGGCGTGACGGGTCGTGTGGAGATCGAGCAGAAAGTTGATGAGTGCGCGCTCCAAGCGGGCACCGGCGCCGCGATAGACAGTGAAGGCGCTGCCGCTGATCTTGGCGCCGGCCTCAAAGTCGAAGAGGTTGAGCGACTGACCCAGCACGGTGTGATCCTTGGGCGTGAAGGCAAAGGCCGGAACCTCCCCCCAGACACGGCGGACCGGGTTGTCCTCGGCGGAGGACCCGGCGGGACAGGCTTCGTGGGGCAGGTTCGGCAGCCCGAGCAACAGGTCACGCTGGAAGGCGTCGGCAGCGTCAGCCTCGCGACCGATCGTATCGATGCGCTCGCCGATGCCGCGCACCTCCGCTTCTTGGACACCGGTATCCTGGCCGTTTTTGCGACCCATGCCGATCTCCTTGCTCAGCCGGTTGCGCTCGGCCTGCAGATGCTGGCGCTCGGTTTCCGCCGCGCGCCGGGAGGTGTCGATCGCCAGCAGTTCATCCACGACCGGCGCCCACTCCGGACTGCGGGCGGCAAGACGGCTTTTGACGAGGTCGGGGTGGTCGCGGATGAGGCGTATGTCGAGCATAGAGCCGGCAAGATAATGGCGGAAGCTCGGCCTGCCAAAGGCAATTTCGGCGCAATACGCCGCCTTGACAGGAGCCGCCACGCTTCTTCGTTGGTCTCACCATGAAACGCCTGACTTTCCTGCTCGCTCTCCTCTCCCCGGCCGTTGCCCTGCATGCCGCCGACAAGCCCAGGGATGTCTCGGTCAACGAGGCGCAAAAACTCATCCAGCAGGGCAAGGTGCTCGTGCTGGACGTGCGCACGCCGGACGAATTCAAGGACGGCCACATCGAGGGCGCCGTGAACATCGACTTCAATGGCAAGGACTTCGCAGCGCAGGTGAAAAAGCTGGATGCCACGAAACCGGTCCTCGTTCACTGCCAGGGCGGCGGTCGCAGTGGCCGATCCTTGCCCGTTCTGGAGCAAGTGAGCTTTCCGCAGATCTACCACCTGAACGAAGGTTTCGGCGCATGGGAAGCCGCCGGCAAACCGGTCACGAAGTAAGCCACCCCAGGCACCGGGTCCCATGCGGACAAGTCGCTCGCTCGCACCCCGCGCCACCACCATCCCGAGCCCCAACGGGAACCCGCGCCTTCGGCCCCTGCGCGCCGCGACCGCCGGGAGCCACGCTTGTGAAATTTTTCACAAATTCGGGTTGCCGCTCCTGCCACGGCTCCGATAATCGGCGAACCCTCTTTCTTTCCCCCATGTCCACCCCCGCCCCCGCCGCACCCCCGCCTGTCGACCTGGTGAATGTGCAGATCGATGGCGTCTGGCACAAGTTCCCCAAGGGCACACGCATGATTGAGGCCTGCAAGCAGGCCAGGAAGGAGGTGCCGCATTACTGCTACCATCCCAAGCTGACGAGCCCGGGCAACTGCCGCATGTGCCTGGTGGAAATGGGCATGCCGCCTCGGCCGCAGCCCGGCCAGGAACCGGAGAAGGACGAGCACGGCATGCCGAAGATTGGCTGGATGCCCCGACCGGTCATCGCCTGCGCCAACACGGTTGCCGAGGGAATGGGCATCCGCACGGATTCGATCCTCACCCAGGAATGCCGCAAGGGGGTGATGGAGTTCCTGCTCATCAACCACCCGCTTGACTGCCCGATCTGCGACCAGGCCGGCGAGTGCCGCCTCCAGGAATTCAGCGTCGAGCACGGCAAGGGCGAAAGCCGATTCCGCGAAAACAAGGTCAAGAAACCAAAGAACGTCGACATCGGTCCGCGCGTCCGTCTCGACGACGAGCGCTGCATCATGTGCAGCCGCTGCATCCGCTTCACCGCCGAGATCGCCGATGACCCGGTGCTCGGCTTCACCGAGCGCGGCAGCCACACGACGCTGGCCGTACACCCGGGCAAGCGCCTGGCAAACAACTACTCGCTCAACACCGTCGACATCTGCCCGGTCGGTGCCCTCACCAGCACCGACTTCCGCTTCCAGCAGCGCGTCTGGTTCCTCACCGAAACCGAAAGCCTTTGCACGAAGTGCGGCCGCGGTTGCAACACGATCATCGGCGCCCGTGGCGACACCCTTTACCGGCAAACTCCGCGCGAGAACAACGCGGTCAACTCAAACTGGATGTGCGACCAGGGCCGCCTGGACTTCCACTTCGTCAACAGCGAGTTCCGCCTGACCGACCCGCTGCTCAAGAAGGCCGGCCGCCACGAGAACGCCCAGTGGTCGGAGACCCTGCAGGCGATTGCCGACGCCGCTCGCGGCGTCAAGGGCGAAGAGATTGCCATCGTCGCCAGCGCACGCTTCACCAACGAAGAATTGCACTATGTTCGCAAGCTGGCCGTCACGCTCGGCACCGACAATCTCGACGTCGTGCCACGCACCGGCGGAGCCGACGGCTACCTGCGTGCCGACGATCTCAATCCGAACAGCCTCGGCGTCCGCCACATCCTCGGCATCCAAAAGCCCGGTTCCATGCTGGAAGGCATCCGTGAACTGCTCGGCCGCGGCCGTCTCAAGCTGGTCCTCGCCCTCGGCGAGGACCTGCTGAAGGCCGGCTTCGAAGCGCGCGAACTCGAAAAGGCCGGTTTCTTTGCCTCGCTGCACATTCTGGCCCACGCCGCAGCCGATTACGCCCACGCGGTCCTGCCAGGCTCCTCCTACGCGGAGAAGGACGGCAGCATGATCAACGTCACGGGTCGCCTGCAGCGCCTGAACAAGGCGGTCAACAGTCCCGGCAACGCCCGCGACACGCGGATCATCCTGCGCGACCTCGTCGCCGCCTGCGGTGGTGACAAGGGTCCGGACAGCGCCGCCGAAGTCTTCACCCGCATCGCCGGTGAAATCGCCTGCCTGAAGGGCCAGACCTACGATGGCATCGGCCGCCTCGGCGTGCCGGTTATCGAAACCGAGGAGAAGGTGCCGATTCTGGAGCGCGAGAACGAGCGCCGCGCCAAGGGCCTGATCGTCGGCTGAAAACGCGTCATCCTGACTGAAGCCGCCGGCGCAACCGCGTTCGCCCGCCCTCACACCTCCAGCCAGGCAACTCCCGGATGGCGGGCGCAAAGGGCTTGAATCGCTTCCGGGTCGAGCACGGCAAAGGCCGTCGACAGAGCATCCGAGAGCGCGGCTGAAGGTGCCTGTGCAAAGCTGCGCTGGGGTCGCAGCGGCAGCGGTCGCAGGCTGCGCGGATCCATCAGGTGCGCGCCCTTGACGTGAAAGCCGCTGCCACTGACGGCGGCCTCCTGGAGTGTCAGGGCCATCGCCCCGTCGGCAAGGGTGATCGTCCAACCCTGCTCGCCCGGGGCATTGCCCAGCGCCAACAGAGTGCTGTCGCCGGCATTCAGCAACGCATCGGCAAAGCCCCAGTCGCCGAGCAGAACGGCCGCCTGATCAAGCGCGTAGCCCTTGCCCAGCGCGCCGAGGTCGAAGACCATGTGATCGGCCAGGACGGTGACCTTGAAACCATCCTCATCGAGATCAAAGCGGTGCGACCCCACTACACCGCGGGCCTTGTCAAGCAGTTCGGGATCAGGTTCACGCAGGCTGCCGTCCTCGGCGCGCCACAGGTGCATCAGCGGCCCCACTGTGATGTCAAAGGCCCCCTCGGTCTCGGCGTGCACGGCCTTGGCCAGACACAGGCAATCCCAGACGGCAAGCGACACATTCAGGCTCTCGCCCGCACGCAACTGGGCCAGCCGCCAGATGTCGCTGGTCGGCCGAAACCGGCTCAATTCGTCCTCCAGCCGGTGAATTTCGCTGAACACCGCTTCAGCGGCCTGCGCGGCATACACGGGATCCTCGCCGGCAAGAATCACCTCGAAGGCGGTGGCCATCGCGTGCTGCTCAAAACGGTGAATCGTCATGGCGGCGGCACACCCGGCAGTGGTGGCAGGGTCGGCGAAAAGGCCGGCGTCACCTTCAGCGTTCGCCCGGGCTGCACCGGCGCGGGCAGATCGGGCACCGGCGTCGGCGCCGCACTCACCGGCGTCTGGCGACGGTAGAAAACCGACAGCATGACACCGGGTCGCAAACCGTAGGGCGAGCGCACCTCGTAGGCGTCCAGGGGCAGCTTGTCGGCCACGGCCTGATAAAACTCGCTATCGGTGACGATGACATCCGCATCGAGGCTTTCCGGCACCTTGGTCGGATAGCCGACCTTCGGCCAGGCGCGCCAGTACCAGGGCAGCGGCCAGCCTGAGTCGGCCTGCACCACCTGGATCCGTGTCGTTTCGGCCTTGTCACCGACATAGGCGCGCACCTCGTCGAGCAGCCTGCGCAGGCTCTTGGAGGTGTGCGAGTAGACATAGGGGTTGCGCGGGTCGGCCGAGTACTCGAACTGCGGATTCGCGTGCGTGCCAGTCAGGCGCATGGTCTGGCTGCACAGGTGATAGGCGCCGAGGGCGATCAGCACATGAAACAGCCCGCGCGTCAGCAGACCGGGCAGCCAGGACCACAGCGCGGCACCGCCGGCACCGGCGAGCAGGATGAGGGCGTGCTGAGCGCTGAGAATCGACCAGGGTGTCTTGTAGCGAATCAGCGAATAGACCCCGAACAGCGCCACGGCATAGACCGTCAGGAAGACCAGAAAGACCTGGCGCTCCGGTCGGCGGTGCTGGCCGAAGAATGCATGTCCCATGCCGAGCAGGGCCAGAAAGCCGATCATGGCCTCGCTCCACAGCAGGGTGTCGCGGCGCCAGAAAATCAGCGTCAGGTAGTAGTGCCAGGGTTTTTCATGACCGCTGCCCTGGCCGCGCTCGAAGTAGTCGATGTAGGTCATCAGGCTGTCCCAGACCGTACCCCAGTCGCGAAACCCGCCCGAGTAGGAGGCCACGGACACCAGCACCGCCGGCACCGACACCCACAGCCAGGGCCGCTTCGGGCGATCCTTCGCGCGCACCCCGCCGAGGCTCAGGCCGGCGCTTTTGCGCGGGCTGAAACCGCCGAAGAGCAGGCGCACGGCCAGCCAGCCGCAGACGAGGGCGCCAACATTGAGGATAAAGGTCTCCTTGGTCGCATGCTGGAAGCCCAGCGAGGCGCCGCCAAGCAGCAGCCAGCCCCTGGAGCCGCCCTGTGAGTAGCGCCACAAGGCCAGCAGCATGAGACCGACCAGCAGCACCAGGAGCATCTCCATGATGAAGTAGCGGCTGTAGAACACCATCATGGGCGACACCGCCGCCAGCAGCAGGGCGAGTGCGGTGCCCATGCGCCCGAGCACATCGGCAAAGCCCATCGTCAAAACCAAAACGAGAAGGCCGCAGACCACCGTCACCCGCCGCAATTGCGCCTCGGTCCAGGTGTTTGAATCGCCCCAGCCGGCCAGCCCGCCCCACAGGCGCGCGACCTGGTGCAGGCCAGGGCCGTGGTAATCCTTGCGATCGTAGTCGAAGTGACCGGTGTTGACGTAGCCGGCCAACTTGATCCCCAGCACCGCCTCATCGGTGTGCATGAGCCGCCGGTCAAGACCCGGCAGACGATAGAATCCGCCCAGCGCCAGCGCCACAACCGCCAGCAAGAGGCAGGGCAGCAGCGGGAAAACGGCTTCTTTGCGGGGGGGCATGGGGGATATACCATGCCGTACCCCGCCTCATGCGCCAGCAGGAATGTCGCCGAGTTCCCGATACGCCTGCACGACACGCCCCAGCCATGTGCCCTGATCCATGGCCCAGTAACGGGTTGAAAAAATCTCGACCTCATGCAGGCCGGTGAAGCCGGCCGTCTCGACCCAGCCACTGATGCGCCGGATCGGGATGCAGCCCTCGCCCATCAAGCCGCGGTCATTGAGCAGATCGGTCGTCGGCGTTTTCCAGTCGCACAGGTGGTAGGCGAACAGCCGACCCCTCTCGGCCGACAGGGCAATCTGCGACTCCAGTTCGGGGTCCCACCAGATGTGGTAGACGTCGGCGGCGATGCCAAGCTGGCGCGGCGAGCCGAGAACGTCACAGATCTCGTTGGCCTGGCGCATGGTGTTCACCGCGCTGCGGTCATCGGCATACATTGGGTGCAGCGGCTCGATGGCCAGACGAACACCCGCCGCCTCGGCCTCGGGCAGCACCGCGGCAATGCCGTCGGCAATCTGCCGGCGCGATTCCTCCAGCGGCTGGCCCGGCACGGCCCCGCAGACGAGGACGATCAGCGGCGCGCCGAGCGCCTGCGCTTCGGCGATGCAACGCCGGTTGTCATCGATCGCAGCCTGCCGGCCGGCCGCCGTGGCCGCCGGGAAGAACCCGCCCCGACAGAGGCTGACGATGTCCAGCCCCGCCTCGCGGGCCTGACGCCCGACGGCCGCCGGATCGCGCCCCTCCAGGTTGTAGCGCCAGAACGTGATGCCGCCGATCCCCGCAGCCGCATACCTGGCGATGCAGGTTTCCGTGTCCCAGGGCTTGGTGGTGATGGTGTGCAGGCAGAGTCGGCGCGGGTCGTTCATTAGGCGCACCGCAACGCGATCCGACGGGAAGGTCAAGCAGGACTTGGCATGCGGGGAGAAACCGCGCCCCTGGCAAATGCCACGCAAAGGGCACCGAGACCGTCGTTGCCTTTGATGGTTTTGTGAGCATGAAATGCAGCATGTCTGAAGTCGTTGTGATCGGGGCCGGCCCGGCCGGCTGCACCCTGGCGGCGCTGCTCGCCCAGCGAGGCCTTGCCTGCACCGTCTTCGATGATGACCAGCGCCCGAATTTGCTGGTGGGCGAATCGCTGATTCCAGGGGTGGTGCCGGTGTTCCGGCAACTCGGCATCGAGGACCAGGTGGCGGCCATGTCGGTGCGCAAGCCGGGCGCCTCGTTCTTCGACGGCGCCGACGGCCCGCGCATCCACTTCAGCTTCACCAACGTCGCCGACCACCTCCCGCCCTACGCCTTCAACACGCCGCGGCCCGAACTCGACAACCTGCTGCGCCGGCGCGCCGAGGAACTCGGCGCGCGCTTCCTCCACGCCCGCGCCCAGCTCGAGGCCTGTGAGCGCGACGGCCAGCCGTCGGTGCGCCTCAGCGAGGCCAGCCGCGCCCTCGCCGGCCTGCCGCCCGGTACCGAACCGCTCATCGTCGATGCTTCAGGTCGCGCACGCGTTCTGGCCCGGCTGCTCAACTTGCCCTCGCAGCGCGGCGGTCGCGACGATGTCGCCCACTTCGCCCACTTCGAAAACTTCCCCCACGACGAGGTGCCGGACGGTCAGGTCATCATCTCGCTGCTGCGCGCCGGCTGGAGCTGGCGCATTCCGCTGCCGGGCCGACTGTCGGTCGGCGTGGTCATCCGCAAGGACGCGGCCCGCGAACTCGGAGCAACGCCGGAGGAGCGGCTTGAACGCATTCTCCGCGAGGATCCGGCCTTCGGCGGCCGCGGTGCGCACGCCCGGCGTGTGACGCCGGTGATGACCTATACAAACTACCAGCTGCTCTCCGAACGCGGCCACGGCCCGGGCTGGGTGCTGCTCGGCGACGCCTTTGGCTTTGTCGATCCCATGCTTTCACCCGGCCTGTTTTTGTCGCTACAGGGTGCGCGCGAACTAGACGCCTGCGTCTTCGCCCGCGGCACCGACCTGCTGTGCCAGCCCACGGCGCTGGCGCGCGCGCTCGATACCTACAGCCGGCGCATGATCGACTGGCACGAGGCGTGGACCGAACTGATCGCCTACTTCTACGACGGTCGCATCTTCCGACTGCATCTGGCCGGACGCCACCTCGCGGAGAAGCCCTCGCCTTTCAACGTGGCCAGCCACATGGAGCGCCACTCCAAGCGCCAGATCGCCAGCATGGCCTCGGGCGGGCGAACGCGCTCGCTCTACAGCCGCCGGCTGATCCGCCTGCTGTCAAAACACCTCATCTGGGGCGTGCCGCCGGCCGGGACCTTTGCGGTGCGCGACCGCCTCGCCGCCTGAGGGCCTGTGCCCGCTGGCCGTTCAGAGTTCCTTGATCCGCAGGTTGCGGAACCAGGTCTTGTCCTTGTGATCGGTCAGCATGATGCGGCCCTTGCCGGGTGCGAAGCCGACCTTGGACTTGAACTTGCTCAGGGCAATCTTGTCCTTCCAGTCTGGCGAGGTGGTGTCAGCCTCGCCCACCAGCACGCCGTTGAGCCAATGCTGCAGCTTGCCATCCTTGGCAACGATGCGGCTGGCATTCCACTGGCCAGGCGGGTTGACCGGGGTCTTCACCGCCGGGGCCTGGATGTCGTAAAACGAGGCGGTCAGGCGCTTGGCGCCGTTCTTGGAATCCGGATGCTTCTGGTCGTCGAGCATCTGGTACTCGATGCCGAGCCACTCCTTGCCGCCGACCTGGGTGACCCAGTACTTGACGCCGTTGTTGCCGGCCTCGGCGATCTTCCATTCCCACTCGAACTCGAAGTTCGTGTATTCCTTGTCGCTGAGCAGGTTGCCGCCCACCCCGTCGAGCACGAGCACGCCGCCCTCGATCTTCCAGCCCGGGCCGGGCGCCTTGCCGTCGGCACCGATCCAGCCGGCGAGGCTCTTGCCGTCAAACAGCGACACGGGGTCGGCGGCGTGCAGGCCGAGGGCGAGCAGGGGGAGAATCAGCAACGACTTCATGAGGGCGCATACTTGCCCGGGGCCGGGCCACCGGTCAAGCGCCGAGGTGGGCGGTGTAGGCGGCCTGAACCGCGCGGGTCAGCGGCCCCGGTGTGGCCAGCGTGCGACGGTCGATCTCAGCAATCGGATGCACGTCGCGGGTCGAGGAGGTCAGAAACGCCTCCTCGCAGCGCGCCAACACCTCCACCGGCAGGGCGGTCTCCGCGCAGGCGATGCCGGCCGCCGCGCAGGCCTGCAGCACCAGCAGGCGGGTGACACCGGCCAGACAGCCCGAATCCAGCGGCGGCGTATGGAGGCGACCGTCGGCCACGACAAACACGTTGGAGCCCGTGCCCTCGCAGAGTTCGCCGCGCGTGTTGGCAAGCAGGGCCTCGCCACAGCCGCGGCGTTTGGCCTCGGCGAGGGCGATGACGTTTTCGGCGTAGGAGATGCTCTTGACGCCGGCCAGCGCGCCCTTCTCATTGCGGGTCCAAGGCACCAGGCAGACTTTCTCCATGGCCGGCCAGGTGTTCAGCGGCATGGCCGCAACCAGCCGGGTCCCCCGCCCCGCGCCGCGGTCGGAGCCGAGCGGTCCGTCACCACTTGTCTGGGTGACGCGAACGCGCGCGTCGAGCAGGCCGTTGGCCCGCACCGCCGCCTCGATGGCCCCGGCGAATTCCGTCTCATCCATCGCCGTCAGGCCGAGGGTGGCGCAGGAGCGCACCAAGCGCTGCCAGTGCTCGCGCAGGCCGATGACGCGACCGTCGCGCACCGCTAGCGTCTCAAAGACACCGTCGCCAACCAGCAACCCGTGTTCAAAGGGCGAGATCCTCGCTTCTTCAAAGGGCAGCAGGCGGCCATTGAGCCAGATCTGGACGGGGGTCGACATGCCCGGACATGACGCAGCCCGGGCTTTCCTTCAAGCGGCGAAAACAGTCCATGACTTCGGCCCCGACTGTGAAATGGGTGGGCATGCTCCGTCTGGAAAACGTTCACGGCCCCCGACTCGCCCCGCATCTCGATGCCCTCGGCGCCCTGCGCATCACCGTGTTTCGCGACTACCCCTACCTCTACGACGGCACGCTCGAATACGAGCGCGACTACCTGCGAACCTACCTGACGAGCCCGGACAGCCTGGTGGTGCTGGTGTTTGACGGCGAAACCGTCGTCGGCGCCAGCACCTGCCTGCCATTGTCCCGGGAGGGAACGGAGTTTCAGGCCCCCTTCCATCAGGGCGGCCTCAAGATCGACGAAATCTGCTACTTTGGCGAGTCCGTCCTGCTGCCGGCCTACCGTGGGCGCGGCATCGGCAAGCGCTTCTTCCAGCGCCGCGAGGAGCACGCTCAAATGCTCGGCGCCCGCCTGACGACCTTCTGCGCGGTCAACCGGCCCGACACCCACCCTCTGCGACCGCCGGACTACCGGCCGCTCGACGACTTCTGGACCTCGCTTGGCTACCGCAAAAGGCCCGAACTGCGCGCCGAGTTCGTCTGGAAGGAGATCGGCGAGGCGACGGAATCGCCCAAGCAGCTGACTTTCTGGACCAAGGACTGGACGTGAGGCCTCACTGGCGCACCGCGAACAGGTGCATCGAGGTACCGTGGGGATTCAGCTCGACGTAGTTGTCGGAGCCGCGCCACTCGTAGGTCTGGCCGTGCATGAGGTCGTGCACCTGGAAGGGCCGGTCGGGATCGAGGCCGAGCGCGGCGAGGTCAAGGTGCACAAGACCGGCGGCGACGTGCCGGCCGTCCAGGCTGATGACGCAGAGGATACGGTCTTCGAAGTCCGGGGTGCATTTGCTGTAGCAGAGCATCTCGCCGTGGTCGGTGCCGTGAAAAATGAGGTTGTCGTAGAGTTGCAGGGCGCGGTGTTCACGGCGCAGGCGGTTGAGGCGGCCGATGAAGCCCTTGATGTTGCCCGGCGCGTCGTAGTCGCGCTGCTTCAGTTCAAACTTCTCCGAATCGAGGTACTCCTCCTTGCCCGGCAGCGGGGCGTTCTCGCAAAGTTCGTAGCCGGCGTACATGCCCCAGGACGAGGACAGGGTCGCCGCCAGCGCGGCGCGCAGGCGGAAGACACTCGCCGGGGCGTTCTGCAGGTAGTAGGGATGGATGTCCGGCGTGTTCGGCCAGAAATTGCCGCGGTAGAACCAGCGCATCTCGCCCTGGGTCAGCTCGCTGGCATACTGGGTGAGACCGGCCTTGTCCTCGCGCCAGGTGAAGTAAGTGTAGCTCTGGCTGAAACCGATCTTGCCGAGCACCTGCATCATCCGAGGCCTGGTGAAGGCCTCGGCCAGAAAAATGACCTCGGGATCCTTGCGGTGCACGGTCTTGATCAACTCCTCCCAGAAGGCCACCGGCTTGGTGTGCGGATTGTCGACCCGAAAGATCTTGACCCCCTTTTCGACCCAGAACAGCACGACGTCGATCAGCTCGCGCCAGAGGTTCTTCCAGTCGGGGCAGTGGAAGTTCAGCGGGTAGATGTCCTGATACTTCTTCGGCGGGTTTTCGGCGTAGCGGATGCTGCCGTCGGGACGCTGATAAAACCACTCGGGATGCTCCTTCACATAGGGATGATCCGGCGAGCAGTTGATGGCGAAGTCGAGCGCGATCTCGAGACCGCGACTCTTCGCCTCGCCCACCAGCCAGACAAAGTCCTCGAGCGTGCCGAGCTGCGGCTCGACCGCGCGGTGGCCGCCGGCCGGACCGCCGATGGCCCAGGGACTGCCAACGTCGCCCGGCAGCGCGGTCAGGGTGTTGTTGCGCCCCTTGCGCGCCGTGATGCCGATCGGATGAATCGGCGGGAAGTAGATCACATCAAAGCCCATCTCCCTCGCATCGTCGAGACGCGGCAGGCAGTCGCGGAAGCTGCTGTGCTTGTCGGCCCGGCCCTCGGCACCGCGCGGGAAAAATTCGTACCACGCGGAGAAGCGGGCACGCTCGCGCTCGACGATGACCCCCAGTGGCGCGGAGGTGGTCGACAGCGAGCGGTCGGCAAAGGCCTCCATGAGCGTCTGCAGTTCCAGAGACTGCAGGACGTCGAGCAAGCCGGCGACCGGACGGTTGGCAAGCAGCTCGGCGATTTCATCGAGCTGGGCGGCCGCCTCGGCGGAACCGGCACCGCGGGCGCGGCCGGCAGCCTCGCGCATCAGGCGCGCGCCTTCCAACGCTTCGACCGGCACATCGGGATCGGCGGCCTCGACACGAACGACGAAGGTTTTCTTCCAGCCCTTGAAGCTGTCGGCCCAGGCCTCGACGACATACTCCCAGCGCCCGACCCTGCCAAATTCGCAGCGGCCGTGCCAGCGGTCGTTTTCGACCGGCCGCATCGGCGACTCCAACCAGCGGCGGCTGCCCTGCTGGCGCCAGCGCAACACGGCGCTCATCACCACATGACCATCCGTGAAGGCATCGCACCAAACGTCGAGCGGCTCGCCGACGACGCGTTTGACCGGATGCCGGCCACCCTCCAGGCAGGGATAGAAGTTTTCGAGAACAACGGTGGGAGCGTGGGCGACGGACATGCGAGGCCACATGGAACGCCGGCGCGCCCGCGCCGCAAGCGCGGAAATGCCGCCAATCCCGGACTCAGCGACCCGTCAGGCGGTTCCAGAGCTTGCGCGCACCGGTGGCCGCCGGCTTGGCAGGGGCGGAGGCGGAGCGACTCGAAGACGCCGGGCCTCGCGGCTTGTCCTGGCGGGGTGTGTCGGAACGCGCCTCGGACTCCGGGCGCGAACGCCCGCCGTCGCGACCGCCACGACCGCCTGTGCGACCGGACTCGGCATCGCCCGAACGCCCGCGCTGGCCCTGGCGACCGCCGCCACCGCCCTGGCGTCCACCACCGCCCCCCTGGCGACCGCGCGGGCCGCCACGGCGTTCCTCGCGCTCCGCTTCCGCGGCGGCGCCAACCGGGGCTGCGGCGCGGTAGTCGAAGCCCTCGAGCTTCTTGCGCACGAGGCCGCGACCGATGAACTTCTCGAGCTTGCGCAGGTCGTCCATCTCGTCGGGACTGACAAAACTGATGGCATCGCCGATCGCCTGGGCGCGGCCGGTGCGGCCGATGCGGTGGACGTAGTCCTCGACCACGTGCGGGAAGTCGTAGTTCACCACGTGCGAGATGCCGTCGACATCGATGCCGCGCGCGGCGATGTCGGTCGCCACCAGCACGCGCACCTTCCAGTCCTTGAAATCGGCGAGCGCGCGCAGGCGCTGGTTCTGCGAGCGGTTGGCATGCAGGGTGGCGCAGGTGACGCCGGTCTTTTCCAGCTTGCGGGCGATCTTGTCGGCGCCGTGCTTGGTGCGGCTGAAGACCAGCACCATCTGCATCTTCTCGTCCTCGAGCAGGCGCTCAAGCAGGGCCTGCTTGAGGTGGCGGGGCACCTCGTGGACGAACTGGGCCACCGTTTCCGCGGGGTTCGACCGGCGGCCGACCTGGACGAGCTGCGGGTGCTGCTGGAACTCGCGGGTCAGCGCCTCGATCTCCTTCGACAGGGTCGCCGAGAACAGCAGGGTCTGGCGCTTGGTCGGCAGTTGGCGCAGGATGCGACGGATGTCGGGCAGGAAGCCCATGTCGAGCATGCGGTCGGCCTCATCGAGCACGAGGTGCTGCAGGCCGGTGAAATCGGCGCAGCCCTGGCTCATCAGGTCGAGCAGGCGGCCCGGGCAGGCGATGACAATGTCGGCCCCGGCGCGCAGGGCGTCCTTCTGTGGCTTCTCGCCGACGCCGCCAAAGACGCGGGCGATGCGCAGCGGCAGGTGGCGGGCGTAGGCGAGAACGTTTTCCTCGATCTGGGCGACCAGTTCGCGGGTCGGCGCCAAGACCAGCACACGGGTGCGGGCGCGACCGTTGGCGGGCGGCGCCTCGGCGAGGCGGGTGAGGATCGGCAGGGTGAAGGCGGCGGTCTTGCCGGTACCGGTCTGGGCGATGCCAATGACGTCGCCACCCTTGAGAACGACGGGGATGGCGGCGGATTGAATGGGGGTCGGCTCCGTGTAACCGGCCTCCTGAATGGCTTTCAGGATGACGGGAGCGAGACCGAGGGCGGAAAAAGGCATCGGTCTTCATACCCGCAAGCCAGCGCTGGCGCCAGCCGGGATTTGTCAAAGTGCGCAGCTCAGTCGAGCCGCCGCACCTGCACGGTCACCTCAATGCGGCGACTCGCAGTGCCGCGAAATCGACCGCTCACCGGCTTGGCATCGTCGTAGTCGCGACCAATCGCGAGCTTGACGTAGCGGGCGTCCGCTTCGCGGTCGTGCGTGGGATCCCAGGCCTTCCAGCCGAAGCCGGGCAGGAAGACCTCGACCCAGGCGTGCGAGGCCTCGTTCTCATCGCCGGTGCGACCGCCATAGAAATAGCCACTGACATAGCGTGCCGGTATGCCGCGACTGCGACACAGCGCGATCATGACGTGGGCGTAGTCCTGGCAGACACCGCGACGATCGCGGAGGGCGTCGGCGGCATCGGTGTGCACATGCGTCCAGTCCGGATCATAGGCAAAGGTCGCGTGGACGTGGCGGCCAAGACGCACGGCGTCGCCCCAGAGATCGCCGACCTCGCCATGGAGCGCGTCGGCCGCCTCGCGCCAGATGGCGACATTCTGTGGCACGAATTTCGATTCGACGACGAAATCAAAGTAGTTCTCGTTCACCTCGGGCGCGGCGAGGCTCTCCGTCACCAGGCCCGTTGGCGGCGCACCGCGCGGATCGATGCGGGTTTCGACGATGGTCACCGATTCCACCTCGAGCCGGTCGTGCGGTTCATGAACCTCGAAATGGTCGACGCGGTTCAGGTAGAAATCGTGGTGGGTATGCACCGGCACCGGCGGCTTCAGGGCCAGCTCAAACGAGACGCAGCGCTGCAGCGGGTCGGAGACCGGACAGAGACGGGCGTCGTTGTAACTGTCCCGCACAGGGCCTTCGTAGAGGAAACGCGTGAGGTGGCGGACACGCAGGCGCAGGCCGGAGGCAGGAGGCGTGGATTCGTTCGGGGGCAAGCGGGGAATGGCGTTGCTTGGATGAGGGCGGCGCGCAAGCAAAATGCTCGGTCAGCCGGCATGCTGCTGCTGCTGCTCCTGCTGCTGGTGAAACCGGATTTCCGCCTGCAGATCCACGGGCGGCGCAAACATGAAGGTGTTGTAAAGATGGGTGCCGAAAACACCAATCTCCTCCTGAACCTCCATGAGAAACTCGTGCAGGCCCTGCTGGATGATGTCCTGTGCGCTGGTGAAGTGCAGATTGTTGAGGAACTTGCCGAAGCGGCGCTCACCCGGGCTTGGGTACTCTCCCTGTGGCACGTCGGCAATCAGGTGGGCGAAGTGATCCATCTGCTGGAGGCAGAAAACCAGCGAGCGCGGAAAACTCGCCTGGAAAATGAGAAACTCGATCACCTTGGCGAAGAGAATGTCGGCAACATAGAAACGTCGGTAGGCCTCGACCGCACTCGCCGAGCGCAGCACGGCCTGCCACTGGGCGGCGTCAACCGCGCCACCGACGTCGGTCACACGCGGCAACAGGATGTGGTACTTCATGTCGAGCAGCCGCGTCGTCTTGTCAGCGCGCTCCAGATACTTGCCGAACTGGATGAACTCAAAGCCCTCGCTGCGCGAAAAGGTCGAAACCGTGATGCCCTGAAAGAGGTGCGAGTAGCGCTTGATCTGATCATAAAAGGCGCTGGCACCGCCATGCCAGACCCGGGCTGCATCGGCGCCCTTGATGAAGTGGTAGGCCTCGTTGAGCACCTCCCACATCTCCGTGGAGATCTGGTCGCGCACCTGTCGGGCGTTTTCGCGCGCGCTGGAGATGCAGGAGAACAGCGAGTTGGGATTCTCAGGGCGAAAGGTCAGGAACTCGGTGACGCTGGCGCTGTCGGCATTCTCGTAGAGCTGGAAGAACAGGTCCTCGTCGTCGGTCGAGCGCAGGATCGGCAGCCAGTGCTCCTTGAGCGTCTCGTCGGAGACCTGGCCAAAATCGAGCAGGATCTGCAGGTTGACATCGACCAGGCGCGCGAGGTTCTCGGCGCGCTCAAGGTAGCGACTCATCCAGTACAAACTGCCGGCAACGCGGGAGAGCATGATGTTTGCCTGCTTGTGACGGGCGACCTGTTCGTGCGGTAGCGGATAGGGGGGCATGGCGGAAAGTTGAAGTGCAGCGCGGTTCAGGGAGCCTCGTGACGCAGCACCCATGTGTCCTTGGAGCCGCCCCCCTGCGAACTGTTGACGACCAGGGAGCCCTTGCGCAAGGCAACGCGGGTCAGGCCGCCGGGGGTAACAACAATCTTCTCGCCGCAAAGGATGTAGGGGCGGAGATCGATGTGCCGCCCCTCGAAGCGATCGTCCACCCAGGTCGGGTGACGGCTCAGCGAGATCGGGTTTTGGGCGATGAAATTGCGCGGGTTTGCCTCGATCTGGGCGCGGAAGTCAGCGATCTCCTGGCGGCTGGCCCATGGGCCCATCAGCATGCCGTAGCCGCCGGCCTCATTGGCGGACTTGACAACCAGCTTGTCCAGGTTGTCGAGAATGAAGGCGCAGTCCTTCGGCTCAGAGGCCAGGTAGGTGTCGACATTCGGCAAGATGGGCTCCTCGCCGAGGTAGTAGCGGATCATCTTTGGCACGAAATAGTAGACGACTTTGTCATCGGCGACGCCGGTGCCGATGCTGTTGGCCAGGCTGACATTGCCGGCGCGGTAGGCGTTGACCAGGCCGGGCACGCCCAGCAGGGAGTCGGGTCGGAACACCGAAGGATCGAGGAAGTCGTCGTCGATGCGCCGGTAGATGACGTCGACCTTCACCAGTCCCGCGGTGGTTCGCATGAAGACCTTGAAGTCGCGCACGACGAGGTCGCGTCCCTCGACGATCGGGATGCCCATCTGGCGGGCCAGGAAGGCGTGCTCAAAGTAGGCGCTATTGAAGACGCCCGGCGTCAACAGCACGCATTGCGGCGCGTCGCGACCGTCGAAATGCTTGGGCGCGCAATGCTGCATCACCTTGAGCAACTCGGCCGGGTAATGGCTCACCGGCCGCACACCGCTGGCCTGGAACAGCTCCGGAAAGGTGCGCTTCAGGGCGGCGCGGTTCTCCAGCATGTAGCTGGCCCCGGACGGACAGCGCAGATTGTCCTCGAGCACAAGGTAGCGGCCGTCGCGATCGCGGATCAGGTCGCTGCCGCAGATGTGCACGTACACATCCTTGGGCACCTCGAAGTGCATGAACTCGCGGCGAAAATGCTTCGCGCTCAGCAGGTACTGAGGCGGGATGACACGGTCCTTGAGGATCTTCTGCTCGTGGTAGATGTCGTGCAGGAAGAGGTTGAGCGCGGTCAGGCGCTGCACGAGGCCGCGCTCGACCACATCCCATTCCTCGGCGGAAATCACCCGCGGCACGCAGTCGAAGGGAAAGATGCGCTCGGTGCCCTGGGCATCGCTGTAAACCGTGAAGGTGACGCCGCCGCGCATGAAGGCGGCCTCGACGGCCGCCTGCTTGTTGCGGAACTCGCCCGGTGCCACGGGGTTGAGGGCGTCGGCGACACCCCGGTAGTGCGGCCGCACAGTGCCGTCGGCCTCGAACATCTCGTCAAAAAAGTCATGCGGCTGGTAATTGTCGAAAAGCATGAGGATGAAGCGCTTGGATTGATCCTTCCGACAGAAGCAGGACTGGGGCCAACTCCCGGGGACGATTTTCACCCGAACGCCGCGCCTCAAAAAAGCTCGTTCTGACCACTGAGCGGCGGCACCAACCCAAGCTTGCGCCACGCGGCGGGCATGGCGACCCGGCCACGCGGCGTTCGCTTGAGGTAACCCTGCATGACCAAGTAGGGCTCATGCACGTCCTCGAGCGTGCTGGCGTCCTCGCCGACGGCGACGGCGACACTGCCGAGGCCGACCGGCCCTCCCTCGAACTTGTGGATGACCGCCTCAAGGATGCGCAGGTCCATTTCATCGAGGCCGGTCTCGTCAATGTCGCGCATCTCCAGGGCCTGGCGGGCGACCGCGCCGGTGACCCGGCTGTCGGCCCGCACCTGGGCATAGTCGCGCACCCAGCGCAGCAGGTGGTTGGCAATGCGCGGGGTGCCACGGGCGCGCCGGGCGATTTCGTGCAAGCCCTCGGCATCGGCGGCGACGCCCAGCAAACGGGCCGAGCGCTCAAGGATGCAGCCGAGTTCCTCGGAGGTGTAGTAGTCGAGCCGGTTGGGAATGCCGAAGCGCGAGCGCATCGGCGCGGTCAACATGCCGGCGCGCGTGGTGGCCCCGACCAGCGTGAAGGGCGGCAGGTCGAGCCGGATCGTGCGCGCCTTGGGGCCCTGGTCGATGATGATGTCGAGGCGGAAGTCCTCGATGGCTGGGTACAGGTACTCCTCGACGCTCGGGTGCAGGCGGTGGATCTCGTCGATGAAGAGAATGTCGCGCTCCTGCAGGTTGGTGAGGATGCCAGCCAGGTCGCCGGCGCGCTCGATTTGCGGGCCGCTGGTCGTGTGCAGGCGCGAGCCGACTGCGCTGGCGATGAGGTTGGCAAGGGTGGTCTTGCCCAGACCGGGCGGGCCGCAAAGCAGAACATGATCGAGCGGCTCCCCACGCAGGCGCGCCGCCTCAACCATGACGAGCAACTGCTCCTTCACCTTCGCCTGGCCGTGGAACTCCGAAAAGTCGCCCGGACGCAGGGCCAGGTCGAAAGGGGTGTCGGCTTCGTTGAGGGCGGGATTCACGCTACCCTGCTTTAGCGCGGACCGGCGCGTGTGGCAATCGCCTGATTGGGTCGGCACCCCGGCTTTCACGAAATCCGCTGCACACACGGACGTTGTAATAGGCTGGCTCCGTCGTATTGGATTCGCTCCGCCACATGAACGACCGCTATCAAATCCTCTCCAAGCTGGCCACCGGAGGCAGCGGCACGGTGTTCCGCGCCTTCGACACCTCGCAGAACCGGGATGTCGCGCTCAAGCGCCTGCACACTGAGGAGGCCGGCAAGGAAGACCTGCTGCGCGAGGCGCGCCGGCTGTATGGCATCCGGCACCCGAATCTTGTCACCGTGCTCGACTATGGCGAGGACGCCGAGGGCGCCTACCTCGTCATGGAAATGCTCAAGGGCGAAAGCTTGGAACAGCGGCTGACCAAGGGGCCGCTGCCCCTGGACGACTTCCGCGAGCTGGTGCGCCAGAGCCTGTCCGGCATCGGCGCCGCGCACGAGGCCGGCCTGCTCCACCGCGACCTCAAGGCCGACAATCTCTTCATCCTCTGGGACGTGCACAACTCCTTTCGCGTCAAGATCGTCGACTTCGGCTTGGCCCAACCGCTCACTCCCGGGGGTGTGGCCAACGGATCGAGCGCCGGTTCCGTGCACACCATGGCCCCGGAACTCTTCGCCGGCGGCCTGATCGACGCCCGCACGGACCTTTACGCGCTCGGCGTGGTCTACTACCAGGCACTCACCGGCTGCATGCCGTTCGAGGGCGACACCGCGCCCCAGGTCGCCGCCGCCCACCTGCAGCACATGCTGGCGCCGCTCAACCAGCACCGGACCGAACTTTCGAGCCACCTCTGCAACTGGGTCGAAAGCCTGCTAAGTCAGGATCCCAATCACCGCCCAGCCGATGCCGCCACTGCCCTGGCCCGCTTTGAACGGCTGTCGCTCGAAGACCGCCCCCTGACCGCGGCCGAAGTCATCGAGGAAGCCGTGCCGCTGATCGCCGTTGCCGAACCGGCCGATGCCGAACCCGCCAAGCTTGAAATGGCCGCTCTCACCACGCCACTCGTTGGGGCTGCCGAGCCCTCAGAGCAAGATGAAGGGTGCGCGGGCGGCAGCACCCCGATCCTTGCCGGTGCCGACACCACTCCGCTCGTTGCCGCGGCCGACACGGTTCCCCTGCTCTCTCCGGCAGACACAGCCCCTCTGCTCGCCGCGGTCAAGCCCATGGCGCGATCGCGCAACGTTTACGCCGACGCCCACGCCCCCGCTGCGCCAGCGAGCCCGGCACCAACACGCGCCAGCGAATCCAAACCTAGGCGGTCAGCCCTGCAGATCATTCTGGTAGCCTTCACCGTCATCCTGATTGCCCAGGTTGCGTTCATCAGCTGGTTCAAGCACAGCAAGCGCGAGGAGCGTGCGGCGCGATTTGCCGAACTGGCCGCCCTCGATCATCCTGCCGGCTCGGATCTCGACACCCGCCTGCTGCTGGAGTTTCTCGATGACCCCACCGCCCGGGACACCGCCGCAGCAACGCTAGGCCGGCTTCAAGGCGGCGACTACATCGACGCACTTGTGCTCGAGCACCTGGAAAAGGTGCGCAACTTCCCCGCCTGCGAAAAACTGCTTCAGGTCATCGGCCTGCGCCGCCACCGGCCGGGCTTTGCCATCGTGCTCAGCTTCCTGGAGGATGGTCGCGGCCAGGTGCGCCAGGCGGCCTGGACGGCGCTTGGCACGCTGACTTCCGCCGGTGACCTGCCTCGCTTGCTGGCCGCCCTGCCCAATGCCTCGCAGCGCGACCACGACGCGGTTGGCAAAGGCCTCGTCGCTGCCGTGCAAAACGCCGACGACCGCCGTGCCGCCACCCAGGCGGTCATTGCCGCCTGGAAAGCCGCACCGGGTGATTCACCGCACCGCGCACTGCTGTTCAACGTCCTCACCCGGGTTGGCGGCAATGACACCCTGGCCATCATCACCCAAGCGATCGCCGATCCGTCCGGGCAGGTGCGCCGCGCCGCCATCACCCTGCTGGCCGAGTATCCAACCCACGACCCGCTGCCGAACATCGCCACCCGCTTCCCCGCCGAAGCCGACGACACCTGCCGAACCTACCTGCTCATTGCCGCGATCGAACTGGCCAGCCGCCCCGGCCCGCTTTCGCAGCAGGCGCTGTTCGACCACGGCCAGAAACTTTGGAGCCAGACACGCGACAGCGCCGAGCGCCGCTACGTTCTCAGTCTGCTGGGTCGCATTGTCACGCCGGAAACCGCCGAATTTTTTGAGCGCTACGCCAAAACCCTTCAGGGGGCTCAGCGTCGCGAGGCACGCGAACTGGCCAAGTCCTTTCGCGACAAACTGGCAGAGGTCATCGCCATTGTGCCCGGAACCACCGCCACCGCGCTGCCGGCCGACCGCGCCGAGTATCGCCTCGGTGGCAGGCTCACCCAACGTGACGGTGCCCTGGTCGAGTGGAACGACGAGGGCGACTGGGCGGCCTGGCTCGTCGAACTGCCCGCGCCCGGCAAGTACGAGATCCTGATCCATCAGGCGCACACGGGCGCCGCCAAGGGCACCTACGAGGTGCAACTTGGCGAAACCCTCCTGCCCGCCGCCGTGGTCGACACCGACGGCGCCTTCAAGGGCTTCATCCTCGGCGAGGCCGAGATCCCCGCCGCCGGCATCTACAAGCTCTACCTGCGGCCACGGCAACTGCCGGCCAGCGGCGAGCTGTTCCGCGTGCAGAAACTCTCGCTCAAACCCGCAGGCTGAAACGCACTGGCAACCGGCGGCACGGCGGCTTAGTCTGCCCGACCATGCGCCCGCTTTGCCTGCTCTTCCTCGCCCTCGCGCTGCCCGCCCTCGGCGCGGACTTTCCAGAGCCCTTCGACACCGAAACCAAGCTCGAGAAATTCCTCCAGCCCGAGGCGGCGCTCGCCCAGTTGCACCTGCCCGACGGCTTCGAGGCCGTGGTCAGCGCCGCGGAACCGCTGGTGCGCAATCCGGTGGCGATGGCCTGGGACGGCCGCGGCCGGCTCTGGGTGGCGGAATGCTACAGCTACGGCGAGCAGGCCTTTGACCCGACCCTGCGCGACCGCATCCTGATCTTCGAGGACCGCGACGGCGACGGCCGCTTCGACACGCGCAAGGTCTTCACCGACGAACTGCAGCAGCTCACGAGTCTTGAGATCGGCCACGGCGGTGTCTGGGCGGCGACGCCGCCACGCATCGTCTTCATCCCCGATGCCAATGGCGACGACGTCCCGGACTCGGCACCGATCCCGCACGTGGAGGGTTTCAAGGTGCCGCCGGACAGCTACCACAACCTCGTCAACGGCCTGCGCTTCGGTCCCGATGGCTGGCTCTACGGCCGCTGCGGTGCCACCGGCGCGGCCGAGGTCGGCGTGCCGGGCACGCCGGAAGACCAGCGCATCCCCGTGCGCGGCGGCATGTGGCGCTACCACCCACAGCGCCGGGTCTTTGAAGCGATCACCTCGGGCAACACCAACCCCTGGGGCCACGACTGGAACGAGGTCGGCGAACTCTTCTACGTCAACACCGTCAACGGCCACTTCTGGCACGCCACGCCCGGCGCCCACTTTGTCCGCGCCCACACCCTCGACCCGAACCCGCGCGCCTACGCCCTCATCGACCTGCATGCTGATCACTGGCATTTCGACACCGCCCTCGGCTGGCAGGACACGGCGCGGCGCAAGGACATCAATCTCTCCGACACCCTCGGCGGCGGCCACGTCCACATCGGCGCGATGTTCTACCTGGCCGACAACTGGCCGCAGGAATACCGCGGCGAGTTCTTCACCCTCAACCAGCACGGCCGCCGCGCCAACCAGGAGCACGTCGAACGCCACGGCTCGGGCTACATCGCCCGTCACCGGCCCGATTTCTTCCGCACCGGCGACGCCTGGTTCCTCGGCCTCGACCTCAGCTACGGTCCCGATGGCGGCGTCTTCGTGCTCGACTGGAGCGACACCGGCGAATGCCACGAACGCGACGGCGTGCACCGCAGCAGCGGCCGCATCTACAAGCTCCAGCACGGCAAGCCCAAGCCCGTGACGGTGGACCTCGCAGGGCTGTCGCCGGCCGAACTCGCCGCCCTGCACACGCACGCCAACGAATGGTTCCCGCGCCGCGCCCGCGTCGAACTCGCCGGTCGCCCCGACGCCGCGGCCGCGCGCGCCCCGCTGCGCGAGCTGCTCGCCAGCGCCAAGGATCCGGTCGTGCGCCTGCGCGCGCTGTGGAGCCTGCAAGTCATCGGCGGCACCGACGAGGCCCTGCTGCGCGGCCTGCTCGGCGATGCCAACGAGCACCTGCGCGCCTGGTCCCTGCGCCTGCTCGCCGATGCCTGGCCGCTCGACACCCTGATGAGCACGCGCCCCGCCAACTTCGGCACCCAGGCGGTCGCCAACGCCCCGAAGCCGGAGGCCTGGGTGCCGGAACTGGCGCGACTCGCCCGCGAGGACAACTCCGCCCTGGTCCGCCTCACCCTCGCCTCCCTGCTCCAGCGCCTGCCGGTGGAAAGGCGCGCGGAGGTCGCCGCCGGCCTGGTCGCGCGCACCGAGGACGCTGATGATCACAACCTGCCGCTGATGATCTGGTACGGCCTGATCCCGGTCGCTGACACGCACCCCGAGCACCTCGTCGAACTCGCCCGCGCCTGCGCCCTGCCGGTGACCCGCCAGTGCCTGGCGCGCCGCCTGGCCGAGGACATCGAGACCCGGCCGCAACCGCTCGAGGCCCTGCTCGGCTTCGCCAGCCAAGCCGCACCGGCGGTGCAGAGCGACCTGCTTGCCGGCCTAAGCGCCGCCTTCACCGGCTGGCGCAAAGCGCCGAAGCCGGCCGGCTGGGACAAACTCGCCGCGCAGCTCGCCGATCGCGCCGACCTGGCCGACACGGTGCGCGAACTGAGCGCCCTGTTTGGCGACGGACGCGCGCTCGACGAGGTCAAACGTCTCGCCTTCGCCAAGGAAGCCGCCATGACGCAGCGCCAGGCCGCCCTGCGCACCCTCATCGACAGCCGGCCGCCCGACCTGCGCGCGATCTGCGAGAAACTGCTCAACGAACGCTACCTGAATCCGCTCGCCGCCGCCGGTCTCGCCCAGTTTGGCGATGCCAAGGCCGCGGAGCTGCTGGTCAAGGCCTGGCGCAAGTTCCATCACACCGAACGCCACCAACTGCTCGAGGTGCTGACCACCCGCCCCATCTTCGCCACGGCCCTGCTCAAGGCGGTCGCCGCCGGCGACATCCCGCGCAGCGCCGTCACCGCCTACCACGCCCGGCGCATGCGCCAACTCGGCGATGCCGAGCTGGAACGGCGTGTCACCGAGGTCTGGGGCGAGACCCGCGAGAGCGCGGCCGACAAGAAGGCGCGCATGGCCGAACTGGCCGCGGCCCTGACGCCCGAGGTCCTGGCCCTGGCCAACCGAAGCAACGGCCGCGTCCTGTTCAATGCCGCCTGCGCCACCTGCCACCGGCTGCACGGCCATGGCGGCGCGCTGGGCCCCGACCTCACCGGGGCCGGTCGCGACAGCCTGCATTACCTGCTGGAAAACCTCGTCGATCCCGGCGCCCAGGTCGCCGCCGACTTCCGCCTCAACGTCGTGACCCTGAAGGACGGCCGCGTGCTCAGCGGCGTGCTCGGCCCGCGCGGTGGTCGCACCCTCGGCCTGCGCACGATGACCGAGACGCTGACGCTCGAAAAAAGCGAAGTCGCCGAAACGCGCGAGCTGCCGGTGTCGATGATGCCCGAGGGCCTGCTCAATGCCCTGACGGCGGAGCAGGTGCGCGATTTGATCGCCTACCTCATGCACCCGAGCCAGGTGCCGCTGCCGATCGCGCCGTGAGAACAGTCCGCCGTGTTCCGCCGCGCCCGGGCGGAACGGGGCGGGTCAGGACTGCGCCTTGGGCGTCGGCAGGAAGGGCGCACCGAAGGCTTCCTCGAAGTCGTAGCCGCCGGCGAAGTCCTCGAGGCTGTCGCCGTCCTTTTTGCCGAAGTAACCGGTGTCGATCAGGTTGTAGACGATGTTGCCGATGTCCTCGCCGCGCTGCAGGCCCCAATCGCGCAGCAGATGCAGGGCCATCGGCCCGTATTCCTCAAGCGCGTGCAGGCGCACGCCCTCCAGCACCTCCTGGCCGCTGACGTGCTGATCCTCCTGGCCTTCGCGGAAGTGCTTGACCGCCACGTGCAGGGCCTCGCGCACGAACTCGTAGGCGAGCGGGTCGTAGCGAGGGTCCTTGGCGACAGCCTCCTGGACAGCCTGGAAGAACAAGAGATCGGTCATGGGGTGAAACGGGAAGCGGCGCGGAGACGGACTCCGCGCCGCGGCTTGCCTGGCGGCGGAACTCAGGACCAGCCGTGGGCGGCGCGGACCTTGAGCATGACGTCGAGGATCTTGTTCCAGGTGTCCGGCGTCTCGAGCACGGCGTTCGGGAACATGCAGCCGTCCCAGCAGATGTGCTGGATGCCGCGGCTGGAGGCGTCCTTGAGCCAGTAACCCGCTGCCTTGACGATGTCGAGCTTGCCGTTCGGATCATCGGCACGGCAGTGCTTGCCGGTCTTGTCGTGCGAGCCGGCGCCGTGCACGGTGCCGTCGTTCTGGGCGACGTGGAAGTCGATCGTCCACGGGCGCAGGGCGTCGGTCATCTTCTCGTAAGCGGCCCAGAACTCGGCGTCGCTGTAGCCTTCCTTGAGCAGGGCGTGCTCGGGGGCGTTGTAACCGAGGGTGTAGAGATAGGTGTGGGCGAGGTCGGCCTGAAAGCCGAAGGCCTCGGGCATGCCGACGCCTTCGAGGACGTCGAGCATGTCCTTCCAGGAATGCATGCCGGCCCAGCAGATTTCACCCTCGGCGGCGAGGCGCTCGCCGTGGTCGGCAGCGATCTTGGCGGCCTTCTGGAAGGTGTCGACGATGCGGGCGGTATTCGCCTTCGGGTTTTCACGCCACTTGGCCACGCCGAACTCGGCGCTGTCGACGCGGATGACCCCATACTTGCGCACACCGTGGGCGTTGAAGACCTTGGCGATGCGGCAGGCCATCGTCACGGCGTCGAGGAACTTCGCCTGCGCGGCGTCGTCGCCCATGGCGGAGTCGCCGACCGTGCCCGGCCAGACCGGGGCCACCAGCGAACCGACCGAGAAGCCCTTCGAGGCGATCAGGTCGGCAATGCCCTTGAGTTCGTCGTCGCTGGCCTGCGGGTTCGTGTGCGGCAGGAACAGGAAATAGTCGATGCCCTCGAACTTCTGGCCGTTGACCGAAGCGGCGGCGGTGAGGTCGAGCATGCGCTCCAGGCTGATCGGCGGCTCCTGGTCGGGTCCGTCGCCTTTGCCGACAAGACCGGGCCACATGGCGTTGTGAAGTTTGGGAAGGGAATGGCTCATGGTGGGTGGAAGTGGGGATGAATTGCCCAAGGGCGGGCAAATGATAACGAACCGAACGCCCAAGGCACGCAAAAAAAGCCGCCCCGGGGCAAGATGACCGGGGGCGGCTGGCCGGGCCACCCCGGAAGACCCCAAGCCGTTTCTCAGCCGCAAAAGAACGCAAGGAGCGCAAAGTGAAACCCAAGCTCCTGCGTTCATGGCGCGCCTCGGCGGCCAGAAGTCCCAGCATTCACGCAACGAGGCCGAGCAGGCGCAGGATCGAATGAGCGAACGGCATCAGAGCGACAAGGGTCAGGACATGCAGCAGGGAGAAAAGCGATCCGCGGTGCGTCACACAGGCAATCAGCAGCAGGAACACGCCCTTGCCCGCCACCTTGAGGCCAAGTCCCCCAACAGCAGGCCCCTTCTCTTCAGGATCGGCGTCCTATGAGCGTCCATCAGCGATTCAAACGACCTGGTTTCGCGACTCAGAAATGGGAAGTCTCACGACTTCCGCTACGCTTGCCTGTGGACTCTTCTGGGCTTGGGCGGCTGACAGGACGAGGTGGTAGAGCAGCGCAGAGGCGCCGCACTCCAGGGCGCTGCGCGCGGTCGGGGGGGCATTTCCGTGCGAGCCGCCATCCATGTCCCCTGCCCCGGGACTGAGCGCACCCCTTACTGCACGCTCGGCTGATGGGCGGAACGTTCCTGCAGGGCGAGGAATTCGCCGGCGAGGAAGAGGGAGCCGGTGACGAGCAGGCGGGCGCCGTGGGAGCGGGCGAGGGCCAGGGCTGCCGGCAGGCTGTCGGCGGTTTGGCAAAGCTGGGGGTCGCCACCGGCGGCACGGTAGGCCTCGAGAATCTCGGCGGGCGGGACCGCGCGCGGGGAATCGAAGGCGGTGAAGATCCAGCGCGCGCCGAGGGGCAGCAGCGGGCGCAGCGTCTCGCTGTGATCCTTGCCGCTGGAGCCGCCAAAGACGATGACGGCCGACTCGCCGGGAAAGGCCTCCTGCCAGGCGGCGACGAGCGCCTGCGCGGCATCGGGATTGTGGGCGCCGTCGAGGATGAGTCGCCCCTCCTCCAAGCGCTGGAAGCGCGCCGGCCAGACAGCGTCGCGCAGGCCGGCCTCGATCACGGCGGGTGACAGGTCGAAGCCGGCGACCTCCAGCAGGGCCACGGCGACGGCGGCATTCCAGCGCTGGTGCGGACCGGCCAGACCGAGCGGCAGGCCGTCGAGCGGCTGTTCCACCACGGTCAGCGACAATGCACGTTCGCGGGCGGTGGCGCGCAGCACGGCCAAGGCTTCCGGCTCCTGCGGCCCGGTGACGGCGGGCACGCCGGGCTTGAGAATGCCGGCCTTTTCGGCGGCGATCGCCGCCAGGGTGTCGCCAAGCTGGGCCATGTGATCCATGCCGATGCGGGTGATGGCGCAGGCTTCGGGCAGAAGCGCGTTGGTGGCGTCGAGCCGGCCGCCGAGGCCGGTTTCCAGAATGACCCACTCGCAGTGGCGGGCGCGGAACCAGTCGAGGGCGAGCGCCAGGGTGAGCTCGAAAAAGGTCGGCGCCGGCTGCCAGTCAGCCACGCGCTCGCGCAGGCGGGTGAGCCCGGCCTCGATCTCGTCGTCGGTGATCGCGCGTTCGTGATCGCGGATGCGCTCGTTGAAGCGGATCAGGTGCGGCGAGGTGAACAAGCCGACCCGGAAACCGGCGGCGCTGAGCACGGCATGCAGCAAGGCGCAGGTCGAGCCCTTGCCGTTGGTGCCGGCGACGTGCAGGAACTTCATGCCCGGCGAGGGCAGCTCGAGCTCGGCAAGCACACGACGCACGCCGTCGAGGCCGAGTTTGATGCCGTAGACCTGGGTGCCGTAGAGCCAGGTGAGACCGGGCGACAGTGGGGCTTCGTCAGCCATGGCTCCTCCCCATTTCATGGACGAGCAGGGTCAGTGCCGCCAGCGAGGCCGTTTCGGCGCGCAGGATGAAGGGCCCGAGCGTCACCGGCAGAAACCCTTGGGCGCGCGCCAGCTCTTCCTCGGCCGGGGTGAAATCGCCCTCCGGGCCGATGACCACCCAGGCCTCGGTCGCCCCGGCCCCGAGGCCGTGCAGGGTGCGGCTGGCTTCCGCCAGCGAGGGCAGGATTTTCAGGGCGCCGGCGGGCGCGGCGGCGATGGCCTCCGCGAAGGGCTTCGGAGCTTCCAGCTGCGGCAGAAAGGGCGTGTGGCACTGCTTGGCGGCCTCGAGCATGTGGCGGCGCCAGCGCGCCATTTTCTTGTCGAGCTGCTCGCCGCCCGGCTGCACGACCGTGCGCGCGGTGAGGACGGGGCGCACCGAGGCGGCGCCGAGTTCGACCGCCTTTTCGAGCAGCCACTCGAAGGGTTCCGTTTTGATCAGGGCCGGCAGCAGGTGCACGGCCGGTGGGCGCGCGGGGGTGGGCAGTTCCTCGACGACCGCCGCCGTCACCGTCTCGCGGGCGACCGTGGTCAGGCGGGCGCGCACGACGCGGCCGGCGCCGTCGAAGATCTCAATCTCGTCGCCCACCTGCCGGCGCAGCACGCGCGCGCAGTGGCGGGCCTCGTCGCCGCAGAGGACGAGGTCACCTTCCAGCCAATGGCCGGGGGGCAAATGAAAACGCGGCAGCGACATGTCCGGCCTTTTCGCACGCCCTGGCGGTCTTGGCAACGGCCTAGAATTTCCCTTTGCGCCGGCGGGCCCCGCCCCTACTTTCCACTCCCCCCAAACACCCCCACTGAACCATCATGCCCACTTACGACTACCAGTGCCAGACCTGCGGCCATGAGTTCGAGGCCCGCCAGTCCATGAAGGACCCGCATCTGACCGACTGCCCCGTCGCCGGCTGTGCCGGCCCGGTGAAGCGCAAGATCGGCCTGGGTTCGGGATTCATCTTCAAGGGCAACGGCTTTTACATCACCGACTACCGCAGTGATTCCTACAAGGCCGCGGCGAAGAAGGACAACGAATCAAGTACCTCGTCGAG